>JBHPFC010000170.1:0-2021 GCA_042576405.1 Pseudomonadota bacterium | reverse complement strand
ATTTTTTCGAACAGGCGGCGCTTCTGGCGGAAATTCACGGCTTCTACAGCGTGCAGCAGTTCCGGTGTGTAATCATTTTGCAGTGCGGTGCGCTCAAGCGCGCGCACGTCTTTTGGAAAGCAGGAACCGCCGTAGCCGGCACCAGGGTAGATGAACTGGTAGCCGATGCGCGGGTCCGAACCGATGCCAATGCGTACCTGTTCGATATCCGCGCCCAGCTTTTCGGCGATGTTGGATAGCTCGTTCATGAAGCTGATCTTGGTGGCCAACAGCGAGTTGGCGGCGTATTTGGTGAGTTCCGCTGAACGAATGTCCATGTCCAGTATGCGCTCGTGATTGCGATTAAACGGCGTGTAGAGTGCGCGCAGCAGTTCTGTAGTGCGCGGGTTATCAGTGCCAATCACCACGCGGTCCGGGCGCATGAAGTCATCAATTGCCGCGCCCTCCTTAAGAAACTCGGGGTTGGAGACAACGTCGAACTCGATGGGTGTGCCACGCTGATCGAGCATCTCCTGCACCTGGGCCTTGACCCTGTCGAATGGGACGCCAGTTTCAGGCGTGCGCTACCATTACTGGAAGCCGGGGATTACCTGTCACCCGATGATCTACGCAATGCACGGCAGATTTTAACGGCAGCAGCCCTGACCTATGTCGCTGGATCACTGGCGAGCCTGTTGAACCTCTGGCGCTGGCTACGGCTGCTAAAACGCTGAATAATTCAAGCCTGAACATGGCCTAACCGACAACCCGCATGCGGACCACAACCCAGGGAGCAACTGCATACATGAAAAGGACCGGAGTTTTTTTGCTTTTGTACTGCCTGTCCCAGCTGCCCGCCACCGCATTGGCACGCGACATGGATGAACAATATGCGGTGTTTGGCGTCGGTGGTGACAACTGTGCCACCTACCTGGTAGCAAGAGACCAGGCAGGCACTGCTGAACGCTGGTATCACCGCTGGCTGAATGGTTACCTGACCGCCGTCAATAATGCCGGTGCGAGCACCTTCAACATCCTCGGCGACAAGAGCATGGCAGACATGCTCGACTGGCTGGAAGGCTATTGCGCCGCCAATCCAAACGCGAACTTTGCCAACGCAGTCGCCGACATGGTTGCAATACTCTACGACGACCGCCAGAACATGGCACCCGGAAAATCCGGTGGCTGGAACAAGTTCACTGAGGAGGCGTCACCGCCTTCACCCTGACCTCGGCGGGATCCAGGGTAAAGTTCAGCCGGCCGGCTTCCTGGTTGCTTCTCAGCATATCGGTCAGCCCGGGCTCGAAGATCGGGCTTTCGCCGCGCTTCAGCATTTCTATTTTGTTGGGGTCGATATCAACACAGAGTACGTCGTTACCTACTTGCGCAAGGCAGGCGCCGGTTACCAGACCGACATAGCCGGATCCATATATAGTTACTTTCATTAAAATCCCCGAGCTTGTTATGGATACTGTAACCCGGGTCGGCAACAGGGCGCAGGGGCTCCTGCGGCTGATGATTACGGGCGGCGCTATCTTATCACCCCTTCGGTGACTGCGGAATCTAATCCGATAGTCACAAGGTAACAGTTTTATTAAGAAAACCGCGTTTTCTGCGGTTGACAGCGGCGCGCGCTCAGATCAAAATACGCGGCTTGCGTTTTGGAGGGGTTCCCGAGTGGTCAAAGGGATCAGACTGTAAATCTGACGGCTCAGCCTTCGGAGGTTCAAATCCTCCCCCCTCCACCAGGTATTAGATTTGAAGCGCGGGTGTAGTTCAATGGTAGAACCTCAGCCTTCCAAGCTGATTATGTGGGTTCGATCCCCATCACCCGCTCCAAGGTGGAATTGGCTCATATAGCTCAGTCGGTAGAGCACTTCCTTGGTAAGGAAGAGGTCACCGGTTCAAATCCGGTTATGAGCTCCAGATATAGCGTTATATATAGTGTAAACATAGCTTGGCGACTACCACGGGGAGAACCGTCCGATGTCCAAGGAAAAATTTGAACGTACGAAGCCGCATGTCAATGTGGGAACGATTGG
>JBHPFC010000169.1:0-2053 GCA_042576405.1 Pseudomonadota bacterium | reverse complement strand
CCAGATTGAAGAAGCCACTTCTGATT
Organism: Pseudomonadota bacterium; assembly: GCA_042576405.1. Classification (GTDB taxonomy): domain Bacteria; phylum Pseudomonadota; class Gammaproteobacteria; order DSM-19610; family DSM-19610; genus Thiogranum. Next base: position 2,027 of record JBHPFC010000169.1, on the reverse strand, counting down.
ACGACAAGGAAAAGCTGCAGGAACGTGTTGCCAAGCTGGCTGGCGGTGTCGCCGTCATTAAGGTCGGTGCAGCTACCGAAGTCGAAATGAAGGAAAAGAAAGCCCGCGTAGAAGACGCCCTGCACGCTACCCGCGCTGCTGTGGAAGAAGGTGTGGTTCCGGGTGGCGGCGTGGCTCTGCTGCGCTGCTGTGCCAAAATGGCCGCTATGAAAGGCGATAATCACGACCAGAACATGGGTATCGCCATTGCCCTTCGCGCCATGGAAGAGCCGCTACGTCAGATCTGTTCTCAACAAGGTTGCAGAAGGTAAAGGCGTGTTCGGTTATAACGCTGCAACTGGTGAGTACGGTGATATGCTGGAAATGGGTATCCTGGATCCCACCAAGGTCACTCGCAGTGCGCTGCAGAATGCAGCATCTGTTGCCGGCCTGATCATCACTACGGAAGCCATGGTGGCAGAACTGCCGAGAGACGAACCGGCGATGCCGGGCGGTGGCGGTATGCCTGACATGGGTGGCATGATGTAATAAGTTGGCCTGTTAAGGCAACAAAAAAGCCCGCCATTCGGCGGGCTTTTTTTTATTTAATTTAAGTTATACGTTCAGGTAAACCCAACCTTCATTCATGCGGTTAAGGATATGCTCCAGCGCCGATGGCGTCACTTCAACATCGGGTAGCATCTCCAGAGCGCCGTCCAGGTTTTCCATTTCGCGGACATGGTCCATGGCATCCTTGCAGGCCAGGAAAGTAAGATTGAAGTACTTTTCCTGCAAGGCGCGTATGCGTTGGGCGTATGGTGTGTGACCGCTACGCAGCATTTTCACGGCACTGGCATTGGCGACGAGTTCAATTTCTGCGCCGTGGCTTTCGTCGGCATAGGTGCTGAGCAGTTGCTCCGCGGTGGCCAGCGCTTTCTCAAACTTGGCTTCGTTGGAAGTATTAAGGTGCACGATAACGCGTTTCAGCTGATTCTCATTGGTAACGGTACTCAGGTCGCCGCTATGGAATGCGCGGTCATCGTCGCTCAGGAACATGGCATTCATGTTGCCGGACTGCATAGGTGTGGTGGCATCCGGTTGCTGATGGCCAATCCAGCCCAGAGTCGCACCCAGTCCGACCAGCAGCGTAGCAGCGGCAGCGCGGCCAAACGGGTGAATGCTACGGGCTTTTTGCTTACGCAGGCGTTCGCTTTGCGGCGGACGGTCGTAGGCATGGCGCACCAGTTCACCCAGCTGGCGCAGTTCGCAAGCGCGCTGGCTGATGCTGCTGTCGGTGTCCATAGCTTCAAAAATTTCACTTTTTTCCGACGCGTCCAGTTGGTCGTCCACAAAGGCGTTGAGACGGTCATCGGAGATGTGGTTGGTACTCATGTTGCTGTCCTTAATTGGCAAACATTTGAATCGCCATGTACTTCGGCTTCCAGTAAACGTTCTTTCAGTGCCTTTCTGGCGCGTGAAAGACGGCTCATCACGGTGCCAATCGGTATTTCCAGAATTTGTGCTACTTCAATGTAAGAGCAGCCCTCAAGGTCGACCAGGGTAATAACCTGACGCTGTCCCATGGGCAGCAGGGTTATGGCGGCGCGTACCCTTTGGATGACCTGTTGACGGTCATGTCGTACGTCCGGGGTGTCATGCTCCACCAATACCACATCGTCGATATCCACGGTGTCGCGACTGCGGCGGAAATGATCACGCCAGCAGTTACTAAGAATCCGGTATAGCCAGGCCTTGAGTGTCTTCGGGTCACGCAGCTGATTACTGTTTTTCAGTGCTTTCGCCATCGTTTCCTGTACCAGGTCGTCGGCCAATGCCGGGTTGTGGCACCATGAATAGGCGATGCGATACAGGTTGCTCCTGTATTCCGCAAGCGTCCGTTTAAACTGCTGATGTTTGCACAGATTTGCTATCACGCTCATTACCGAAGTTGCTCTCTGTAGGTTTAAGACGGGATTCGGGTTGTAATATTCCTCTAGTATAAGTTCCGAAGGCGTAAAACAACAGTCGTTGAGGCTTGGGGCCCGGGG
>JBHPFC010000168.1:0-2078 GCA_042576405.1 Pseudomonadota bacterium | reverse complement strand
CGCGCGTACAGGTACCTGGTCAGGCCTGTACTGGCTGTCTGTGGGTGAGAGGCCGCAGGACGAAGGGGTGGAGTTGCCTGACCTGGTGGTGACCCCCGGCCATTACCTGCAACGCTACCTGGTCGGGTTCGAAGAGATCGACACACCCGCACTCGCCGCCGCCAGTCGCGAACACCGCTGGCACCGGCGCCCACAGGCTGTCGTCCCGGAGGACTTGATCAAGCAGCTGCTGGTCGTGCTGGAGAACTATCCAGGCATCTACATCGAGATTTGCGACAATGCAGTGCTGGCCTTCCATCCCGATCGCGAACTGGAGAACGTCGACAGCATCGTGTCACTGCTCGGCATCGCCAACCTGTTGTGCGTCACTGATAGCGGGATGGCGGCGGATCAGGAATAAAGGTGCCCTGAAGGGCATAGCAGCCCAACCCATCGCGCCGAAGGGCGGCGCTCCTACACAAAAAAGGGTACGGGGGATTATTTTTAAATCCCTCCATCCGCTTTTTAATCTGGCTGTTATTGTTATAGCTTCCTGGCGAATAGCGTATTTTCAGCGTTCGATTCGCTAAACTGAACGTTATCAACCAGGGCAAAATCAACCTGCTCCATGGCCTGTTCTAACTGCCTGTAAGAGCAAGAAAGGTCAGAGAGGCAATTGTTTCTGATATTAGCGAAACTTGCTCTCTGACCCCTAACCGGACAGGGGCGGCACCGGGGCCGACCAGGACTTACCGGGCATGCCAGTCATGTACCATCCCCCCGCCATGATGACACCTAATATGACACCCCAGCGGAGTGCCAGGGGTAAAGGGGTCTGACCCCTTTTAACCTATTCGTTAAGCAAACTCGCCAACCGCCGCCGATAGGCCTGCGCCCGCTCGGGCGCATTGGCTGACAGCATGTTCGCGAGAGTGGCGATCATCTCCCTCGCCGCACCATCGCGGAATTCGGGTTCGGATTCCATCACCGCAAACAGGTGATCCATAGCCCCGTCGTAGTCATGCTGACTGACGAGGCATACAGCCAGGTCGAAGCGGGCGGCATGATCCGCGGCGTCCTGCACCAGTCTTTCCTGCAGCGCATCGATACCCGCGGTGGTGGCCGCAAGATCTGCAAAAGCCAGCTGACCGGTGAGAGAACGGCCCATGGTTGTCTCCCTGTCCGCGTCCGGGAGCTTGTTGAACAGCTGCCTCGCCTGCTGCAGCTCGCCCATGTCAATAAAGATCTGGACCATATCCATAGCCACCCGGGTATTGCCCGGATCCTTGCGGATCGCCTCGGTCAACAGCACAATAGCGCCCGGCGTATCCCCGGCCATGTGCTTCTCGCGGGCCTGGGCCCGCATTTCGTCAGACTCACGGAAAACCCCCAACCCTCGCAGCACGACCCGCAATTCGTCTTCCTGCATCTGCCCCGCCTGGTTCAGCACAACCTCGCCGCCCCTGAACACCACCAGGGTGGGTACGTTCTCGATGTTGTACTGATCCCGCAGACCCGGCTGCTCATCAATATCCACCTTCGCAAACACAAATTGCCCGGCAAACTCCTTCGCCAGGTCAGCGAGAATATCCGCCATCACAACGCAGGGCTCGGACCATATACCCATGAACTCCACCAGCACGGGAACCTTGTGGGAGTTCTCGATGACATAGCGATCGAAACCGCTTTCACCCACCTCGAATATCAACGCCTGTTCACTCATGTCTGTTTCTCATTCAACACGTGGCATGCTACTCCGTTTGTCACTGGCCCTGACTCCCCTCACCGATAGGCACAACCGCAGCAATCCACGGTTCAAGACGTTTGCCGATATTCAGGCGGACCTGGTATCGCGGCGGGATTGGATCCTCGTTATAGGCATTAAATCTTTGCCCTTGCGTCAGTTCAGCCAGCTGTTGCGAATAAGGCAGTGGCACATGAACCTGCTGAACATATAACCGTTGTATCCGGCCTGTAACAGCATCGTCATCCCAGCGTGGTCCGATATCGCCGCGCACAAACAGGTACTTGTCGCTGCTCGCATATTTTTCGGCAAGAGCCTGTTGCTCCAACCCGGCATCTACTGCATATAAACGTGT
>JBHPFC010000167.1:0-2141 GCA_042576405.1 Pseudomonadota bacterium | reverse complement strand
TTCCACCAGCCACGTTGCGTACTCGCCGACATCGAAACCCTCAACACACTGGATGATCGGCAACTGGCTGCCGGTATCGCGGATTTCAACGGTGAACTGGTCATCAGCCTGGTAAGCCAGGTGTTCATAGTCACCGATAGCGGTGATCACCATATGGGTGCCGCGGGATGTCATTTCGGTGTCAATCAGTTTTACCGGTGTGGCGAAGTCGGTTACGTCAAGACGGCGCTGCAGTTCTGCAGGCAGCTGAGCACCTTTCAGGTCGACAACGACTTTGCCTGCTTCCTGGCGCATATCAATCGGAACAGCGGGGTCGGACAGGGTTATGATTACGCGTCCCTCGCCTTGGTCACCACGACGAAAATCAATGTTTGTAATGCCCTGCGCAGCGTCGCTGTTTGAGCTGGATGTCGTTGCAGGAGCCGTATTGGTAAAGGCGCTGGCGCTAGCCGATGAGGCTGCACCCTGAGTACCACCCAAAACGACGACGATGTTATTGCCCTCAGTCCGGGTTTCATAAGGTACCATTTCGAACAGATTTAGAACGACACGGGTGCGTCCCTTGACCTCCACCGCAGTAACGCTTTTAGCGGGGCCGATGCCGATCGCCTGAGAACGACTTGCCAGCTCGCTTTTTGTGGCGGGCAGGTCGAATGCAATGCGTGCGGGATTGTCGATGGTAAAGCTCGCTGGATTGTCAGCCGAGTTGCTCATCTCAAAGGTGATCTGTACCTGGTCGCCCGGCAGGCCGGCAAAATTAATTGCTTTGAGCGCATTAAGAGGCTGCGGTTCAGCTGCCTGAGCCACTGTCCAGAAGCTAACCAGTAGTATAGCGGCTGCCAGCGCCAGTCCATGTCTGAACAGGCTGTGTGTTATTTGCCCACTCCGCAATACCGGGGTCCATGTCGTTAGTTTTGCGTTCATCGTTTTTTCTCTCCAGTTACTCGCTGAGTGCCAGTGCTGCCTGACGTTCCATCCATCCCCCGAGGCCATCAGGTACGATCTCGGTTACGCCCAATTCTGATTCGGTAACACGGATGATTTTGCCGTGGTTCTGACCGAGGTAATTGCCAGGCTTGACGCGATGAATTGTACTGTCGCTCATGCGCACCAGTGCCCATGAATTCCCGTTGCGCTCCAGTGTCCCGACCATGCGCAGACTGTCGAGCGGTTCAGCTTCCAGAGGTTCGCGGGCGCGATTGAAATTCGGTGAAATACCGTCGCCTGATGCCTGCGCAACATTTGACCGGGGTGCAGAGTAAACCGGCGCAGTAAACGGGTCGCGATCACCGGCTGCCTGGTACAGATGTGTTTCGTACGGGGTAAATTCCGGAAGAGGCTCAATGCGCGCCTGCTGGCGTGATTTGACTTCTTCCACGTAGCTAGTCAGGTCTTCCGTGTTGCTGTCGCTACAGGCCGTCAAGCCGGTGAACAGCACGCATGTAGTTACCGCCAGGGCTGCTTTCTTGAGGCGGATCATTTGGCACCCCCTTCGTCGTCTTCCATATATCGATAGGTCTTGGCAAGCAGATCCATGGTCAGTTCGCCGTCTGTATTAGGTGCAACATTTACATCATGTACCGTCACGATGCGGGGCAGTGCAGCGACACCGCTGATGAAGTTACCGAACTCATGGTAATCACCCTTGACGCGAATACTGATCGGTAGCTCTGCATAGAATTCCTTGGGCACCTCTGCCTGGGGCTTGAAGAGCTCAAATTCCAGGCCACTGGCCAGGCCAGTCTGGGAAATATCCACCAGCAATTCCGCCACCTCTGTTTTATTGGGCAGCTGACGCAGCATGGCACCGAAAGACTCTTTCATTTCTTCAAGCTGCTGCTCGTAAGCGGCGAGATTGGCAGCCTTCTTCGCTTTTGCTTCGAAGGTCTGGCGAAGCTCGGTTTCCTTGGCTTCAACTTTCTCCAGGTTGATGCGCTGGTCTTTGATGTCCAGCCAGTACCCCAGCCCCAGAACACCGACAAATACCACTGCCACCACAAAAATTCGTGCTGGAAGAGGCCAGCCGGCGATATTGTTGATATCAAGTTCGTTTAGATCAGAGAGATTCATCAGCTTTTCTCCTCCCCTGTCTTGCTTTCCTTGGCGGGAGTTGCCTGGCTGGCGCGCAGTATGAATTCAGC
>JBHPFC010000166.1:0-2161 GCA_042576405.1 Pseudomonadota bacterium | reverse complement strand
ACAGACCCTCCATTTCATCAGCTTCACACTGAGTATAGACCGTCACTGCCACCCCGCGAGTCTACGTGCGATAATCGCCGGCATGCATATCGCGCTGATCGCCCTGCTGCTGTTTGCCGTGCTTTTTGGCCCGCAATTATGGGTCAGGGCAGTGATCAAACGCCATTCCGGGCCGCGCGAGGACTACCCGGGAACGGGTAGCGAATTCGCACATCACCTGCTAAACCAGCTCGACATGCCCCGAATAGGCGTCGAAACCAGCGACAAAGGTGATCACTACGACCCGCTCGCCAGAACGGTTCGCCTGAGTCCGGAGAACTTCGATGGCAAATCACTGGCCGCTGTTGCCATTGCTGCCCACGAAGTGGGACATGCGTTACAAGACCGGCTCGGTTACCGCCCGCTACGCTGGCGTACACGGCTAGCGCTGTTTGCCAACCTGGCCCAGCAACTCGGCAACGGCTTGATTATTCTCGCCCCCCTTGCATCCGCACTGACCCGGTCACCCTCTTCAGCCCTGTTAATGCTGGCAGCCGGTCTATACTCAGTGTGAAGCTGATGAAATGGAGGGTCTGTAATGACTATTGCCTATCGCGTATCAGAGTACCTTACTGAGCAGGATGCTGATTACGAGATTCTCGATCACCCGCATTCATCCACCAGTATGGAAACGGCGCAGTTGTCCCATGTGTCCGGTGACCGTATTGCCAAGACGGTAGTGCTGGAAGACGATCGCGGCTACCTGCTGGCGGTTCTGCCGGCCAGCTGTCGAGTGGATCTTGGTGAATTGCATCGACAAACCAATCGCAATCTTGGCCTGGCCTCCGAGTACGAACTGGGGGCGCTGTTCGATGATTGTGAACCCGGTGCAGTACCGCCATTTGGCGGTATCTACGACCTGGATACCATTGTTGATGAGAGCCTTAGCGAGCAGTCCGATGTCTATTTCGAGGCTGGCGACCACGAGCAACTTATTCGCGTCAGCTCGGAGACATTCGAAATCCTGCTGGGCGAAGCCCAGCATTCGGAGTTCAGCCGCCCGTTGTAAGCCTGCTACGGTGAGACTGCGGTGCGGCCGATCGAGTAGTAGGTGAAGCCCTGCTTGACCAGAAAATCGGGGTCGTACAGGTTGCGGCCATCGAAAATTACCGGTGAGCTCAGGGCGTTGCGAATCTGATCGAAGTCGGGGCTGCGGAACACGTTCCACTCGGTAACCACGACCAGGGCATCTGCACCCTGGAGTGCTTCGTCGGCTGATTCACACAGGGCCATGTCGCTGCGTTCGCCATAAATTCGGGCGGTTTCGTCGCGTGCTTCCGGGTCATAGGCGCGAACACTGGCGCCGGAACAGACCAGGGTAACGTCCTGCTGATCAGCCGCTTTCAGCGCCATGTGAAACTGATAAGCGATTGGACTGCGACTGCCGCCCCCGCCTATGGAAAACGCGGCCGCCAGTTTTACCGGATATTCGATACTGACCGTTGTTTCATCCAGCCAAACAGAATGGACCACAAAAGTTCCTGGTTTAATCTGCTGCTCGGCCGGCAACGGATCCCTCACCAGGAAGTAACAGAACGGCTCGTACTGATTGCTGCCACCGTACGACCCGGTCTTGCCGCCCTGCAGATAGATACGTGCCTTACCGGCCTGAATCGTCAGCGTCTTCAGCATAATGACCTCATCACCCGGCTGCAGTGGACTGGAATAAAAACCAGTCCGCGACCCTGTACCCTGGCAGCTGACCAGCAGCAGCACACCACCAGCCAGTAATGTTACAAACAATAGCTTGAATTCATTCACGGCCCTACCTCCATTTGCTCACTGCACTCAAGCTTAGCAAGACAGTGGCGGGCCAGCGACCTCAGACCCGCAAACTTACTCTTGCCTTCAACATTTGCCATTGATGCATCGCCAGACCACACATGATAAACCCCGTACCCAGCCAGACGGTTGGCAGTATCACCTCACCGTTCAGCCAATGCCCAAGTAACAGTGCTGTCACCGGGGTTACTAGAGTAATCAGGTTGACACGCACCGCACCCACCTTCCTCAGCAGAAAGTAATAGCCGAAGAAACCCAGCACCGATCCAAACAGCGCGAGATAGGCAATAGCGTAGCGCGCGCGTTCCGGCAACTCATGCGGCCAGACACCGTCAAACAT
>JBHPFC010000165.1:0-2183 GCA_042576405.1 Pseudomonadota bacterium | reverse complement strand
GATTATCGCAGGGCTGGCAGCCACTACGCTTACGCACCAGATTACACTGGTACAGCGGCGCACTACCCATGCAAGCCGGCGAGGCGTGGCAGTTACAGGCAGGTGCCGGCTAAAAATGCCAGCGCCGAGAGCAGCATTTCATCCCTGATAATTCCTTCTATGACATCCTGTCATAAATGTGACGGGGTTCTCATGGATCCCCGATTGTTATGTTAGTGTATGCCACTGCTGCCAACAAGGAGGGTGTGAAATGCGTCGAAGTCTTATACCGGTTCTGTTCATGGCTGTGCCGACCTGTTCCGCAGCGGACGTACTGGGTGTTCGTGCCGGTGCTAATTACTGGAACTATGACATTAGCGGAACCGCCCGTTACAAGACGCGCGATTCGGCCAACGACATTGATATCAACAATGATCTTGGCTATGACGATGGCTCATCCGGTTACTACTACATCAGCCTGGAACACCCGCTACCCTTTCTACCCAATGTGCGGCTCAGCTACACAGATATCGACGAGGATGCGAATGGCAGGCTGTCCCGCACCGTGATATTCGGTAACACTACATTCTTTATTAATGAGGATGTCAGCAGCCAGTTTGAACTGAAACAGACGGATGTCACGCTGTACTACGAACTACTGGATAATGTGGTCAGCCTGGATCTCGGGCTCAACGGAAAATATATTGATAGCAAGGCACGGATTAGCGGCAGCCTGTCCGGTACGGAAAATACCGATATTTCCGGTTGGGTACCTATGGCCTATGCTGGCGTGGGAGCCGACCTGCCGCTGACTGGCCTTGGGGTTAGTGCTGATGGCAGCTATGTTAAATACGAAGGCAGTAGCTTCTATGATTTTTCAGTACGTGCCAGCTATACGACGCCATGGCATCTGGGAGTTGATGTTGGCTACCGTAAAATCAAGCTCGACCTGGATGATTTCGATGACTCGTTCACCGACGTTGAGTTTGATGGCCCCTACGCAGGTGCTTATATAACTTTTTAGATCCCGGTTGAAGCTTCGCCAAACGGATATGATAGACTCTTTATCCGGTGAAACGTCACGCATCCAATAAACCTCTGCTCGGAACAGGGCTCGTGCTCCTGGGCACAATGGTAATTCTCGCCTGTTCGACCAGTCCACCCGAGAATATTCGTAACAGCTGCGAAATCTTTGAGGAAAAAGATGACTGGTACGCGGATGCTTATGATAGCTACGAAAAGTGGGGTGTTCCGGTACACGTGCAACTGGCTATCATTTACCAGGAGTCCCGTTTCGTACACGACGCCAAACCACCGCGTCAAAAGCTGCTCTGGGTAATTCCCTGGACCCGGCCTACTTCAGCCTATGGCTATGGCCAGATCAAGGACTCCACCTGGGACTGGTATCTGGAATCTACCGATCGTAGCTGGGCGGACCGGGATGATTTCGATGATGTAACGGACTTCATCGGCTGGTATGGCGCTTATTCACACCGCACGCTCGGCATATCAAAGTGGGATGCCTACAATCAGTACCTCGCTTACCATGAGGGACATGGCGGTTTTAAGCGCAAGACCTACAAGAAAAAGCCGTGGTTAATGAAGGTCGCCCGCAAGGTCGACGACCGGGCCAAGGCTTATCACACCCAGTTAAAGAAATGTGAAGATTCTCTGGATAAAGGCGGCTGGTTTTCCTGGTAGCCGATTCAATTGATCAGTGCGCCATCCTGCAGGTGCAGTACCCTGTCCATTCGCTCTGCCAACCGGGTGTCATGCGTGACTATGACGATAGATGTCTCGAGATCCCGGTTAAGTTCGAGCATAAGCTGATATACCTGCTCTGCATTTTGACTGTCCAGATTGCCGGTTGGCTCATCGGCCAGCACACAGTCAGGCTTGGTGACCAGGGCTCGTGCCACGGCCGCTCGTTGACGTTCTCCACCTGAAAGCTCGGACGGTTTGTGACCGGTGCGAGCTTTGAGTCCCACGCGGTCAAGTATAGTAAGCGCACTTTCCCGTGCCTGCTTGATCGGAACACCTTTAATCACCAGCGGCATGGCAACGTTTTCCAGCGCTGTAAATTCGGGCAGCAGATGGTGGAACTGGTAAACAAAGCCCAGGTGCCGGTTACGCAGCCGGCTGCGGTTTGCTTCGCTGAGATGACTGAAGTCTTTACCCGCCAGCTGTACGTTACCCTTGCTGGG
>JBHPFC010000164.1:0-2359 GCA_042576405.1 Pseudomonadota bacterium | reverse complement strand
ATGGACCGGGAAGAAATGCCTTTTAACCGGGCAGAACGCTCGTGGGTCTACAGAGCAGCCAAGGGCCTGGACAACACCACGGCTTTTGGTTCGACGCGTAACATCTCCCCGGCGGGATCAATTCTTTTCGTCAATTGTCCGTTTCCGACCCTGGGAACGGATGCCGCCAAAGTCGGGACTGTGACTATCGGCTCTGGGTGTGAAAAGCCCTACATCACAGACTCACTGTTCAATATTTCCGGCATGAGTTTTGGCGCGCTGTCAAAACCGGCTGTGCAGGCATTGTCAGTCGGGGCTGCCAGGAGTGGATGCTGGATGAATACCGGTGAAGGCGGTCTGTCGCCTTATCATCTCGAAGGTGGCGCTGACATTGTTTTTCAAATCGGCACGGCGAAATATGGTGTGCGCGATGCGCAAGGCAACCTGAGTGATGAAAAGCTTCGGGAAGTGGCTGCACTTGACCAGGTGAAAATGTTCGAGATCAAGCTGAGTCAGGGGGCCAAGCCCGGCAAGGGCGGCATATTGCCAGGCAAAAAAGTTACCCGGGAAATCGCTGCAATACGCGGGATTCCTGTTGGCGAAGACTCTATCAGTCCCAATCGACACCCGGACATCAACTCCATTGGGGATCTGCTCGACATGATTGAGCGTATCCGCACGATCACCGGGAAACCGGTAGGCTTCAAAGCCGTCGTTGGCGCCTACGGCTGGCTGGAAGACCTGTTCAACGAAGTCAACAATCGTGGCCAGCAGAGTGCGCCGGACTTTATCACCATCGACAGTAGCGAAGGCGGCACTGGCGCAGCGCCCATGGCACTGATGGACTATATGGGCCTGCCGATAAAGGAAAGTTTGCCTCTGGTTGCCGACAAGCTCACCGAGTTCGGACTGAAAGACCGTGTAAAGCTTATTGCATCAGGCAAACTGATCACCCCGGCAGACGTCGCCTGGGCACTCTGTGTGGGCGCAGACTTCATAACATCAGCGCGTGGATTCATGTTCTCTCTGGGTTGTATCCAGGCGCTGCACTGCAATAAAGACACCTGCCCGACCGGTATCACCACACATAACCTGCGACTACAGAAGGGCCTGGTGCCCTCGGTAAAAGCGGAGCGCGTCGCAAACTATGTGCAAAATATGATTTATGAAGTAGGCGTCATTGCGCACTCCTGCGGAGTACGGGAACCGCGGGAGCTAAAACGTTTCCACGCACGCATCGTGTGCGAGAATGGCCGCTCGATCTCGCTTGAGGAAATGTATAGTTCGAATGCCATCCAGTCTCTGCTTAAAAAACGTGCCAGCTCTGCCTGACACCTGCTTTAAACTCGGCATACTGGTATCATAAAGCGAATATTAATTGCACCAGCAAGGGTAAAGAGTATGGGGAACAAAATTCTGGTAACCGGTGGCGCCGGCTACATCGGCAGCCACGTGGTTCGCATGTTGACCAGCGCAGGACAATCAGTCGTCGTACTCGACAATCTGTCCACCGGTTTTTCTGATGCCGTCAAGGGTGCGGAACTGATTGTTGGCGACACTGGCGACCAGGTACTGGTGAACAAGCTCCTCAAGGAGCATGAGGTGGAGACGGTAATCCATTTCGCCGCCCACACCATAGTACCGGAGTCGGTAGAAAATCCGCTCAAATACTACGGTAACAACACCTGTTGCACGCGCAGCCTGCTCGAATGCTGCTCGGCAGCAGAAGTAAAACACTTCATCTTCTCGTCTACGGCAGCTGTCTACGGTATACCCGACGGCCCGGAGTGTACTGAGGAGAGTCCGCTGTCACCCATCAATCCCTACGGCACCTCCAAATTGATGAGCGAGATGATGTTGCGCGACCTTGGACTGGCCACCGACATGCGACACGTTATTCTTCGCTACTTCAATGTTGCCGGCTCAGACCCGGACGCCCAGATTGGCCAGTCAACTGAACATGCCACCCTGCTGATAAAGGTAGCCGCAGAAGTTGCTGTCGGCAAGCGCGAGCAGCTCTATGTATTCGGCACCGACTACCCTACTCCTGACGGTACGGGTGTCCGCGACTACATTCATGTCGATGACCTGGCAGATGCTCATATCAAAGCGCTTGAGTACCTGCAACAAGGTGGCGACTCGGCCACCCTGAATTGTGGCTACGGACATGGCTTCAGTGTACGAGAGGTCATCGACGCCGTGAACCGCGTAAATGGCACCCCCATCAAGGTAAAGGAAGAACCGCGCCGCGCTGGTGACCCGCCGGCACTCATCGCCAAAGCCGAAAAGGCTCGCTCGTTATTGAAATGGGAACCGCGATACGACGATCTGGACTTTATTGTGAAGACATCACTCGACTGGGAGCGGAAATTACTGGCCA
>JBHPFC010000163.1:0-2376 GCA_042576405.1 Pseudomonadota bacterium | reverse complement strand
CGTCGGACCATTGCATATCGCCCTTGGTCGTCCGTGCCAGTTGCAGGATGTCATCGATCAATTTCCCCATGCGTTGGCTGGCGGAACGCACCCGGCGCAGGTGATCCCTTCCCAGGTCACTGATAGCGTCCGCACAATCTTCTCCCAGCAAATAAGAAAACCCGTCGATAGCGCGCAGCGGCGCGCGCAGGTCATGGGATATCGAGTAGGCGAACGCTTCCAGTTCCCGGTTGGCGACTTCCATTGCATGGGTACGTTCCGAAACCAGTTCTTCGAGGTGGTCGCGATGAATACGAAGTTCATCTTCTATTATTTTTTGCTTGCTGATATCGGTGATCGTTCCCACGTAGCCGATCACGTCACCCTTTATGTCCTGTTCGGCCGTGGCCCGCACCAGCAACCAGCTAACGCTACCGTCGGGACGCTGAAATCGACATTCTGTGTAAAACGGAACCTGCGTCTTTGCCGCTTGGTACCACTCGGCAAACACACGCTCATGGTCCTCTGGATGCAGCGCCGCCGACCAGCCTTCACCCAGCGCCTGTTCGAGGTGCATACCTGCCATCTGGCACCACCGCTCGTTGGCATAGATACAGTTGCCGTCAACATCAGTGCGGAAGATACCCACCGGCGCGATGCGGGCCAGTGCCTGGTAGCGCTGTTCGCTTTCCCGCACGGTCTGCTCCGCCTGCTGGCGTTCGGCAATATCCAGGATGATGGCGATGAACACAGGTGGGGATTCTTCGGCGGCGAACTGGAGTCGTACCTCGACCGGGTAGCGGCTACCGTCCTTGCGCTGGTGAAATGTTTCGAAAACGACCCGTTCCTGCCATCCGTCCCGCAATGGCTCTAGCAGGGCGGCAAACTCCGTTGGATTGATTTCGGGCTTAATGTCGATAGCGGTCAGCTGTCGCATTTCCTGCATGGTGTAGCCGAGGTTCTGCAAGGCACCCCGCGAGACATGGAGGAAATGCAGGTTATCGGCCGCAAACAGGTAGATCTCGTCAAACGAGTTCTCGAGTATGCGTCCCCAGCGCTTGCGCAACGCATCGCTGGCCTGTGTTTCCGCGATCAGATCAGATTCCATTATGCAATTGCTCCATCCTTGCTGGCCCGGGTCGCCGTTTTTCCTCTTTGCAGTAGAACTCTGGCCAGCAAAGTAATAACACAACTCAGAAACTATTTCCCGGGTTCCAGCGCCGAGCACTATGTCACCGAGTCCCTTCCTTGCGCCCAGATGAATATAGGGCGATCTCTCTGCCCGGGGACTGACCGGCTTGGGTCGTTTCCGGTATTTCACCTGGCTTTAATATTAACGACCACTAAACGACGACTTCCGGCCAGAACCTGTCATTCCCCAAAACCAGAACCCAGCTTATGCGGGGTTCCTGTACTTCCTGGAACGGCCAAAACACGTCCTTTACCAGATTTTGGTGAACGTTCGTTTAAAACTGCATAGCGGTCATTCAATTACAGCTATGAATACGCAGCAACCCGGGTCAAAAGTACGATGAAGCAAACACGTTGTGATAGTGAGTCAGGTTCACCCTGGATTTGGGCACCAATGCGGCCAACTTGGCAATGAAGTCCACAGGCTCGAAGATCACGCGGATGGTGCCTCCCGATAAGGCGTCTGCAGGGAGGGTGAAGGGTTCGACAGCTGTGCAATTATTGTTACTGCTGCAAATAAGACAATGCGACCCGTCCATGATCGCATGCCAGTCATACCGAATAAAGCTCAGTACAACACCTGGTTAAATACAGACCATTTCAGCCGCTCTCAGCTGGAATCGATGCACATCCGGTAAGCCGGCATGTAAACAGTCCGAAGCACGATGACACGGAGTGCCTGACATGAGCTGGCCGACATCCTTTTCCTTTGTCAGTACGAATTACAGCAGGGATACATAAAGTGAAAGCAGGCCCAGGGTAAGAGCAATGCCGATGGCGCCCATCAGAACAGTGCTGAAATGGTTTTTGCGCCAACCCCGGGCTATCCAGTAGCTTTGCAGGCCGATAATGCCAGCCGCTGCGCCATAGGCCACAAACAGGCCCTTGGGTTCAATATCCGAGGACATGATAAACATCATGTAAAAGCCAAATGCCACCCCAATCGGGGTCAGGGAAAATATCCAATCCTGCACCTCATTAGGATCCCTGCTGGTCGTTAATAACTTTTTAACCTTGCTTGTTGTTTCCATGACCCTGCTCCCTCAAAGTTAAAGTGAGGTAGATTCTAACCAGTGTGCAGGGTGCAATTATTGATCGTGGTCAATGAAATACACGGACTAAAACAGTCAGGAATTACCTTGCGAACTTCCTGTTTCGGCCAGAACCGATCATTCCCGTAAACAGAAAATTCCGCCGAAGCGAGGT
>JBHPFC010000162.1:0-2383 GCA_042576405.1 Pseudomonadota bacterium | reverse complement strand
ATCAGGTTGCGCTTGCCGACCCGCATCGCCGTAGCGTGCCCGGGTAACATGGCTTCTTCGCCCCGCCAGTTCCAGTGTGCCGTTTGCATGATCTGGGTACTGGCGTCGGGATGGCATTCGAGACAGGCGCGGGTTACCGAGGGACCATCCGCAAAGGGCGTCTGGAAGAAAGTGCTGTGGTCGGTGTGTAAGGGGTGTTGGGGAAGCTTGTCCCACGGGCTGTCGGTTTCCGGTGTGCCGCTTTGGTCACTGCACGAGAGCATCAGCATAAAAAGCAACGTTACCGCCACGTGCAGAGCAACTCGCGTAGCCATCATGGCGCCCGGCTTCAATCTACTTCCCCCATCACTCAAGTTATTCAGTACTGCTTATCTAGTGGGAACCATACCGCTTACGCTTACAGGCGATAATTGATCTGGATCAGACGAACAGGTAATGACAGAGGCTGCAGTGCGCGGGAGCAGGGTTGAATCGTTTTGTGTTACAGCTCCGCGAAGGGTCATTTTTCTCCGTTTAGCCCGAAATTCTGTGTGATCAAGGTCTGGATCGATCAGGGCGCTGTAAAATAGGCGGGATTTCGAGAATCAAAGAAGCCGAACTTTTCCGGGGTGACCCGGAATGGCTTGGTATTGATGACATCTTTGGGTAAAAACCGGCGGGCATAATTATTACCCGCCCAGCTTCCGGTGCTTGTCTACCTGGTAGCGAGTTGCCACCTGTTTTTTTAGTCTGAAATTATTGAATGGTTACAGTGTAATTACACGAACCAGATCAGTGCCTCCGGTTTTCTGGAAATGCCCGGCAGTAATAATCAGGATGTCGCCGCTGTCGGCATTCGCCAGTTGTCTGATCATGGAAATGGCGAACTCGATACGTGCCTCATCGGATGGTTCTCCCTGGTAGAGCATCGGTATTACGCCCCAGTTCATTGACAGTTTGCGTGCCACCCGCTCTGAGGAGGTAATTGCCAGGATCGGGCAGTCCGGGCGGTACTTTGAAACCAGGCGTGAGGTGAAGCCGCTTTCAGTCAGGCTGATGATAGCTGCGGCCTTCAGGTTTTTGGCCATGCTGACAGCTGCCTGTCCAACTGCCTGTGTTACGACGTTCGCGGGGTGGGGCTTGATCTTTTGAAGATAACCGTATTCATGCAGCGCTGCTTCGGCGCGCAAGGCGATAGTTGACAAGGTTCTTATTGCCTCTAAAGGGTACTTGCCGACTGCTGTCTCGCCCGAAAGCATTACCGCCGAGGTGCCATCGAGAATTGCATTGGCCACGTCGCTTGCTTCCGCACGGGTTGGTTTCGGGTTCCATTCCATTGAAGCCAGCATCTGGGTGGCGGTTATCACAGGTTTGCCGTTACTGACCGTCGTGCGGATGATGTGTTTCTGTGTAGTCGGAACATCCGCCAGTGGAAGCTCCACGCCCAGGTCACCACGCGCGACCATGACGCCATCGGCCACATCAACGATCTCTTCCATGTTCGCCACGCCGGCCTTGTTTTCGATTTTAGCGATGATCGGAATCAGCGCTTCCTTTTCGACGAGGATTTCACGCATCTTGTAGATATCATCTGCGCTCTGCACGAATGAGGCCGCGATATAGTCAACGTCGTTTTCCGCGGCAAAGCTCAGTTCCTTAACGATATCGTCACGGTTTTCCGGGCTGACAGCACTCATTGCCAGCTGGGTTTCCGGCAGGTTGACACTCTTTGAATTGCCCAGTAGTCCGCCGTGAATAATGCGGCAGTTAATTACGCCATCCTTTACATTATCGACTTCCAGTTCAATCGCGCCGTCATCAAGCAGGATTGGCGTTCTCCGCCGCACTTCTTCGTACAGTTTCCGGTAGGTAATCGATACTCCCGCAGCACTACCCGGTCTATCCTCTGTGTAAAGGCTGAAGCTGCCACCGGGCACCAGGTTGACAGAGTCACCGTCCAGCAGGCCGGTGCGGATCTCGATACCACGGGTATCAATCATGATGGCGATATTACGCCCGAGGTCGCTGGCGGCTTTTCGTAGAATTGAAATCTGTTCGCTGTGTTTATCATGCGAGCCGTGTGAAAGGTTCAGTCGTGCGACATTCATACCTGCTTCGATCATGGCCTTGAGCATTTCAGGTGTTTCACAGGCGGGCCCGATGGTGGCGACAATTTTTGTTCTTCGAATCGGTGTGAGTCTAGATGGTGTGTTGTTCATATGGGGTTCTTTGTCAGTTAATTGAGAGGGAGGTCGTGAGATCAAAACACTCATGAAGCCTCCCTTACGGGTTCAAGTCACGCTGTATTTCCCGGCCGGGGGCCGGGCGCGAATGGCGTCTTCCAGATCCATTTCTTCAAGGTAAGCACTCATCCGGACAAGTGAATTTTCGATATCGGGCAATA
>JBHPFC010000161.1:0-2388 GCA_042576405.1 Pseudomonadota bacterium | reverse complement strand
GTTTCCATCCTCGATATACTTCTTGGCGTTATCCCAGGCGCCACCGCCGGTGGTCATGGAAATGGCGACGAACAGGCCGGTGATAATGGTGCCGAGCAGAACACCGCCCAGTGCTTGCGGGCCGAGCAGCAAGCCGACGAGTATCGGGACCATGATCGGTAGCAGCGAAGGGATGATCATTTCCTTGATGGCAGCACGGGTGAGCATGTCGACCGCCTTGGAATAGTCCGGCTTTTGGCTGTGGTCCATTATGCCGGGCATTTCCCTGAACTGGCGCCGCACTTCGTTGACGATGCCGCCTGCTGCGCGCCCGACTGCCTCCATTGCCATGGCGCCGAACAGGTAAGGCACCAGGCCACCGATGAACAGCCCGATAATGACCATGTGGTTGGACAGGTCGAACGACAGGTCCATACCGCGGGCTTCCAGGCTATGGGTGTAGTCAGCGAACAGCACCAGTGCTGCCAGGCCGGCAGAGCCGATGGCGTAACCTTTGGTGACTGCCTTGGTGGTGTTGCCAACAGCATCCAGAGGGTCGGTGATGTTGCGGACCTTTTCATCCAGTTCAGCCATTTCGGCAATGCCGCCGGCGTTATCGGTAATCGGTCCGTAGGCATCCAGTGCCACGATGATGCCGGTCATGGACAGCATGGAAGTGGCTGCGATGGCAATACCGTACAGGCCCGCCAGCTCGTGGGCGCCCCAGATGGAGGCGCATACAGCGAGTACCGGCGCGGCGGTAGATTTCATCGATACACCCAGGCCGGCAATAACGTTGGTGCCGTCACCGGTGGTGGAAGCCTCGGCGATGTGTCGAACCGGCGAGAACTCGGTAGCAGTGTAGTACTCGGTGATAACAACCATGGCGGCGGTCAGCGCCAGACCAATGAGGCCACAGTAGAACAGGTTCATGGTGGAGACGCTGCCACCGTCAAGCATGATGGTGTCGCCCATCACCTGCTGTGTGACGAAGTAGAAGGCTATCGCCGCCAGCGCACCGGCCACCATCAGGCCACGATACAGGGCGTTCATGATTTTCCCGCCCTCGCGTGCATTGACAAAGAAGGTACCGATGATTGACGCGATAATGGATACGCCACCCAGCACCAGCGGATAAATAGCAGCCTGTACCGCAATATCCGTTAGCATCAGGCTGCCCAGCAGCATGGTGGCGACCACGGTCACGGCGTAGGTCTCGAACAGGTCGGCGGCCATACCGGCGCAGTCGCCAACGTTATCGCCGACGTTATCGGCGATGACCGCAGGGTTGCGCGGATCATCCTCGGGAATACCGGCTTCCACCTTGCCGACGATATCGGCACCGACGTCAGCGCCCTTGGTGAAAATGCCGCCACCGAGTCGGGCGAAAATTGAAATCAGTGAGCCGCCAAAGGCCAGTCCGACCAGTGGATGAATGGGGTCTTCAACACCCATCATAACCAGTGCGCCGTAGAAGCCGGCGACACCGAGTAGTCCCAGGCCTACCACCAGCATGCCGGTGATGGCGCCACCGCGGAAAGCAATCTGCATGGCGGCATTGAGTCCGTCATTGGCGGCTTCCGCAGTGCGCACGTTGGCGCGCACCGAGATGTGCATGCCGATGTAGCCGGCCAGGCCGGAGAATATTGCACCGATGGCAAAGCCGGTCGCGGTTGTCCATTCAATGAAGATGCCGATGACGATAAACAGCGCAACACCGACGATGCCAATAGCGGTGTACTGGCGATTGAGATAGGCTTTGGCACCTTCCTGTATCGCGTGGGCGATTTCCTGCATGCGGGCGTTGCCCGCGGGCTTGGCCAGGATCCATCGCACCGAGACGATGCCATAAACAATGGCTGCCATAGCGCAGACTAGCGAAAATATCAGTTCTGTTGACATGTGTTCCTCCGACGACGTTCAAAAATGTACCGACCCCAGTGATACTCTTGATCAGCTAAATCCTGAATCAGGGAGTCTGAACTCATTGACCCTGACTGATCCTTGATCTTGATCATGGTCTCGTATGTGGCGCTCAAAAATTTCCCGCTGCCGGTTTTATCCGGGGGCACTAAATGATGTGCCGACCGTAAAACCGAACAATTTTTCCAGCTCAAACTCGCGAATCAGCCTGTCCACAGCCTGCTGGCCATGTTCACGCTGGACTTCTGCCAGGATCAAACGGGCGCCGTTGCGATTGTAGCCGCCACCCATATTGGCCTGGACGCTGATCAGTTCACGTGCTTTATCCAGAGTCATTGTGTTGCACAAAAAAGGGCGCTTACGCGCCCTTTTCCTTGTTTACTTGATCTTGAAATCGCCAAGTTTCTTGTTAACAGATACGTTCTTGAGTTGTACGTATTTAGGCATGCCATCCTTGCCGTAAGGAGGATAGTCCTCACCGGCGAT
>JBHPFC010000160.1:0-2405 GCA_042576405.1 Pseudomonadota bacterium | reverse complement strand
TGCCCTGGGAGTGTATAACTATCAGCAGCTGCCGATTGATGCGGTCCCGGACATCACCAATGTACAGGTTCAGATCAATACCGAGGCAGTCGGCTATTCACCTCTCGAGACGGAACAACGTATCACGTTTCCGATTGAAACTGCGATGGCGGGGATTCCGCGCCTCGACTATACACGCTCGATTTCCCGCTACGGTCTGTCCCAGGTTACTGTAGTCTTCGAGGATGGCACCGATATCTATTGGGCCCGGCAGCTGATAAACGAACGTATCACCGAAGTCAGGGAACGGCTTCCTCTGCGTATCGAACCGCGCATGGGACCCATTGCCACAGGCCTCGGCGAAATATTCATGTATACCGTTTCGGCGCAGGAAGGCAGTGACCTCAGCCCGATGGATCTGCGTACCGTACAGGACTGGATCGTGCGCCCACAGCTGCGACAGACACCCGGTGTGGTCGAGGTCAATACCATCGGTGGTTACAGCAAACAGTTCCATGTACTACCGGACCCGGACAAGCTGTTTGCCTATGACCTGACACTTCAGGATCTGGTCGCCGCACTTGCACGCAACAATCAAAACACCGGTGCGGGTTACATTGAACGGCAAGGTGCACAGTACCTGATACGCTCTCCCGGCCAGGTAAACAGCCTGGACGATATCCGCACCGTCACCGTGGCCCTGCGTGACGATGTACCCATCCGGCTCGACACCGTGGCTGACGTCAGGCTCGGCAGTGAACTGCGTACCGGCGCTGCAACCCAGGATGGCCAGGAAGTGGTAATGGGGACCGTGTTCATGCTGATGGGCGAAAACAGCCGGGTCGTTGCCCGGGCAACGGCCAGGCAACTGGAAGCCATCAAGCCATCTCTGCCGCAAGGCGTCGAGCTGAATGCCCTTTACAACAGGACGTCACTGGTAGACAAAACAATCGTCACGGTGCAGAAAAACCTGGCGGAAGGTGCGTTGCTGGTTATCGCTGTTCTGCTGCTTTTGCTCGGCAACTGGAGGGCTGCACTGGTGACGGCAGCCGTTATTCCAGTCGCCATGTTGATGACAATTACCGGCATGGTTGAATCCAATGTGTCCGGCAACCTGATGAGTCTTGGCGCACTGGACTTCGGACTGATTGTCGATGGAGCCGTGATCATTGTCGAAAACTGCCTGCGGCACCTGGCAGCGTATCAGCGCATGCACGGTAGCGTTCCCGATCTCGGTGAACGTCTACGCGTAGTCAGGGAAGCGACCGTCGAGGTCATCCGACCGAGTGTGTTTGGTGTGATTATCATCCTGATCGTGTATGTGCCGATCTTTGCGCTGACGGGTGTGGAAGGCAAGATGTTCCACCCCATGGCCTTTACCGTTGTCACCGCCTTGCTCTCCGCACTGATACTCTCCGTAACAGCCGTACCTGCCGCTGTTGCGATATTCGTGCGTGGCCAGGTGGCGGAAAAAGAAAATCTTTTCATGCGTCTTATGAGCAATATCTATCAAACGAGTCTGCACTGGGTCATGCAGCATCGCTGGCCGGTAGTGGCTGCTGCATTTGCACTGGTGCTGCTTTCCGCCATTCAGGCATCACGTATGGGTACCGAGTTCGTACCCAATCTCGACGAAGGTGACATTGCCATGCATGCCCTGCGTATTCCGGGCACGAGCCTGAGCCAGGCGGTGGAAATGCAAAGTCTGCTTGAATCCCGCATCAGCGAATTCCCTGAGGTCTCGAACGTGTTTACAAAAATCGGTACTGCAGAAGTGGCGACCGATCCCATGCCGCCGAATGTTGCCGATACCTTTATCATCATCAGACCCCGTGGCGAATGGCCCGACCCCCGCAAGTCAAAAGCTGTACTTATTGCTGAACTGGAGGCCGCCGTTGAAGAGATTCCGGGCAATAATTACGAGTTTACCCAACCTATACAGATGCGCTTTAATGAACTGATATCGGGAGTACGCTCGGATCTTGCCGTCAAGGTTTACGGCGATGAGCTGGACACCCTGGTAGCTGTCGCCGAACAAATAGAAGCCGTTGTTGCCGATGTTCCAGGAGCAGCTGATGTACGTACTGAACAGGTGACGGGGCTGCCGATTCTGACAGTGATTCCTGATCGCGACCGTCTCGCCATGTATGGGCTGGACGTGGAGAGCGTTCAGGAGACCCTGAGAATTGCAATTGGCGGAGAAATCGCCGGGCAGGTATTTGATGGCGACCGGCGTTTTAGCCTGGTCGTGCGTCTGCCGGAACCACTGCGCAGCGATCTGGACAGACTGGCCCGCCTGCCAATACGCCTGCCCTTGAATCCGCAAAGTGAAGTAGCGGGCGACGCGGATATACTCGGCGTCGCCCGCACACCACCCCATTTCATCCCTTTAAGTGAAGTCGCCAGCATTGAAATGATACTGGGCC
>JBHPFC010000159.1:0-2454 GCA_042576405.1 Pseudomonadota bacterium | reverse complement strand
AGCCATTCGAGTGTTGTAATAATGGTGCGTTGCCGTGCGGTCGTACCGCGCTCGATAATGGCCACCGGCGTATCGACAGTCCGACCGGAACCGGATACATCCCAAAACCCAACCTGCGCCGATCTGGACCGGCGCCTGGTGCTGGCGACGCAGGCCGGTCTGCCATTGCATGCCCGACCCTATCACTGGCTGGCAACGGAGTTGTGTGTAACGCCCGAACAGGTGATGGAGCGCATCAACATCATGCTGGAAGACGGTCGTATCCGGCGTATCGGTGTGCTGCCGAACCACTACCGGCTTGGGTATGTCGCTAATGGCATGTCGGTCTGGGATGTGCCTGATGAAGATGTCGCCGAGGCCGGCCGGCAAGTGGGTAAGCTTGATATCGTCAGTCATTGCTATCAGCGGCCAAGGCATCTCCCCGATTGGTCTTATAACCTGTTTGCCATGGTGCACGGTCACAGCCGGCAGGAAGTTATGGACAAGGTGGCGGACGTTGCAAAGATGCTGGGTGAACGGGTACGTGCCCACGAGATACTGTTCAGCACCCGAATTCTTAAAAAATCCGGTATGAGAATAGGAGGCTGACATGTTTCGAATTTCACAGTACATGCAGGAACTGCAAAGCCCGCTGGAGCACCCGGTGGTGCGTCAGCCACCGGGGCCGGTGGTGATCTGGAACCTTGTTCGGCGTTGTAACCTGACCTGCAAGCACTGCTATTCGATTTCGGCGGATATCGATTTTCCCGGCGAGCTGAACACCGATGAAGTATTTACTGTCATGGACGATTTGCGTGGCTTCGGGGTACCGGTGTTGATCCTGTCCGGCGGGGAGCCGTTGTTGCGACCGGATATTTTCGATATATCCAGGCGCGCCCGGGAGCAGGGCTTTTACGTTGGCCTGTCGACTAACGGCACACTGATCAATGAAGACAACATCGATACCATTGCTTCCATGAATTATAACTATGTGGGTATCAGTATCGACGGTCTTCGCGAAACCCATGATCATTTCCGCCAGAAGGCGGGAGCATTTGATGCTTCGATGCGCGCTATACGACTGTGCCGCGAAGCCGGTATCAAGGTAGGTATGCGCTTCACGCCGACACAGGATAATGCGAAGGAACTTCCACAGTTGCTGGATGTGATGGCAGAGGAGCAGGTCGACAAGCTGTATGTGTCACACCTGAACTACGGCGGACGAGGTAACCGTAACCGGCGCTCGGATGTCGTCCACCAGACCAGCCGCTGGGTGATGGATCTGCTGTTTGAGCGCTGCTGGGAGGATATTCAGTCTGGCAGAGACAGCGAGTATGTCACCGGTAACAACGATGCAGATGGTGTCTACCTGTTGCAGTGGGTCAAACAACGGATGCCTGAGCGTTATGACTACATGCGCCAGCGGCTGGCGCAGTGGGGCGGTAATTCATCGGGTGTTAACATCGCCAATATCGACAACCTCGGCAATGTTCATCCGGATACCTTCTGGTGGAACTACAACCTGGGCAATGTCAGGGAACGGCCATTTTCGTCAATCTGGAAAGACTGCAGCGATCCGCTAATGGCGGGTTTGAAACAGACACCGAGGCCTTTGAAAGGCCGCTGCCGGGTATGCCGTTATCAGGATGTGTGCGGCGGTAATACCCGGGTGCGGGCTTTTCAGTTGACGGGTGATCCCTGGTGGGAAGACCCGGCCTGTTATCTCGATGATGACGAGCTGGGCATTTCGGAGGCCGAATACGCGGCTGATAAACCCCAGCATGCCGGCCTGGAAATACGCACTATACGGCCGGCTCTTGATGAACCCTACAATCGCGTCGGTGGAGTTACCGAAACGCTTGTAGACGTTACCCAGTTCAGGTGCAAAGTAGGCACCTTCACCCAGCAGGGTGTGACAACCGATACAGTCGTTGTCCTCCCAGACCTTTTTACCCAGCGCCACCTGTGGCGTGAGTGCCTCGTGATTATCACGTTTGGGAATTTCTCCAAGGGTATCGAACGTTAGCGCGAGGAACAGCAGGAGAAAGAACACACTCCCCCCATAGTAGATATTCCTCGCCATGCTTTTTGTGAACACGTCACTCATGGCTGACTCACCTTTTATGCTGGAAACCTGGAAAACGATTTAACGCTGTGGCCGTCACAGCTGTCCTTGATATATATCAAGGGCAAAATCCGGCTCAGTGGCTGGTGCCTTCCGAGCGGGTAATCTTGTTGTAGACGTTGTACTTGCCGACCGGCTTGCTCATGGGCAGTCGCTTGATCTCCTTGAGAGAATCGGCGTCGTAGACAATCACTTCGCCGTCCATTTCCCAAATACTGAGCAGTGCCTTTTTACCGTCACGTGTGAATTCGATATGCCCGGAGGTTTTGCCCGGCACCGGCCGCAGCGTGCGCACGATCTCCAGCGTCTGCTTGTCGATGACGTGCATCAGGTCACGATCAGGCCCGACG
>JBHPFC010000158.1:0-2497 GCA_042576405.1 Pseudomonadota bacterium | reverse complement strand
CTCAGATACTTGCCCGGAATCATCATCATCCAGGTCGCTACCGCTGCGCTGCTACTCGCCGCTGTCAGAACCAGTGACCAGGAACTCTGGATCGCCATCGGTTGCCTGGCACTCGTGGTCACCGTGGTGACGGCGTTCTGGTTTGATTCAATCGCCAGCCATATCAAGAAAGATGCCGTGATACAGGCCAAGGATGACTTTTCACGCGAACGGGAGAAGTTGCGCGTTAATGCGGAACGGGCGAAGACTCGCCTGATCAAGAAAAGCCATGAACAGATTAACAAGGAAACCAACCGCGCCCATGCGAAGGCCAACTTCAAGGTGGGTGGCGCCTTTGTTGGTGTGATCGCTGCCGGCACACTGATGGTGTTCCGGGCAAGTATCTGAGCATATGCCAATGGTAAAACAAAACAGTGAGTTAACAAACGCGACCCCACCATGCTTCGTCGCAATAGAAGACTGCCTGCACAAGCAGCATTTAACGTAGAAGTAACATCACTAATACTCTATATATATTTGTTATATTTGGTTTTTTTATCTCTATGCCGGACTAGGGTAGTAAGCGACCGAACCCTGGCGGCGGCCTGCGGTAACGGGTGGCCTGCTCGTAGGCGTAGGCATACTGAATTAATTTACCTTCATCGAATGGCCGCGCTAACAGTTGCAGTCCCAGTGGCAGACCGGTACTGGTAAATCCCATGGGCACGGTAATAGCGGGCTGACCGGTATGCGGGGCGATCACCGGGCTGTTGTTACCGTGCGGACTGTCGTGGTCGCCCAGGGTGCGCGGCGGATTGGTCCAGCTCGGGTAGACAATCGCGTCGACGCTGGCCTTGTCCATAGCCGCCAGCACCGCGTCCAGGAACTGCTTGCGCCGCGGGTCCCCCTGCACGTCCACGCACGGCGGCTGCTGGTCTTGAGGAAGCCCGCTTTCGCTCATCGCCCACTGCATCGCCTCTGCGTTCATCGGCAGGAATTGTTTAGCCGCCGCAACTTCGTCCAGGGAATGAAGGGGTACCGACGGCCCGCGGGTAGCCAGGTAGTTTTTCAGATCGTAGCGAAACCGGCTGCAAAAGCCGGTGGCTTTGCGCAGGCGGTCAAAGTCGGGTATCTCGAACGGATCGACAATCACTGCACCGGCTGCCTTGAGTTCATCAATGGCACGGTCCATGGTCGTCATCACTTCCAGGTCGGCATCGCCGCTATCCACCAGCGCGCGCAGCACACCCAGCCGTGCACCCTGCAAGCCATCTTTTTTAAGATAAACTGTGTAGTCATCTTGCACCCGTCCCGCAGCAACCACCCAGCCCGCGTTACGAGGACGACCAGGTCGAGATACGGGTGGTCATGCGCACGCACGACCAGCTCACGGCGTTTTACCTGGGGCGGGAGTTCAATCGTGCGGCCATCGACAGGATCCTGGAGACCTGTTTTGTTACGCCCATTGTGCACAACAAGGCGGTGGATGTTCTGTGGCTCGAGTTAGACGAGTGGCAGTTCAGTCAGGGTGACAAGGTGATCCCCCGCATCAAGCGCGACTACTGGCCGGATCAATGGCGCGATACCGGGTTAACGCAAGCTCACCAGTCGACCTTCGGCTGGACGCTGATGCCCGAGGTGCGCGACCTGCGCCTGGATGAAGGCGTGGGTGGCAGTGTGGTTATCCCGATACAAACCCTGCCATTCACAATGACAATGAGGTTTCATACCGGTGCTGACAAGCAGGGGCCGGTGAAAACGGTGGTCTTCGAGGATTTGAAATGTGTAACAAATTAACCCGGGTGCGTGCTGTCGCGTGCGTTTGTTTCCTGCTGCTCTCGTGGCAGGTTATTGCCAGCGAGTTACCCAAGGGTTTATTGACCCTGGACGGCCGCGATGCGCCTCCGCTGGTGTTGAAGAACATGGACGGTGATACCTGGGATCTCAGCGAGGCCCGCGGGCACTGGGTGTTCGTACATTTCTGGGCTACCTGGTGCGGACCTTGCCGTGAGGAAATGCCGACTATCCAGGCTATCTTCCCGAAGTTTGAGCCGCAGCAACTGGAGATCGTGCTGGTCAACACCGCGGAAACCGAAGACACGGTGTTCGGTTTTCTTGCCAGCGTAGCGCCGGATATCACACCGTTAATGGATGAAGACGGCCTGGTGACCGAGCGGTGGCAGCCGCGTGGATTGCCGGCCAGCTTTTTTGTCGATCCCGAAGGCAAGCTGAGGTACCTGGCGCTGGGTGGACGGCCCTGGGATACACCGGCGTATCTCGATTTTATGAAGCAATTGATTCGCCAGTGACCGGGTAACCAGCGTGCTGAGAACCCGTGCGTTTGGTCTGCTTGCCGGTGTGGTCGTCAGCCTGTGCGCTGGCTGCGTCATGTCGCCTGTGCAACAGGAGGATACGCGCCCGGTAGCGTTTATTGAGCTCACCATTGAGGACGCGCACCAGGCGATCCGCGGACCACCCATATTGATAGACAATTTCTGCGCGCGTTCCGCCATATCAC
>JBHPFC010000157.1:0-2501 GCA_042576405.1 Pseudomonadota bacterium | reverse complement strand
CCTGCACGACTTCATGAACTGGCAAGGACCGATTCTGACAGATTCCGGTGGTTTTCAGGTTTTCAGCCTCGGTGATTTGCGCAAGATCACCGAAGCTGGCGTGCACTTCCGGTCGCCGGTCAATGGTGACAAGGTCTTCCTGGGGCCAGAGGAGTCCATGGCAGTGCAACGCGAGCTGGGTGCGGATATCGTCATGATTTTCGACGAATGTACGCCGTACCCGGCTGATCGTGATCAGGCGGCGGCGTCAATGCAGTTATCGCTGCGCTGGGCACGGCGCAGTCGCGACGCGCATGCCGATTCCCCGGCTGCGCTGTTTGGTATTGTCCAGGGTGGCATGTACCCGGACCTGCGGCAGGAATCGCTGGACGGGCTGACAGAAATCGGATTTGACGGCTACGCCATAGGCGGACTGTCGGTCGGTGAGCCTCACGAGGAGCGCATCCAGGTGCTCGACGCGCTCAGGCCGCTGATGCCGGTTGACCGGCCGCGTTACCTGATGGGCGTGGGTACGCCGGAGGATATCGTCGAGGCTGTGGCGCGGGGTATTGATATGTTCGATTGTGTTTTGCCGACACGCAATGCCAGAAATGGGCATATTTTCACTTCTGCAGGCGTGTTACGTCTGAGAAACGCTCGTTTTCGCGATGATACCGCTCCGCTTGACCCGGAATGTGATTGCTATACCTGCAAGCATTACAGTCGCGCTTACCTGTACCACCTCGACAAGTGCAACGAGATTCTGGGGGCGCACCTGAATACGGTGCATAATCTGCGCTATTACCAGCGACTCATGGCGGACATGCGGGCGGCTATCGGGGCTGACCGATTTGGCGATTTTATGACGGGTTTTATGACAAAAAGACACCATTCGCCGCCAGCTATGCCATAATAGCGCGCTTTAGTATTTGCCCGGCCACCCCGGGCGGTTGAGTTGAACAGCTAAAGCCAAGGACATCAATTATGAGCTTTTTTATCAGCGACGCACTGGCAGCGGCCCCGGCGGCCGAGGCGCAACCCGATGCACTCATGCAGTTTTTGCCCCTGGTGCTGATTTTTGTGGTGTTCTATTTTCTGCTGATCCGTCCTCAGACAAAACGGGCCAAGGAACACAAGAAGATGGTGGAAGGCTTGTCCAAAGGCGATGAAGTGGTAACCAACGGCGGCTTGCTCGGCCGGATCACTGAAGTCGGTGAAAACTTTGTGCAAGTCAAAGTGGCTGAAAATGTCGAAGTCAAGGTGCAGCGACAGGCAGTGGCCAATTTGATGCCCAAGGGCACATCCAAAGAACTGTAATCATCAAGCGAAAGTAAAGAATTACTCATGAATCAGTATCCCGCCTGGAAATATCTGTTACTCATCGTGCTACTCACTGCCGGCATCGTGTATGCGTTGCCCAATCTGTATGGCGAAGACCCGGCGGTACAGGTTTCTTCCGGCCGCAACGCAGTGTTGGGAGAAACGCTGGTGGGATTGGTTGAAACACGGCTGGCAGACAGTGGCTTGCAGTCAAAGTCGATAGAGAAGTCCGAAAAGGACCGGCTATTGATTCGCTTTGGAAACACTGAAGACCAGCTCGCCGCTGCAGACGTCATCAAGGATGCTCTCGGCAGTGACTATATAGTTGCACTAAATCTCGCGCCATCAACGCCGGCCTGGCTACAGGGTATCAATGCCTTGCCTATGTATCTCGGTCTGGATCTGCGTGGTGGTGTCCACTTTCTTATGGAAGTGGATATGGTTGCGGCTGTCGACAAGGCGCTTGAGCGCTATTCGTCGGATCTGCGCACCGTGTTACGCAAGGAAAAGGTGCGTTATGTCAGTATTCGCGTCAGGGATGATCAGCTTGTAGTGAAGTTTCGTAACGCAGAAGACCGGGCACAGGGTACAGAGATTATCCATAATGAGTACCGTGACCTGCAGCTCAGTGAAATCGATGAAGACAACAGCTACCCGCTGGGGGTTACGCTAAGCGACAATGAAGTTCGGGAAATACGCAAGCTGGCACTGCAGCAGAATATTACCACGCTGCGTAATCGTGTGAATGAGCTGGGTGTCGCTGAACCTATTATCCAGCAGCAGGGTGATAGCCGGGTGGTTGTGCAATTGCCTGGTGTGCAGGATACCGCTGCGGCCAAGCGCATCCTGGGCGCTACAGCAACGCTCGAATATCGCGCTGTAGATATCACGAATGATGTCGAAGCAGCGCGCAACGGCAAGGTGCCGGCGGGTTCCAAGCTGTATAAACACCGCGATGGAACCTATTATCTGCTGAAGACGCGTGTTATTGCCACCGGCGACCAGATTGTCAATGCACGTTCCGGTTTTGATAACGAAACCGGAGGTGCGCAAGTGTCGGTCACACTGGACGGCAAGGGCGGGCGCAAGATGCTCGATTTCACCAAGGAGAGTGTCGGCAAGCCGATGGCGGTGGTGTTTATCGAGAACAAGACGACTACGCGTACAGTCGATGGTGAACAGGTAATAACGAACCGCAAGGT
>JBHPFC010000156.1:0-2520 GCA_042576405.1 Pseudomonadota bacterium | reverse complement strand
ACTACCGGCAGCCATGCTGCTTGCGGCCTGTTCGCAGGAGTCCGCGGATACGACACAGGAGGCTGATACTCAGGCCAGAATGTTTAAACCGGTGACGCTGGAACAGCAGGCGGGTGACGTGATTGCGCGTGTTGAGGACCAGTCGATTCACTTCAGTGAAGTCAACACCATGTTGAACAGTTCCGCTGTCGTTGGACTCTCCCTCCCGGCGCTCGGTACGCCGGCCAGGGACAGGGTTCGGATTACCCTGCTTGACAAGATAATCAGTGCGAACCTGATGTACCTCGATGCCATGCAGAAAAAGCTGGATCAGGATCCCGCTTACAAGCATGCGATGAAGCGTTTTTCAAACGGTATGCTGGCCCAGCTCTACTATCGAAATAACCTGATGGGTGCTATCCCGGTGAGCGAGGAGGAGATTCAGGCTGAGTTCAGTGCAACAACTGAACCAGGTGCAGAATTTACTGAAGAACTGCGTGCACTATTAGAGGCGACAGTTCGCAAACGGAAAATGGAAAACCGCAACGTTACAGAGTTGCGTAACGAATTGCGCAAGGGCATAGACGTTACGGTTTACCAGAAACACTTTAATCTTGCCGGTGATGCTAAGCGTGCTGATGATGTTGTAGTCGCCGAGGCTGGCGGAGAGATAATCACCTGGGGTGAAGTCAGTGACAGGCTGATAGCGGCCGGTAAAGGTGCTGTCAAACGCGATGAACTTGCCATGGAGATGGATGCGCGCCTCAGTGCCCTGCAAACCGAGATCGACACATGCCTTCTGGCAAAGAAGGCACGAGTTGCAGGTCTGGACAGGGATCCCACGTTCCTTGCCCGGTATAACGAATACCACAAGACGAGCCTGATCAACCGGCATCGTGCGAATCTCGCCCGCGACATATCGCCAACAGATGCCGAGCTTGAAGCCTACTTCGAAGCGAACCGGAAACGTATTGTCATGCCGGAGTTTCGCAAGGTGCAGATGGTGATGCTGGAAGATGAAGAGCAGGCAAATACTGTCAAGAAAAGCATCGAAGCCGGAGACATTACTTTCTTCCAGGCGGCATCTGACCACTCAGTCGCACCCGATGCAAAGCAGAATCTCGGTGAGATTGGCTGGGTCGGCCAGGGCAAACTGAAACCCGAGCTTGACGCAGTTGTGTTCGAACTGGGCCCGGGAGAGATAGGCGGGCCGGTGCAGGCCGGTGGTCTCTGGCATGTGGTCACGGCACTGGATATTCGCGATGCACAGAATGCCGACATCGAGAATGAAGCGACGCGAAAATATACCAGACGCATGTATGTTCATGAAAAGCTGAATGACTATGTCGTCGACCTGAGAAAGAATAGCTTCAAGGTCGAAGTTTACGAAGACGTCATTATTCGTCTTGCACAGCAAGAGGCCGACATGGTCAAACAGTTGATTGAACAGGCCGGTGATCCTAATTCGGTGACTCAACAGCGTATAGAAGAAATGCAAAAGCTGATGACCCCCTGATATATGATAATAGGCTCATTAGCGATACTTGCTGCATCGTTGGCAGGTGCCCAAGAAGGCTCTGACGAGCGCATGTCTTCCTGCATTGCAGAACCGATTTTCCATTGTGTACGGCATTTTGAAGGCGGAAATGCTATCGGATATTTCGGCTACACACTTCAATGTTCTGGCGAGGCCGACCCTGCATCAGAGCTGTATATTGATATTGGCGATGATAATCGGTTCTCGACGGATCGAATAGACAGAGGGCAGCCAAAAGTGTTTGTGTCGGGTGAGCATGTAGATGAGTTTTCGGTTGAATTTTCATTGGAAGAGGTGAAGGCTGGCTCAATCATTAAATGGACTGTTCTGGATAAAACTGCCACGGTCGATTTCACCAAAACGAAAGATGGATCGCTTGACTGTTCCGACCTGCAATAGAAGGACCAGAGAATACATCTGGCACAATTGCCAGGTACAATTATCGATAACGCGGATTGGTTGGAATTCCGGTTCGTAAGTGCAACTTGGCGAATGAGGAGACAGGCTATGTTTAGTGCCCCGCAACAGCAGGATTTGCATTCCGCGGATGAAACCAGGTTGATCAGTCGTATTATGCTGCTGGTGATTTATCTGTTTTTAGGTTCACTGCTCAGTTTAACCGCGGTGACCAGTGTGTTCGCAAGTGACAGCCTGGGTATCGAATGCGCCACGTACGACGCGGAGCCAGATAGTAGAACCAGAAACACAGGAAAGATTTAATGATATCAAGAACAGGATCGACGCTGGAAAGATCGCTATCCACCAAACGACTTAGAATAATTCGGTTAACTCCACCGGCAAAAAAACGCTCAGCGAAATGGACTGGTTCAAGCAAGGGACGGATTTCCCGGAACTGGACCAGGCAACCTTCGCGCCTGGACCGATTAAAGCTGTCGAGCCTGTTCAGCCGTCGTCCCGATGGGGTCTTGTCCAGGTAATTCGGTATTCGTGCTATCTTGGTTACCGGGCTGCGAGAAGGAGAACGTAAGAAGTTTATGCCACAG
>JBHPFC010000155.1:0-2549 GCA_042576405.1 Pseudomonadota bacterium | reverse complement strand
ACGCTACGCCTGGTGGCGACCGGCGGTCGATTCGGGCAGCCCGCGTATTCTCATGTATCACATGGTAAGCGAGCCACGACCTGGTTTGCGGTTTAATGGACTGCGTGTGTCTCCGCACATGTTCGAGCGTCAGTTGCGCTGGTTCAAGCGGCACGGCTGGCAAAGTTTTACCATTAGCGAACTGTTTGCAGCCGGCGACCGTCTCCCGGGCAAGGCATTTGCCATAACTTTTGATGACGGCTACGCAGATAATCTGTTGCAGGCGTTGCTGCTGAAAAAGTATGCCGCCAAGGCAACCTTGTATCTGGTGGTGGATCGATTCGATCGTGACTGGTCGGTGGCGCGAAAAGCACATCACGATGATGGTGAGCTTGCAGATGAGGTAAAACTTAGTGATGAGCAGGTGGGGGATTTGCTTGAGTCCGGTTGTATCGAACTCGGTTCCCACGGTATGACGCACGCTAATTTTCTAACGCTTTCCCCTGATGTAGTGCTTTATGAGCTGCAGGCATCGAAGCGTAGTCTGGAAAAACGATTTAACGTTGATGTTAAGTCATTCGCATTTCCCTTCGGGCTATATACGGCAGAGCAGGTCACCCTGGTTGAGCAGGCCGGATATCAGAGCGCAGTGACTACCGAAGAAGGTATCGAGTCGTTGCGCGACGCCAACAGACTGGAGCTGAAGCGCGTTAAAATAAGCGGTAAAGATAACTGGCTGGCGTTCCTTGTGCGGATGCGCAGTGGTCGCAGAGGCTGGAAGTAATCAGCGCCGTGCCTGACTCTCCACTGCGAGTATGGGTGCTTTCCGATGGTCAGCCCGGGCACTACAATCTGTCCCGCGGCGTGATCTCTGCTTTAAAACGTGTCAGACCGGTAGAAGAGCACTGGCTTACCGTGCAGTTGCGTTTCGGGCTTATGCGTAATCTGCTGCGCTTCTTTTTGAACAGGTTTTCCAGGTTACCTGCGTCCAGCTGGATGAGGCTGTTCTATGTCATGCCCGATCTGTCTGCGCGGCGTTGCGACCTGATTGTGTCTGCCGGCGGCAAGACATCATTTGCCAACGCCTGGCTGGGCAGGGACATGAACGTGCCGAATATTTTTGCCGGCTCGCTGCGTCGGCTTTCCCCGCAGCTCTTTACAGTGGTGTTGACGCTGGAGCCCGTCGATCCACCGAGTGCGGCCAACCTGGTACTGGATCTCCCGCCCAGCACTGTAGACGACATAACGCTTGACCAGCAAGGTGAGCAGCTCAGGCAGAATTTGCGGTTGCCCCACGAGCGGCTTTACACCCTGCTGATCGGGGGTGATGGTGCCGGTTATCAATATAGTGCCCGGGACTGGAAACAACTTGGTCAATTGCTCAATGTATTGGGGGAACACTATCAAATACGTTGGCTGCTGTTGGGTTCGCGACGCACCGGTAACGAAGCGCAGCGCATAATCGAGTCCACGGTGGACAGTGCGCTGGTTGCTGGCAGTGCCTGGTACGAATCAGGGAAACAGGTAGAGATCGGCGCATACCTGGGCGCTGCCGAACAGGTTTTCGTCACAGAAGACAGCATGACAATGGTTACCGAGGCAATCTATTCACGACGCCCCGTCGTCAGTCTGAGGCCGGCATCGGTGGCCTCGACACAGCGTTATGAAGCAATGATGAAGCGTTTCGCTGATCGACGCTGGATTTGTCGATATAGTGTTTCATCCCTGTTGGAAAGGCCCGGTCAGTTGACGGAGCAAGTTTGTAGCCCGCTGACAGAATCGCCATTGGACGGGTTGGCTGGGCAACTTGCAAGACGCCTTCAGCTCTGAGCCGGTTATTGCGTCGGGTACGGGTATGACTCTCCCGGTGGCCGGGTTTTGAAACGTCGGTGCACCCACAGGTACTGTTCCGGCATTTCCCTTATAACGTTTTCAATCAGCTGATTGATGCGGGTTGCGTCAGCTTGCAGGTCGTCGCCTGGAAAGTCAGCCAGTGCGGGGCACAGCGTCAATAGATAGCCCTCATTGTCGGGCAGGCGGCACTGGAAAAAGGGCACGACGGCAGCTCCGCTGATGGCCGCAAGACGAGACGTAGTCGATAGTGTCGAAGCGCTGATGCCAAAAAAGGGCACGAACACTGATTGTTCGCCACCGTGATTCTGATCGGGTGCGTACCAGACGGCATGATTGGATTTCAGGCTGGCAAGCAGCGCGCGCGTGTCGTCACGAGGAATGGCTTTTTCAAAGCGCCGCTGGCGAGCGCGGTGCATGACGGTTTCAAACAGCGGGTTTTTGTGCTGGCGGTACAGCACATGAAATGGATGCTGCATGGCGAGCAGGCGTCCACCAAGTTCCAGTGTGGTGAAGTGTGCGCTCAGCAGTATGACGCCCTTGCCTTTGTCCAGTGCCGCATGCAGGTGGTCGTCACCGACCAGCACAAAGCGCTGGCGTAACTGTTTTTCGCGTCCCCACCAGCACAGTGCGGTTTCCACTATGCCCTGGCCCAGTGATAAAAAATGTGCCTTCAGTAATGCGGTCTGTGGTGCTGTGTCCAGTTGCGGGAAACACAG
>JBHPFC010000154.1:0-2576 GCA_042576405.1 Pseudomonadota bacterium | reverse complement strand
TTGCGTTGTAGTGCAGGTGGGCATCGAACAGCGGTTCGGCGCTGAGGCTGGTCGGCAGCAGTACCATCAGGCAGAGGCGTATAAGCGTGTGGTGCATGATCGTGTAACAATGGCCGGTTATTTACATAGCATAAGCATTATTCGACAGCAGGCTGGCCATGTTGTTCAAGCATGCCGCATGTGGCGGATTTTGACCGCTGAAAAAAGGGGTCTGACCCCCTTATTCAAGACTTGTGGCGGAAGTTGATACGGCCCTTGGTGAGGTCATAGGGTGACATCTGGATGGTGACATTATCGCCGGCTACCACGCGGATGCGGAATTTTCGCATTTTGCCTGCGATGTATGCCGAAATCTCGTGGCCGTTTTCCAGTGTCACGCGATAACGGGAATTGCGCTGTACGTCGGTGACGGTACCTTCCATTTCAATCAATTCTTCTTTAGCCATAGGGCGCTATTACCTCTTGCCGTCCGGCCGCCGGAGCGCCGGGCGATCTATGCTGCGGTGGCAGGGTATTATGTTCGAAGGCAGGTGCAGGGGATTGCCTTCATGGTATGAAAAAAAGCCCCGCTGTCGAGCGGGGCTCTTGTTCTGATCGTGAATGATCAGCGAACGTTATTGCGGGATAACGTTGACAGCGCTGAGACCTTTCTGGCCACGTTCGGTTTCAAACGTTACCTGCTGGCCTTCCGCCAGGGATTTGAAACCACTGGCCTGGATGGCGGAATGATGCACGAATACGTCATCACTACCGTCAGACGGACTGATAAATCCAAAGCCTTTACTATCGTTAAACCACTTTACTGAACCTGTAGACATACCGGTTACCTCTTTTAAAAGTAAATAAAATAATGAAATAGCACACAGCTTGATGCCGAGAAATCACGGGAGGGTCTGCTGGTTACTGCGAGAGATACAACCGGAACGACTAAGATGAAACTGTTACTGAAAACAACCATACAGGATAACCGGCATAATAGCCATTATTAATATTATGATATTTAAAAAATCGCCTGAAAAATTCTGGGACCTGATATCGGCCAGGTATGCGGCATCTCCGATTTCTGACAGGACCGCTTACGAGACGAAACTCGAAAAAATAAAATCCTGTTTGTCAGCAGAGGATGTTGTGCTGGATATTGGTTGTGGTACCGGTACCCAATGTGGAGATCTTGCAGGTCATGTAAAGCAGGTTACTGGCATTGATATCTCCGGTAAATTGCTGGCGATTGCTGAACAGAGAAAAGCAGAGCGTAAGCTGGATAATATCGAGTTTATAAAAACATCGCTCAATGATGAACGCCTGAAAGCAGAGGGTTTTGATATCGTGATGGCATTTTATGTTTTGCATTTTTTCGAGGATCTGGATGCAGTCGTTAAACGTGTACATGCCTTGCTTAAACCAGGCGGGTTGTTTATATCTGAAACAGCTTGTCTGGGTGAGAAAAATAAAATTGCAGGCAATTTGGTGAGATTTGCGGGGCAGCTTGGGTTTTTGCCAAAAATTAACCTGCTAACCACCAGGCAGTTAGAACAAGTCATGGAACAGGCGGGTTTTAACCTGGTGGATAAAGTTCAGTTCAGCGAATCGAACGCTGAATATACGCTGTTTGCCAGGAAATAATTGGCGTCCAAATAATTGGGGTCAGCTGCTTTGATGGATTAATTGGCATGTCAGTGGCATCTAATAAGGTTAATATACAAACTGATTCCTGTTTCTGCTGATTGTGGTAAGCCATTGACTACGACCCCCGGTTTTTTACCTGTGTTATTCGGCCTGTTCGCGCTAACGGCGTGCGGCCAGCAGGCGGAGGCGCCCGCGAAAAAGGGCAAGCCCGTGCACCTGGTGGAAACCGCTGCGGTGGTGAGCGACAACCTGAATGTGGTGCGTACCCGCACCGGCTCGCTGCGGGCGCTGCGTGAGGTCAAGGTCTTCGCCCAGGAGGAAGGACTGGTTACCGCGCTGCCATTCTACGAAAGCGACCGGGTCAGCAAGGGCGATGTAATTATCCGGCTGGACGACACGCTGTTGCGTACCCAGCTGGCACGCGCGACGGCAACCCGCAAGCAGGCGCAGCAGGATCTGCAACGTCAGGAAGGACTGCGCGAACGCAAGCTGGCCTCGGATGACGCCTATACGCGTGCCGTTACCCAGCTGGAAGTGGCCGAGGCCGATGAGCAGGTGCTGAAAACGCGGCACGGCTACACCACGATTGAAACGCCGATCGACGGCCTGCTGATCGACCGCTTAACCGAACCCGGTAACCTGGTGCAACGGCTCGAGCATGTGTTGACCATCGCCGACCCCTCGTCGCTGATCACCGAGCTGCCGGTATCCGAGTTGATCCTCCCCGATCTGCGCGTCGGCGACAGCGCCGCAGTGCGTATCGATGCGCTCGGCGACCGGGTGTTTCAGGGGCTTGTTACGCGCATTCATCCCGGCCTCGATCCGCTAACCCGACGTGGCACCATCGAGGTCACGCTGGACCCGGTCCCCGACGGCGCGGCGCCGGGTCAGCTGTGCCGGGTGGAACTCACTACCCATGCCAGCCGCCGCAAGGTTATCCCGTTTGTGGC
>JBHPFC010000153.1:0-2635 GCA_042576405.1 Pseudomonadota bacterium | reverse complement strand
GCTGTGCATCGTGGTAGTACTCGAGGAAGTACTTGTTGATGTTGCCGTCGCCATCATAGTCACGCATCACCACCGGGCGGCCCAGACTGTCGGTGTTGTTATGATCACCCTCCAGCAGTCGGGCAAAATCCGCACCCGTATCCGGGTCTATGGTATTGGGTTTTACGACCTGCGCCAGGATGGAGTTGTAGGGCGGAAGCACGCAGCAATAGGCAAACTCGAAGCCGGTGCAATGCATACCAAGTTCATAGTTCATGAAGATCTTGAAATCGATCTGCTTGGACAGGATGTTGATGTTCACCGTTGTATCGGCGGATGGTTCACCCAAAGCATCAATGGCACGATAGACGAAGCTGTCATTATCGTTATCGCCGAGGTTGGCGTTCGGTGTGTAGCTGAACGAACCATCCGAGTTCAGGGCCAAGGAGCCGTTACCCGGGCCGGAAACCAGCTCCGCTGTCAACGGTGGCGTACCGCCAAAGTCATTGTAGAGCACACCGGAAACACTTGTGGCTTCCACATCGAGCGGTGTATCCACAGGCGTGGCATAAGCATCACCACGGCCCGTGGGAGTTGCGACATCCTGCTCTACGGTTATTGTCCGAGTGGCCGCATCACAGGTCTCACCATCAGTATCAGTTGCCGTAAAGCTTGTCTGATAGACACCCGCGGTGTCGTAGGTCACCGTGCCGGGATCTTCAACGGTCGAAGAGGAAGGTGTACCGCCCCCGAAGGTCCAGGAGTAACTCACAATCGTTCCGTTGTTGTCGGTAGCGGTGCCGGTATAGTCAATAGTACCGCCCTCGACGATGGTTTGATCCGTGGCGGGTGTATCGATGCTGCAGACCGGTTTGGTGCCGCCCGGTGCGACGTCGACCGTGACACTGGCGGTGCAGGCCTGCCCCTTGCCGTTGGTACCGTCCAGGGTGGCCGTATAGGTGCCCTGGGTGGCATAGGTCACTGTCACCGTCTGCTGATCCGATGAAGTTGGTGAACCACCTTCAAAAGTCCAGGAGTATGTTTGGGGAGATTTACCGGACACAGATCCGACGAAATCGACCGAATCACCTTCAGTGATGTTGGCCGGATTGGGAACCGTGGTGATGGTGCAGTTTGCACCACCTCCTCCTCCGCCAGGTTGCGCCCAGGCCGTGCCTGCAAGGGAACAGGTAAGTGCGAGAAATGCGAAAGCAGTTCGTGAAACTACTCGCCGCATAAAACCGACATTCTGTGATTTGCAGTGGGTATCCGGGGCTGCACTCATTGGTCTCTCTCCTTTGGCCTTCAGTGGTCGTCTCGGGCGATCGAACGACTCGTCTTTATTTGTGTCCTTGTTACATAGCATGAACTGAGCCACTATTTGGCTGGTTATAACCCTTTGAATAATAGAGTACTTCGGTAGTCAATAATAAACTTGAAATCTGACAGTTCTGCCACATTGGCATAACTACCCTGCCTCAAGTGTCATGCATGTCACACATGACCATCGTTCAGATAGCGAAGTCGCCAGAGATGTTTACTCGATCAGTAGACTAAGAGGCAGATATTCGCGTGCCCGCGAGCGCAGGATCTCAGTGGTTCGACGCACCAGCGGCTCAAGTGGAGCCGAGTCATCCGTCAATACGCGCCCAGGTGCAATCTTGATCGGTCTGCTTCGGGCCAGTGCATCTACAAGAGTATCAGCCTGGGTAGGAGATCCGGGCTTTAGCGGTTTCAGCCGTGGACGGTTGCTGACAGCAAGGAATATATTTCGCGTCGGATAGTCATCTGATTCCCATGGATCCGGATATATGTCTACGGTAGGAAAAACAGTGCGGGCAGTTGCTGCAACCGAGGCAAGCGCAGGCAACTGGTCAGGGTCCAGGTGGTTACCGACCAGGTTCAGGACGACCACACCACCGTGTTCAAGGTGTGAGCGATAGCTCTCAAAGGCTTCTCGGGTGTATAGCTGCCAGGGTGGACTGCCACCCAGAAAGGCGTCGACGAAGATCACGTCCCAGCGGTGATCGCTGCGCTGCAGGAAGCGTCGGCCGTCATCAATCTCAGCATCCCCTGTGTAACCGAAATACTCACGCGCCGCGCTTAAAACCTCGCTATCAATTTCGACGACGTCAACCGACACCCTGGCCTGGGCCAGAGTTTTTGCCATCACACCTGGGCCAAGCCCGATTATGAGCGCACTTTCTGGTTGTTCCAGATAAAGGTCCACAACAGCAATCAGCGCATCGTCGTAGTTATAGGTGGAAAGACCGGTGGGAATATAAATACCACCCTGGTCGAACCCGTTAGCCACCATGTAACGATAATCACCATTTCTCTCCAGCACCTTTATTTCGCCATACAGCGAATGTCGTTTCTCCACCAGCGTACATATCTCACCACGTGCATTAAGTGCACTCAACTTCTGACCATTCGTACCCAAGGAAAATATCATCGCCACAGACAACATCACGACCAGCAGTGATGCCGTGCCAAGATGCGGCTTCAGGACGATGGCAGTGGTGGCAGTTATAAATGCCGTACCGATAAACGTAACACTCAGGGGTGTATAGAGCAGCATCCAGACCGCCGCCAGCGTCCCCACCAGGCTACCCATTGTGGAAATGGGATCAGCTCACCACAGAATACCGACTGG
>JBHPFC010000152.1:0-2643 GCA_042576405.1 Pseudomonadota bacterium | reverse complement strand
CTTGTTTTCTTTGTTGACCACGTACACCTGGGTGCCGACCTGGCTTTCCACCAGGGCGGGGCCGGGAACGAGCAGGGTGTTCGGATCTTCGCCCACCGTCAGGATGACCGGTACGTACTGACCGGGGACAAGCGCAATCAGCGCCAGCTTTTCGAACGGGTTGGGAAAGGTGGCGCGGAATTCCAGTGTGTCGGTGGTGGGATTGATCTGGGCACTGATGTAATTCATCTTGCCGGGTTTATTGTAGACTGATCCGTCGGCCAGTTTGACTTCGACGATGAAGTCTCTCCAGGATTCAAATGCCAGGCCCTCACGCCGCAGTCGCTGGATCCTGTCTATCTGGCGGCGGCTGACGTTGAATATCGCATAGATGGGGTCAATCTGTTTGAGGGTCGTCAGTATGTCCTGTTGCTCATGCACCAGCTGTCCTACATTGATTTTCGTATCCTGGACACGCCCGGTGAACGGTGCGGTGATATCGGTGAAGCTCAGATTCAGCCTGGCGTTTTCGATATCGGCCTTGTCTTCTTCAATGTTCGCCAGCACCTCGGCGCGTTTGGCAATGGCCTTTTCCTTGTCTTCCACCGAGCCGGCGCCGGCTTTGGCCAGTTTGGTATAGCGTCTTTCTTCACTCTTCCAGAAAACAGCACTGGCCTCGTGCTCTTTGAGTTGCGCCAGCTCGGCATCGAGTCTGGCCTGGTAGGTACGCGGGTCGATCAGGTAAAGCGGGTCGCCCTCGTTGACCACCGTGCCTTCCTCGAAGTAACGTGCTTCGATGTAACCGGATACGCGCGGGATGATGTCTACGGTTTTGATCGATTTCACCGTACCGCTGAAGGTCATCTCGATCGGGACTTTCTGCTGAATGACTTCGGCGACGCGCACATCCGGGGGCGGCAGTTCGAACTTCTGCTTGGGCTTGTCGCCACAGCCTGCCAGCAGCAAGAGGCAGGCACCTGCGCCCACCATCAGCGTACGCGTAGCGGTCAACTTCCCAGACATTATCGTTTGCATGTTGCTGTGTCCTGTCAATCGTTTCGCAAATAACATTCAGGCGTCCTGCGGTTCAGGTGCGTTGTCCGCATCATCGGACTTGCTGCCCGATGTGTGTTCCCTGAGCTTTTCAAGCAGCACATAGATGACCGGTACAAACACGATCATGACCGTGGCAAAGGCCAGCCCTCCGACCACGGCGGTACCCAGGGAACGGCGGCTGCCGGCGCCGGCACCGGTGGCGATCACCAGCGGCATCAGGCCGATGACGAAGGCCAGTGCGGTCATCAAGATCGGACGCAGGCGCAGGCGTGCCGCGGTCATGGCCGACTCCATGATACTGTGTCCCTTGTCGCGCAGTTCCTTGGCGAACTCGACAATCAGGATCGCGTTCTTGGCCACCAGCCCGATGAGCATGACCAGGCCGATCTGACCGTAGACATCCAGGTCGATACCCATGAGCATCAGTGCACCGACTGCGCCCAGCAACCCCAAGGGAATGGTCAACAGGATCATGAACGGCATCAGCCAGCTCTCATAAAGTGCTGCCAGTACCAGGAACACGAACACCAGCGACAGACCGAAGGCCAGCGGCGCGAGGTTGCCGGCCTGCAGCTGCTGGTAGGTCAGACCGGTCCACTCGAAACCGAAGCCTTTGGGTAGCGCCGAGTCTGCCAGTTCTTCCATGACCTCGATCGCCTGCCCGGAGCTGTAACCGGGGGCGTTGGTGCCGTTTACCGCCACCGAGTTGTACATGTTGTAATGCGGCAGGTTAAAGGGGCCGACCATGGGACTGGATTCGATAAAGGCATCGAGCTGGATCATATCGCCGCTCTTGTTGCGGACTCTGAGCCGGCCGATGTCTTCTTCCGTGTCGCGTGCGTCGGTCTCCGCCTGCACATAGACCCGGTAGACCCGGCCCCACTTGTTGAACTCGTTGACATACAGCGATCCCAGGTTGATCTGCAGGGTGTCGAAGATATCGGTTATCGATACGCCGCGGGTCTTCGCCTTGGTGCGGTCAACGTCGAGGAAGCGTTGCGGTACCTCCGGGTTGAAGGTGGTATAGACGCCGGTGAGTTCCGGCTGTTTATGCGCCGCCTCGATGAAGTGGGTCGCCGCCTTGCCCAACGCATCAACGCCCTGGCCGTCGAGATCCTGGATCTCGAAGGTGAAGCCGCCGGTCGAGCCCAGGCCGGGAATCGACGGCGCATTGGCGACCAGAATACGGGCACCCGGTATGGTAGCGACCCTGGCCTGCAGATTATGCATGATAGCCTTGAGCTGGGTTTCCGGCGTGGTGCGTTCCTCCCAGGGTTCGAGTACCACGAAGCCAACACCCGCATAGGGTTGCTTGAGGGCATCGATCACGTTGTAGCCGGCGACCGCGAGCACATCCTTGACACCCGGCGTTTTCTCAGCCATCGCTGACGCCTGTCCCATGACGGCTTCGGTGCGTTCGATGCTGGCGCCGTCGGGCAGTTGCGCCACCAGCATGACGTAGCCCTGGTCCTCCTCGGGCACGAACCCCGTGGGCACCTGCCCGAACAGAAACGCAGTCAGGCCAATCAGGCCGGCAAAGACCAGCATGACCGGTACCCAGGCTCTGGAAAGCAGCTTGACGCTGTTGGCATAACCGCTCGACATGGC
>JBHPFC010000151.1:0-2680 GCA_042576405.1 Pseudomonadota bacterium | reverse complement strand
CGGCGCACTCAAGGGCGAGTTGCGGGTAGCCGGTGATAAATCCATTTCCCACCGGTCGGTTATGCTCGGCTCA
Source organism: Pseudomonadota bacterium (assembly GCA_042576405.1). Lineage (GTDB taxonomy): Bacteria > Pseudomonadota > Gammaproteobacteria > DSM-19610 > DSM-19610 > Thiogranum. The sequence goes on along the minus strand of JBHPFC010000151.1, from coordinate 2,607 downwards.
CTGGCGGAAGGAACGACACAGATTTCGGGTTTTCTCGAAGGCGAAGACAGTCTGGCCACCCTGAATGCTTTTCGCTCCATGGGTGTCAGTATAGAGGGGCCGGCAGAGGGGCGCGTGACGGTGCATGGTGTTGGTCTGCATGGCTTGAAGGCGCCGGCGGAGCCGCTGGATCTGGGTAATTCAGGCACATCCATGCGCTTGCTTTCCGGTCTTCTGGCCGGACAGTCATTTGACTGCGAATTGATCGGTGACAGTTCACTGATGAGCCGGCCGATGCGGCGTGTGACGGAGCCGCTGATCAGTATGGGGGCCGGGATCAGCGCTACGGAAGCGGGTACGGCGCCACTGAAAATCAGCGGTGGTAGAACCTTGCAGTCGATACACTACGATATGCCCGTTGCCAGTGCCCAGGTGAAGTCCTGTCTGCTGCTCGCCGGACTTTATGCTGATGGCCAAACCTGCGTGCGTGAACCGGCACCGACACGCGACCATACCGAGCGCATGCTGACAGGCATGGGTTACCCGGTTACCCGCGCAGGCGATCTGGCCTGTGTGGAAGGCGGGGGCACACTTGGTGCAACGACCATCGATGTCCCGGGTGATATTTCTTCAGCAGCCTTTTTCCTTGTCGGGGCGAGTATTGCTCCTGGATCTGACTTGTTGTTGAGGCATGTAGGTATTAATCCGACACGCACCGGTGTGATTGAGATTCTCAAACGCATGGGTGCGGATATTGAAATAACCAACAGGCGGGAAGTCGGCGGTGAACCCGTTGCCGATTTGCGCGTGCGAGCAGCCGAACTGAAGGGCATCGATATTCCCGTTGAGCAGGTGCCTCTGGCGATCGATGAGTTCCCGGCCCTGTTTGTTGCCGCTGCCTGCGCTCATGGCCGCACGATACTTACGGGAGCCGAAGAGCTGCGGGTCAAGGAAAGTGATCGTATTCAGGTGATGGCAGACGGTTTGCAGGCGCTGGGTGTCGATGCCAGTCCGACGCCAGACGGCATGGTGATTCAGGGTGGTAGTATCAACGGCGGGCGTGTCGACAGCCGGGGTGACCATCGCATTGCCATGTCTTTCGCCATGGCGGCGTTGCGTGCCGATGGTGTGGTTGAGATTGATGATTGCGCGAACGTGAATACGTCTTTCCCCGGATTTGTTGAGCTGGCAGCGGGCGTTGGTTTGGGTGTAGAGGCGAACTGAAAAGCATGTCGTCAGCACCGGTAATAACGATCGACGGCCCCAGCGGATCGGGCAAGGGCACGATTGCCCGATTGCTCGCGCGGGAACTTGGTTATCACTTCCTGGACAGCGGCGCGCTGTATCGCTTGTTGGCCTTTGCGGCAGAGCAGCGCGCAATTGCTCTTGATGACGAGCCTTCACTGGTGGAACTGGCTGGAAAACTGGATATTGTTTTTCCTGCCGACGGTGATGAAGACGATGTGCTGCCAAATCCACGAATCTCGATCCGGTTGCCCGTCGACAGCGACTGACTCATCTGTTCGATCAGACTCTTTACCGCCAACTCAACATCCTTATGGTTGAGGTGGCCATTCTTGGCCGCGAGTATTTCGATTAACTCAGACTTTGTCATATAGCTGTCCCCGATATTGAGGGGAGGCCAACCAGCCTCCCCGGGTCCCGTTTCCCTAAGCATAGACCAATTTATTGATTAGTCTCCACTATTTTCCAATTGTTCCTTCAGCAGATCACCCAGTTTGGTGCCACCCGCGGCGGCGCCTTTCGAATAATCGGCCACTGCAGCCCGCTCATCATCATTGTCCTTGGCCTTGATAGACAGGGCAATGGTACGAGTCTTGCGATCCATGCCAATGTACTTGGCTTCGATCTCCTGGCCCACAGAAAGTACCGTGCGAGCATCCTCGACGCGGTCCCGTGCCAGCTCGGAAGCACGCAACGTGCCCTCGATGCCGTCACCCAGGTCCACAATCGCCGCTTTTGCGTCGACTTCCTTAATAACGCCCTTAACAATAGAACCTTTAGAGTTACCTGCTGAGAAATTGGAGAAGGGATCTTTCTCAAGCTGCTTGATTCCCAAGGAAATCCGCTCACGCTCCGCATCTACGGACAGAACCACGGCTTCCAGCTCCTGGCCCTTCTTGTATTCACGGACAGCTTCTTCGCCGGCATCGTGCCAGGAAATATCCGACAGATGGATCAGGCCGTCGATGCCGCCATCCAGTCCAATGAAGATACCGAAATCGGTAATCGACTTGATGGTACCCTTGACGTGATCACCTTTGTTACGGGTTGCAGAGAACTCTTCCCAGGGATTGGTGTGAACCTGTTTCATGCCCAGCGAGATACGGCGGCGCTCTTCGTCGATATCCAGCACCATGACCTCGACTTCCTGGCCAATGTGAACCATCTTGCCCGGGTTAACGTTCTTGTTGGTCCAGTCCATTTCGGAGACATGCACCAGCCCTTCAACGCCGTCTTCAATTTCAACGAAGCAACCGTAGTCGGCGATATTGGTAACCGCACCGAACAGACGGGTGTTTTCAGGATAGCGACGTGCCAGGTCAGCCCACGGATCCTGACCCAACTGTTTCAGACCCAGCGATACGCGATTACGCTCGCGGTCAA
>JBHPFC010000150.1:0-2722 GCA_042576405.1 Pseudomonadota bacterium | reverse complement strand
CTAACCGTCATAAAACGGAATGCTTGCAAGCTGAGGAGGAGTCCATATACGGACTTTCCGTTTCGCGGATCAACGACATGCGCCGAGGAACCATTTCCCGAATGTGGGCCGCCTCTTCGGGATCGGAACCAGTTTTTTTAATCGATTTTATGGCCCACTATCCCGGCTACCTTTGCATGCACTACACTTTTTATTGAATCAGAAGGGTTTTTGAATTTCGCATAAGGAGGTAGAAGATGGCAGTCGCAGAGACCGTTCAACGTTTTCTTGAACAACATTCAGTTGAATACGATCTGGTTTCGCATCCGCACACGGGATCCAGTCACGGAACAGCCGAAGCCGCTCATGTGAGTGAAGATCATATCGCCAAGGCTGTCATTGTTAAGGATGCGGCCGGCTATGCCATGGTCGTGGTTCCGGCCAGCAACTGGGTTGAGGTAGAGCATCTGCGCAAGGAATTCAACCGGGACTTCCACCTCGCCACTGAGGACGAACTCGCAAAACTGTTCAGCGATTGCGAGGTAGGGGCAGTCCCGCCGCTTGGCCCCGCTTACGGTATCGAGACCTTCCTCGATCAGGCGCTGACCAGTCTTGCCAATGTCTATTTTGAGGGGGGTGACCATGAGCAACTGATTCACACGGCGGGGGATGATTTTCTAACGTTGCTGAGCGGTGTGCGACACGGCTACTACAGCCATGATAATTGAGTGGTGAATACGTTGACTGACCACCCTGTGTCAAACAGCCTCGGCCGAACTGAGATCTTCAGGCGCGTGACCTGCAGATAGTTCTACTTAAGCTCTGGTTCCTAGCCGTTCCCGCCAGAGTTCGTGTCAAGCCATTGTTTTGTATCACTCATTATTATTTTGCCGGGCCAATGGCAGGGCTTGCCTGGAATAGTCGGTGCTTGAAACAACACACTGGATCAGATTTAACGGTATTATCTGCATCAGGTATGTCGGATCTTAAAACAGTGCTTGTGGTGACATCGGGTGCTGAAACGGTGGTAAGTTAATGGATATGAAAAAATTCGCGGATTTCTGGAAGGGGATGTTCTTTTTTGTTTCCACGGTGTCCTTGTCTGTCGGTCTCTACCTGGTGGTGTTCGTGTGGCAGCCGCTGTGGACGGAGGGCTTCAGTAATTTCGGGGATATATCCAAAGCGATCACGAGGCTGGATCGGACCGCCAAGCCGGTGGCAGAAATGGCACCGTTAATGCTGGGCGAGATGGACGCGATGCGGAGCTCGATGATGAGGATGCAGCAGTCCATGGAAGCCATCGAGGAAATAAATCCCAATGTAAAAGAAATGACCTACACCATGAATCGTATGACCTGGGTCATGGATCAGCGCATGGGTACAATGAACAATGAGATGGACCGGGTGGGAGACAAACTTTCCCCTTCAGGCATGATGCCGTTCAACTGGTGATCAATAGCGGGCAAGGCGGTTGGCGGCCACTAGAATCCACGTTTATCTCATAACAGTATTTTTTCCGGGCGTCCGGAAACAGCATAAACTAGCCGCTCCATGGTTTCGGCGAATGGCATGTGTTGCATCGACCGATTCAATCCGCAACCCAAATCGGTCGTTTAGGTTCCGGATGCCGCCACGTCCAGCGTGCGGATGCGTTCCGCGATTTCGTCCACAGCGGTCGCCAATTCGGTGTAATGTTTCTCGAACGTCAGCAGATTTCAGCCTATTGAGGCTCAGCTCACATTGCGCCCGTCTGTGTACTGCGGCGAATGGCTTTGGCCGAACCGCCCGGCGGTAATACGGAGATCATTGTAAAAATAGTGGTGATGTGATGAACCTGCGCGATCTGAAGTACATAATTGCAGTTGCCGAGAGCCGGCACTTTGGCAAGGCGGCGGAGCGATGTTTTGTCAGCCAGCCGACGCTGAGCGGCCAGATAAAGAAACTGGAGGCCGAACTGGGGATTGCGATCTTCGAACGCACCAATCGCTCTGTGGACATTACACCGGTCGGCGAGGAGATTGTGGCGCTTGCGCGGCAGATGATGGAACAGGCCGATGCCATCGAGCAGTTGGCGCGCGCCCATCAGGATCCACTGGCGGGCCCGCTGCGAATCGGCGCCATACCGACTCTCAGTCCTTACCTGATGCCGCTGCTGCTCGCGCCGCTGAAGAAGCAGATTCCGCAGATGCAACTCATTCTCTCGGAAGAGCTCACGGACTCGCTCCTCGAGCGGCTGCAGGACCACGAAATTGATGCCGCTCTGTTGGCCACACCGGTGGATGAGCAGGAGTTCGAGACGCTGCCGTTGTTTGACGAGCCATTCTGGGTCGCTTATTCACGCAATCACGCCTTCTATGAAAAGGACAGCATCAAGCTGCGTGATCTGGCCAATGAGAATCTGCTGTTGCTGGCCGAAGGCCACTGTCTGGCAGATCAGGCCATGCACGTCTGTCACATAGAGCAACGCGAGACGCGCGGCGGGTTGGCCGATCTGCGTGCTTCGAGTCTGGAAACCCTGATCCAGCTTGTCGGCGCCGGCTACGGTATCACCCTGGTCCCGGCGCTGGCGATGCGCGGTTCCTGGACCGCCGGCAGTGGCGTAGTGGCTCAGCCGCTGGCGATTGCCGGTGCCTCGCGGCGCGTGGCACTGGTGTTTCGCCGCAGCTTTCCCCGGCGTGCTGCCTTGCAGGCCTTGGCGGGTATTATTCTCGACAAATTGCCCAATACCGTTACCCACGTCGGC
>JBHPFC010000149.1:0-2812 GCA_042576405.1 Pseudomonadota bacterium | reverse complement strand
CGGCCTCTCACCCACAGACAGCCAGTACAGGCCTGACCAGGTACCTGTACGCGCGGCGATAAACCCGGCCAGCGAAAGAATACCCATGGCCAGCAATAGCCGTACATCGAAGGCATAGGCGAGAATGAACCCGTAGGCCGCCCACGCCAGCAAGGCCTTGTCCGAAGGCGTGATGTTGAATATCTGCCCCAGCATGACGAGATTCAGTACAAAACAGGCAAAACTCACCATGCTCAGCAGCTTGGCGAAATACCCGGTCGCCTCCCGTCGCGATACCCACCAGGTCAGCAATAGCGTCAACAGCGGCGCACTGATCAATAACGACACCTGAACCGGCGTAGTGAAGTATCCCCAGAACTGGTAGAAGAGAAAGAACACGCTGGCAGCCAGGGCCAGCGCGCCGATAAATGAAGCGATCTTCATCCCCGCGGATAACTGCTTCTGGCGGGAAGTGGTATCGATATCGAACTTTTCTGTCAGGGTTAACAGCAGGCGCTCATGGTAGCGGGCGACCGCCTCACGCTGATCAGCGCCCAGCTGCAGCACCTGATCGGACTCCAGCAATTTCACCTCATCGTAGAAAGACTGGATCTGGTCTGCGCGTTGCTGGGCTTCTTGTTTGTTGTCCATGCTGGTTTGGTTTCATGCTAAAGCTCGCATACTCCGATGCTCTTTAAGTATTTATAAGTAGAATCATAATAATCTCTTGGCCTTGTATGATCCTTATCATCTCCTTTTGGCACAAATAACACCATGCCCTGCCTAGCCCTAGTTAGTAAAACTCGGTATGCATTCTTTTGATACGCTTGTCGTTCGGGTTTATTGATTCGTTGCCATTTACTTCCGCGAAACGACCAGTTCTCCCAGCCTTGTTGGGTATAACGAAAATCTGCATCCCAGGCGAGGCAGACCCAGTCTAACTCAAGCCCTTGCACGTCAAACTCCGTGGCTACATCCTCAAGGTAATATGATGATCGCACATCTTCTTTACCGTTCAAAAACCAATGAACCGGATTGGCTTTTACCCTTACATCTATCGCATATGGCTTAAGACGTTCAGCTTGAGAAGACACCACCATGCCATATCGTTCAGAGCCACGCGCACGCTCACGTACCCAGTTTTTTGCCAACCCAAGATCCCTAGTCAATACGATTGGGTAATTCTCCTGAATATCCAGCAGATTCTTTCTGGCTTCTTCTTCCTCTAAATCGAGCAATTGCTTTACAAATAAAGAGACCTTTTCGCTTCTGAATGATCGAATCGACGTTTCTAGGTGCAAGTTTGGTACAAAACTCACCATTGAATTTTTCCTAGCCTGGTTAACGATTTCACCAGCACCATACTCACTATCTGTCAGTCGATCGGAAAGGTAAATTTTCCAATGGGGGAAGGATTGCTCAATGGCTTCAAACCATTCACCAATACCTGCTTCTCCAGTATTAATTTCCTGCCCACCACCTACCAGACATACGATAGCGGCCCAATCCGAATGTCTATCCATGCATGAAATCAAAAATTCTGGTTCAGACTGATTAAAATCAGGCTGATTCTTTTTCTCGCGCATGAATTTGACAGTTTGATGCTTTGACCAAGCTCTTTGCGCCTCGTCAAATAGGGCTACATGCTCAACAGGAGGCTTTTCCATGTCAACAAGACCCTCGTCACGAAAGTGATGCACATTCTGAATAAAGGCTTTTACCTCACTATAAGCATCACCCTTACGGATTTTCTTTCCCGCTTCAGCATTTCGTGCCACCTTGTCACGTGCTAAGGCCTCTTGAAGTATTTTGACCAATGGTCCATTACCTGAAAGAAACACGCTATAGAGCTCGTCCTTGGGATCAATGTGAGTCGTAGCAACATCAAGCCCAACTAGCGTCTTGCCCGCTCCGGGCACTCCAGTAACAATGATTATCGACTTCTCTGCATTCTCCTTCGACTTTCTGACTATCTTAGCTATTGATGTCGAGGTGTGCGATAAATTTTCTGCTGTAGCATCGCTACGAGATATATCACTCACTGAATGACCATTGTATAGCGCCAATGTTGCCTCAATTATCGTCGGAGTAGGCTTATATCCGCTATTTTCCCATTCGCTACTATTAATCGCCTTCTCAGCTTGAATCGCCAGAACCCCCTTAATCGCTTTAGGTAGAGTATTGGCATTACAACAAATAGGTGAAAATAATAAGTCTTCTGGAAGAGCTGCAAATTGCAATGAGACTATTGGGGCCTTAGTTGCAACAAGAAGTGGCGCTATAGTGGCGTGATGACTGCCCTCATGGAAATTGCGCAAATCTAGAGAATAATCCATAACCTGGTCTAAATCAGCTGACTCGTATGCCTTTGCCCCTATTTTGAACTCAATTACAAAGACAACTGATTCAATAATGACAACCGCGTCAATACGTCTTCCCATTCTAGGGATAGAGTACTCAAGATAGATATTTCCATCGTACTCATGGAGCACCTCTTTTAATATTTCGGTTTGCTCAATCCAAGCATCTCGCTGAAAAGCAGTTAAATCAAAGGAATGTTCCTGAGTCATTTGGCCCAAAATCTGATCTGGGTTTTGTTTACAGAACTCAGCAACAGATGAGTTATAGTAGGCTCGCCTCATTAGCTCTCTTTAGTTATCAGCATAGTAATGATTAAGGATAATTAATTTCTAATCCCTTCACCCCTTTTATTTCCCCCAGTCTTGCCAATTGCTTATTCTCTATCACCATATTTCTTTGCAACTGCAGCACTTTCATTTTGTTCAGTGACCCGGCTTCTGCTCAATCCGCTTCAAGGTCACTTCTTCATTCC
>JBHPFC010000148.1:0-2823 GCA_042576405.1 Pseudomonadota bacterium | reverse complement strand
GATTGGCATGATCGGCAAGGCTGAACGCGGGCCGGCAGCCATTGACAGCATTCGGGAGCATGGAGCCGTTTACCTCATTGCTACCGGTGGTGCGGCTTACCTGGTGTCGCAGGCAGTCCAGGCCGCGAGGGTTATTGCCTACCCGGAACTGGGCATGGAGGCCGTGTACGAATTCGAGGTACGGGACATGCCCGTCACCGTGGCTGTAGACGTGCGTGGCGAATCCATTCACCAGCGTGGCCCCCAGGAGTGGCGGCAGCGTATCGCCGATATCCCGATTCAGACCGAGTAGTCCAGATTTATCCCAACTGACCGCTAAACAGTCAGTTAACGAGTCCCTTTGTCTGAATGCAGTGCAAACTTTACAACTGACAATTCCCGCCCAGAGCGATGATCCTGCCGGGTTACGAATCAAGCCGCGCGAGGTTCAGGCATGGCTGGACAACTTGCCTTTCCTCGACCTTCAGCGAACGATGAGCCTGGCACGCGAGCAACTACGACTCATGAACCGTCAGGCTATTGCGGCCGGCACCCGGCTGGAAATACTCGGCCAGTTTCTCGCCACCTATCAGCGCCTGGTTGAGGCTCTGTCGGCACAGCACAACGACGTTGATACACTACTGCCACTGGTGAAGCGACTCTGCCAGGACATTGGTTTTGGTTACAAGATTGTCGTCAACCAGCTGGTCAACCAGCGCAGCGGCTTTATGGAAGGCCGCAGCCTGCCACTGGCACTGCTAGGCAGCATCCATGCACTCGGTCTGCAACTTCTTGACTGTTACAGCGCTTATCAGACTGCCCCCCGTGCGCTCTGGAGCGAGTGCCTGTCGCTGTATGCCTATGCCTGGCAAAGTGGCCGCGAACAATATTCGGCTCCATTACCCGGATTCGGAAAACAACAGATTGATGCCAGCTTTCGCCTGTCAGCATTGATACGGCTTGCGGATCCCTACCAGTTACCCGCAGGCATGATCAAACCATTGCGCCAGTACCTGGAAAAGCACATTGCACTTAGCTGCATTCACGAAAGCCCACCCGCGGGCAAAAACTGTTTTCAGCTCAAGGATGCCTTCCAGCAGGTAGCAGAGGAGCAGAATCCACACCTGTATCTGCAGGTGGATGACATGCTGGAACGGATACAGCTCGATATCGACAAACTGGAAAAAACCAATCAGTCGCGGGCTATCGGAATACCACCGGAAGTGCCTGCACAGCCATTACTCCATAGCCTGAAACAAACCCTGGAGCACTGGAACCAACACCCCACGCGTATCGCCGAGCGAGAGGAAACTCATGTTCGCATCGAGCTGGTGTACGGATTACACGCCACTTATTGTATGACTAACCGCCAGCGACCATTTGATCCGGCGCTGTTTCTGTCTCCGGGGCATGCAGACGACATTGAGTTAACAGCAGACCTGTCCATGGCAGAGCCGCAGAAGCTGGATCTGGCCGAAATCTTGTCGTGCACCAGCCTGAATCGCAGCAGTGGTGGCCTGGCAGTAAGTTACCGGGGCAATAAGAAATCCTGCCCCCGGGTTGGTCAACTGGTTGCCCTGCGGCGCCCGGAAGCCGGTCCCGGAAACCGCTGGGTAGTCGCTGCATGCCGATGGCTTAGAGAATCAGAAAACAGCAATGGTTTCGAAATGGGGGTGCAATATCTCACCCGCGACCCACGACCCGTGGTTATCCGCCTGGCGGATGATTCAGGCCTTGGGAGGAACTATGAGCCGGCGATTGCAGCTATACAGAAACGCGGGCAGGAACCGGTGCATACACTGATAACACGTAGTGGCGAAATCCAGACCGGCTCGCGGCTCACCGTCTACGAAGATGGAAACCAGCAGCATATTCGCTGCATTGAGCAACTGGATGACTACCCGGGGTTTCAACGTTTTATCTACACGCCAGTCGACGTTTAGCCTGGCAAACCCCCTTACCGCGGATACAAAAAAGGCCCCTCAGGGCCTTTTTCTACGCCTTGATATCAGACCTTACTGCAGATCCAGATTTCCACCACTGAGGTACTTGCGGTCTGATTCTTCAACTACTCCGATTGACCAGGCGCCACGATTCCTGGCGTGATCAATAGCCATTTCTGTTTCCGAGGCCGTCGGGTTGCGGTTTACGGCGAGACTCTGACCGGGGTAGATCAAATCAGCATCCTTGATCTTGTCACGGTTAGCCTTGTAGATCAGCGGCCACTGGTAGGGGTCGGCATAGATTTCCGATTTACCGGAAATCGACCACAGGCTGTCACCGCCAACCACATCGTATTGAACGTTGGCTGAATGCAGCTCGGTCATCAGCGGCGTCAGCAGATCATAGGCCTTGCGACCTTCTGCGTTACCAATCGCATTGCCTGCATCGGTCAGGGTATTCTGCTGATTTGCGCTCAGGCCAGAAACACCGCTGGCCTCGTCAAACATGATTTTGGCTTTTTCCAGATAGTACTGGTTAACTGCGAGCTCGGCCTGGGTGCGGGCCTTGTTAGCCAAACTGATGGCAAGTGTTTGACTTCCCTCGGGGGAAGCCGCTTCATCTTCCGCAGACTTGAGAATTTTTTCTGTATCGCGCCAGATCCAGTCCACGGACTTGGCCTTGGCAATGGCCGCTTTGGCCGAATCGATAGCCTGAGTCACTTCAGCACTCTGGTCTGACGTCGTTGCGGGCGGAGTCGACGCACAACCTGCGACCAAACCCAGCACCAGAACTACAGGAACCAGTTGCTTGCCAAAAAACATTCTTTTCATGAAAATACTCCGCTAGTGGTTGTTCCGTGGAGACTTTTTGCGTCTCTTCCATCCTTACTGAAGCTAACAC
>JBHPFC010000147.1:0-2876 GCA_042576405.1 Pseudomonadota bacterium | reverse complement strand
CCAACCAGATCAGCCGCGAAAATGGAAAACGCCGGATTGTGGTCACTGCCAATGTCCGCGGACGCGACCTGGGTAGCTTCGTTACGGACGTGCAAAACGCCATCAGCAACGAGATCAACCTGCCCGCCGGTTACTGGTTAAACTATGGCGGAACTTTCGAACAGCTGCTGTCAGCGTCAAAACGCCTGTCCATTGTGGTTCCATTGACTCTGCTGCTGGTCTTCGGACTGCTGTTCATGGCATTCAGATCCGCCAGAGATGCTGCCCTGGTGTTTTCAGGCGTCCCCCTTGCGTTAACCGGTGGCGTGGCCGCTCTGGCGTTACGCGGCTTGCCGCTATCGATTTCAGCAGCAGTTGGCTTCATCGCTCTATCGGGTGTTGCTGTACTTAATGGCGTTGTAATGCTGTCATTTATCAGCGATCTCCGGGCCAGGGGCCTGGCTCTGGAGGAGGCAATTATGGAAGGTGCGCTCACCCGGCTTCGGCCAGTGTTAATGACAGCACTGGTTGCCAGTCTTGGATTTGTTCCGATGGCACTGAATGTCGGTACCGGCGCGGAAGTGCAACGGCCACTGGCGACAGTAGTTATTGGAGGAATTATTTCCTCCACGCTACTCACTCTGCTGGTCTTGCCTGTACTGTATCGGCTGGCGAACCGCGAAACGATCAGCAGATAGTGCCGATACATTCATGGATTGCATCTTGATACCTGTATAAGCCAGGGAGGAAGCCGGCGCGACGCTCCCCCTGTCAGTCCCTCTGCGCTACGATGCAATCATGGGCGATGCGTTGACCTTGTATTATGTGCATGATCCGATGTGCAGCTGGTGTTGGGGATTCCGGCCTGTCTGGGAGCGTGTGATGCGCGAACTCCCCGACCGGGTGAATATAGAATATCTGCTGGGCGGGCTGGCACCGGATACCAACGCACCGATGCCTGAGCCCATGCGCCAGTCAATTCGTCAAACCTGGCGACGTATTCAGACGGAAATTCCTGGCACTAAATTCAACTTCGACTTCTGGGAGCATTGTGTACCAAGGCGATCTACCTATGCGGCCTGTCGAGCTGTGATTGCAGCCCGGCAGCAGGACAGCGGTGCCGGGTTCCGGATGCTGTTCGCGATCCAGGAAGCTTACTACCTTCACGCAAGGAATCCGTCGGATGCTGAAGTGCTGATTGATCTTGCCAGTCAACTGGGCCTCGATACCGATATTTTCTCTGACGCGCTGCAATCTGAACAAACCCAAAGTGCCCTGCTTGACGAGTTCGCCGAACGCGATCGGCTGGGCGCTCACAGTTTCCCAAGTCTGTACCTGGAACACGGCAGCCACTCACAGCGCGTGCCGATCGAATACATTGACGCCGATAGGCTGTTTGGACGCCTCATGGACCAGATCAATAAGTTGTCTGAGTAGCCGCCCCAGCTTCAATATCGCCAGTGGCCGGTTTACTGGCCAGAGCGCCAAAACAACAATATGTTGTATTTGCACAAATTATTGTTGCTTTTTTCACACAATATGCTATAAGTTTAATTTCCTTTTAATACTTTGACTTACCGTACATTGATTCAGTAATTTTTAAGTTATGGCAGCAAGTTAGCCATGTAAATGAAGTATCTGAATTTAAGGAGTCCCACCATGTCGCAGTTATCAGGGCTTGTGATGCACGTTACCAACAACCTCAACGATGTTTCGCGGCGCCAGCTGGAACACGACGTCATGCATCATGAAGGGGTTGCATCGGCCCGATTCAACAAGACACGCCCATACTTTATGGTGGTCGAATATGACCCCCAGCAAATTAACAGTTTCGAAATCATGAACGAAGTAAATAACAATGCCGTGAATGCTGCATGCCTGCGCTAGCATCTGGCACGCTCTGAAAAATCCGACCGCTCGCCTGCGTCACGTATGAGACGTGAATTTACTTGGGCGTTGTATCGCCCGTCAGGACTATTCCTTCGACACGAATAATAATTGGCTGACCATTCTCGAAAACAAAACTGGCATACTCCCTGACCTTGCTAATCATTTCCTTACCATCCACTTTGAACGTCTCGGTAATGGTGGAAAAACTCTCGGCAGATTGACCGTCACGCGCAATGTTGATAACGATACCCTGGCGAACATACTGGTAGGCTTCAAGCTTGCCCCAGCCCTGGTCAATGTGTTCAAGGTACTGTTGCTTGTTCATTTCGATGGCCAGCGGTACATCGTCGTAAGGCAAATCAATATACTTGAAAAAATCGCTTCCAAGATGTACGCCAATGGCCTGGGTATCGCGTTGTTTTGCAGCGACGTCAGTTGCCTCGATAACCTGGCGGACCATGTCAGCCGTCATCATTTGATCCGCGAAGACCTGCGTCGAGAATAGCAACGCAATCGCCAGAGTGCCGCCAATCAATTTCATTCGTTAATACCTTTTGCTGGATATCACGATATAACGGCCATTTTTTTCACAACTGAAAAGCTCAGAGCCCCCGGCAACCGAATATCGCCCTTGACCAATGCGAACGGGGACAAAAGCAGGGTCAATCCACACAAGCGTCAAGACGGTGACAGGCTTTCAACGTGAGCAACTGAACACCGCAAACGACTGGGTGCCCTCGAACACCTCGGTCATCTCAACAATTGCATTGCCCCCGAGTTGTATTGCTCCATTAATGGCCAGCTTTTGGAGTTCCTCAGCCACTCTGACCGGGTTCCAGTCCGGCTGCCCCAGCTTATCCACTACGGAAACATGGGTCGCCCCGACATTTTCACAGCCTTGAAGCTGCTCTGCAGTTCGCAGTCGCACTTCGCTCCCAGAGCCCGCCGGTAGCCCCCCGCTGCATGCCGTCAGAAAGAGCATGACAGCAGCGCCACAGCCCTTAAGT
>JBHPFC010000146.1:0-2891 GCA_042576405.1 Pseudomonadota bacterium | reverse complement strand
GCAATATGGACGTATTCCCGAGCTTGAAAAGCAGCTCGACATGGCAGCGCAGGCGGAAATGCAGGAAATGAAACTGCTGCGCAACAAAGTCACGGATGAAGAAATTGCCGAAGTGGTGTCCAAGTGGACCGGGATCCCGGTGGCTAAGATGCTGGAAGGTGAGCGTGACAAGCTGCTGCGCATGGAAGCCCAGCTCGAGCATCGGGTGGTTGGCCAGGGTGAGGCTGTCAAAGCTGTCTCGGATGCTATTCGGCGTTCACGTGCCGGGCTGTCCGATCCAAATCGCCCGAATGGTTCGTTCCTGTTTCTCGGGCCGACTGGTGTCGGCAAGACCGAACTGACCAAGGCGTTGGCCGAATTTCTGTTCGACACTGAAGAAGCCATGGTGCGCATTGACATGTCCGAGTTTATGGAGAAACACTCGGTGGCACGATTGATTGGTGCACCGCCGGGCTATGTCGGTTACGAGGAAGGTGATATAGCGAGTTGATAGTGTCGCCGCGGCAACAATCGCCGGGTCAGTGATATCCACGCCATGGTGTACTTCATAGCGCCCCTTCAAACCGCGCAGGATTGCGATCGTATCCTCGACACTTGGTTCGTCAACCAGCACCTTCTGGAAACGGCGCTCCAGCGCTGCATCCTTTTCGATGTACTTCCGATATTCATCCAGCGTTGTGGCGCCCACGCAGTGCAGTTCGCCTCGCGCCAACGCCGGCTTCAGCATGTTGCCGGCGTCCATGGCGCCTTCGGCCTTGCCGGCGCCGACCATGGTGTGCACCTCATCGATAAACAGAATCACCTGCCCTTCCTGCTTGGCCAGGTCGTTCAAAACTGCCTTGAGACGCTCCTCGAACTCACCACGAAATTTGGCACCCGCTATCAACGCCCCCATATCGAGACTTAACAACCGTTTGCCCTTGATACCCTCCGGCACTTCGCCGTTGACGATACGCTGGGCCAGTCCTTCAACAATGGCAGTTTTACCCACGCCGGGTTCACCTATCAGCACCGGATTGTTTTTGGTGCGGCGCTGCAGTACCTGTATGGTACGGCGAATTTCATCGTCGCGGCCGATTACGGGGTCGAGCTTGCCTTGCTCGGCACGCTCGGTCAGGTCAATGGTGTACTTTTCCAGCGCCTGGCGCTGGTCCTCGGCATTGGGGTCGTCGACACTCTGCCCACCGCGCATTTTCTCAATGGCCTGCTCTACCAGGCTCTTGCTCGCGCCTGCATCAGTCAATAGCTTGCCAAGTTCACCCTTGTCTTCGACCGCCGCAAGCACGAACAACTCCGAAGAGATGTACTGGTCCTTGCGTTGCTGCGCCAGCTTGTCGGTCTGATTGAGCAGGCGTGTCAGATCATTGGAGATGTGCACATCGCCGCTGCCACCCTCGACTGTGGGCAGACGGTCGAGCATCTCACCCAGGCCAGCGTCAACAGCAACCTGCTGCGCTCGCACCTGGGTGAGATGCTCGACCGTCTGCCCACAGTCGAGGGTGGCAGCGGCGATGTGCACATCTCCAATGATCTGACACGCCTGCTCAATCAGACCGACAAGCTGGCGCAGCAACGCAAGGACCAGTACATCTCTTCGGAGTTGTTCGTGCTTGCGGCGGTCGAAGACAAGGGTGAACTTGGCAAGCTATTGACTGATGCAGGCGCGAGCAAGAGCCTGGTAGAGCAGGCCATTGAGAAAATGCGCGGTGGGCAGAGTGTCGACGACCCCAATGCCGAGGACCAGCGCCAGGCGCTGGAAAAGTACACCATTGACCTGACCGAGCGTGCCGAGCAAGGCAAGCTCGACCCCGTAATCGGCCGCGACGATGAAATTCGCCGTACCATACAGGTACTGCAGCGCCGCACCAAAAACAATCCGGTGCTGATAGGTGAACCCGGCGTGGGTAAAACTGCCATTGTTGAAGGACTGGCCCAGCGTATCGTCAACGGCGAAGTGCCGGAGGGTATCAAGGGCAAACGGTTGTTAAGTCTCGATATGGGGGCGTTGATAGCGGGTGCCAAATTTCGTGGTGAGTTCGAGGAGCGTCTCAAGGCAGTTTTGAACGACCTGGCCAAGCAGGAAGGGCAGGTGATTCTGTTTATCGATGAGGTGCACACCATGGTCGGCGCCGGCAAGGCCGAAGGCGCCATGGACGCCGGCAACATGCTGAAGCCGGCGTTGGCGCGAGGCGAACTGCACTGCGTGGGCGCCACAACGCTGGATGAATATCGGAAGTACATCGAAAAGGATGCAGCGCTGGAGCGCCGTTTCCAGAAGGTGCTGGTTGACGAACCAAGTGTCGAGGATACGATCGCAATCCTGCGCGGTTTGAAGGGGCGCTATGAAGTACACCATGGCGTGGATATCACTGACCCGGCGATTGTTGCCGCGGCGACACTATCAACTCGCTATATCACCTTCCTCGTAACCGACATAGCCCGGCGGTGCACCAATCAATCGTGCCACCGAGTGTTTCTCCATAAACTCGGACATGTCAATGCGCACCATGGCTTCTTCAGTGTCGAACAGAAATTCGGCCAACGCCTTGGTCAGTTCGGTCTTGCCGACACCAGTCGGCCCGAGAAACAGGAACGAACCATTCGGGCGATTTGGATCGGACAGCCCGGCACGTGAACGCCGAATAGCATCCGAGACAGCTTTGACAGCCTCACCCTGGCCAACCACCCGATGCTCGAGCTGGGCTTCCATGCGCAGCAGCTTGTCACGCTCACCTTCCAGCATCTTAGCCACCGGGATCCCGGTCCACTTGGACACCACTTCGGCAATTTCTTCATCCGTGACTTTGTTGCGCAGCAGTTTCATTTCCTGCATTTCCGCCTGCGCTGCCATGTCGAGCTGCTTTTCAAGCTCGGGAATACGTCCATATTGC
>JBHPFC010000145.1:0-2894 GCA_042576405.1 Pseudomonadota bacterium | reverse complement strand
AAGACACTGGAATACGAAACACCGGCAGAACGATTTAATGCATGTGTTGCGTCGATCGGTTGAACTGGCAACCCATCTCAGACGTTCAGCGTTCTGGATGAGTTACATGAGATTACATCCATTGTTATTGAGAAATGACTTCCTAACATGACGTCTGACTAGGTAGTTTTCTTTTTCAAGTTATCTCTTCGGTGTTTATATTCATCTTCCATGGCCTGCAAGTGACCTACGACATTCTCCAGTGCCTCGCGTTTCGAGTTATCCTCGGCCTCTTCGAGCCATTGTTCCATTTCTTCGCGTAACAGAAAAAGAATATCGACTGCACCAATCGCCTCGTGTAGTTGATCGCGCAGTTCGGCTGTTGCGTTGCTCTCCATGATGATTCCCCATGCGTGGTTATTAATAGCACCAAATTCGGTCATGTTAGTGTTGTCACGACACGCTTTCCAAAACCGGCTGTATAAGTCTACACAGATATAAATTATTATGAAGTAGCCGTTGGCTGACAATTAGCGAAGGGCGGTAGTTGGCCGATAGTCGCCAATCAGGAGTTCGTAGCAGCGGGGTTTTCTGTTTCCGGGAATGACCGGTTAAATCCGCAGCAAAGCGGACGCTCATGATCACTTGAAATTACTTCGCGCTTCAGGCTTATCCCAAAGCGGGTACGCGAGTTGTACCTGCTGAAAATCTGTTAGATAAGACCGGGCTTTTTCCCTTGGAGGGTGTTTATAGTCCGTTGTTGATAAAAACAACGAATAGCGTGGTCGCTATAAGAGAGAACGCCGAGAATGTCCACTTGAGTACCGAGGTGGCAAGTACTGAAACCGTTTCGTTGTCGCGGCTGTTTGGATCGATGTGCCGGGGTAGTCGTGGCATAGTGTGTTTCCTCGCGTTTTCCGTCCGTCCAGGAATTATTTCTACAGGTGGCCTGTTCTGCCCCCGCCCCTAATACCCGATCAATATACTCAGGTATTAGCGTAGTCTAGATGTCTGAGCGGTTTTATCAACTATGTATTTTTCGGGGTTTTCTGTTTCTGGGAATGACCGGTTCTGGCCGAACTTCCCCGTACGTGCCAATCTCAGTGTGTGGTCTATACCAGACTTTGAACGGCAGGGTTCGGGTCAACCTCGGACTTATTAGATCAATTCCAAAAAGAATCCGCTAACAGGCGGGAGACGACCCTTTTGAGTCATTCGTGCTGAATATCTGAACGGCTTAAGTTCAGCAGAACCGGACGTACACATATCACTTGGAACTTGCGCAGGATGCTGACGCGTGCTGCGGTGCCGACAAAGCGATCGCCTGCATTGAAGACCCAGCGGTCATTGAGAAGATACTCACTCACCTGAACGATTAAGCAAAGAGCGATTCAAGTGAGAGTGGCAGAATTGGACGGGATTTTGTGGTGCTCAGAGTGAAAAGTGTTGGAAGTAGCTGCTCAATAGTTGCGGATTTCAGGGAAAAGAAACTTTATTCTGCTTATACTCGCTACGTTTAATTCCGACGATGTTTTCCGAACTGAGGCCATGCCAGCCAAATTGCTCGCCAATGCTACAAAATTCCGCTGGGCCCGTGAAATCCGACCCGTGCGTGCCGGCTACCTATGGCGCAATCCGGTGCTTTTGGCTGGCCTCGCGGTGGCCATCGTGCTGCTGGTCGCCGGCTTCTGGATCCATCACGCTACCGAACAGGCGTTGCGTGATAAACTCAGGGAAGGTCTCGATACGATGGCGGCGACCAGCGCCGCCGCGTTGCTGTTCTGGGTGGAGAACGAATTGACCAATGCTCATGACTGGGCGGAGCTGCCCGATGTGCACGTGGCTCCTAATGAGTGCTATAATTTTACTTGAAGGGTGATATAGAAAAGAGGGCAAGATTAAATATTTGCCAGCGCCAATAAATGGGCAACTGTTTATTAACCCTTCGGACGCCTCGGGTAGCAATGGGCGGGCAGCAGGAGTCAGGTCGTTCTGGCAGCCATGTGTTTGGTGGGGCGGTTCCACCAGCCAAGCCGTGCGATACCGGGGCGTTTCTATCTAACAGTATCTATACTTCCGGGTTCGGCCAGAAGTCACCATTCCGCAGCCAAACTTTAGCGGCACACTCTATATGCCTTCTCGGAACGTAAAGACAGTAGAAGACAGGGATGGGCCAATATGAACTGGCAAGCCGTACTGGAAGAACTTATGATTTAGACTGAAGCCAATATAGTATTTGCCAGACGCGGACAGAAAGGCCGTGGAGTATAAATCATGAGACAAACCTCGATGAAAAACAGCCTTCTACTATTATTGCTGCTTATCACAACCAGTCTCGTCGGATGTGCATCGAGCTTGTCCGGTGATAGCTATAGCCGGTCCGAAGCCCGAACAGTTCAGCGAGTTGAATACGGGTTCATCGAGCAACTGCGTCCTATTAAAATTGAAGGTACCAAAACACCAATTGGTAGCGGCGCGGGTGCAGCAGTAGGTGGTATTGTCGGCAGTAGTGTCGGTGGAGACACGGCAAGTAAGGTCATGGCCGTTATTGGTGCGGTAGCTGGCGGAATGGCAGGTGCCGCAATCGAGGAAGGCGTAACTCGCACACACGGTGTGGAAATCACAGTTAAAATGGACAATGGTCGAACCATCGCCATCGTTCAGACGCTATCGCCCAATGAACGGTTTGCCGTCGGCGAGCGGGTACGCGTGATCTCCAGTGGGCAAAATACCCGCGTCGCTCATTAATCATCCAGCCATCTATGAATGGCTGGGCAAGTACTTAAACGCTGAAAGGGGCGTTTTTCACCGTTTAGCTATAAACATTCAGCGGGTTATCCAAGGAATGTCCTGTTTCTGTTTGCGATTTCAACCGGTCGACGCAACACATGCATTAAATCGTTCTGCCGGGGTTT
>JBHPFC010000144.1:0-2925 GCA_042576405.1 Pseudomonadota bacterium | reverse complement strand
ACAGCCTCAGACATCACGGCCACCCTGCGACGGTATTGGAGGAGTCGTCCAATAAGTTAGTGTACGGCGGTGCGGTAGTTGGCGTCGATCCAGCAGCGGGGTAACGCCTCACCGGAAGGGAATTCGAGTTCTCCCTTGGTGAAACTGGCCGCTTCCTGGAGCTCTTCGCCAGCATGAAAACGACCTTCCAGCTTTTCAATGCACGGATCGACCATGGCCATTGTATCCAGCACCTCCACCAGATCACCGCTCCGCTTGTCTCTCAAGTACATTTCTGTCTCCTTTTTTTGCCCTGTACCCTGTAATAAATATAGACCCAAATCCGTCGACCTGCCCGGTAAAACCCAGTATCCTTCGGTGCTTATCCGGAGCATGACATGTCCAGCGACACCTACAGCATAGAAGTTGAAATCGAAACCCAGTACATAGAAGAGCAATCCCTGCCCGACCAGGATCACTATGTGTTTGCCTACACCATCACTATCTACAACAGCGGGGAAGTGCCGGCACAGTTGCTGCGCCGCCACTGGGTCATCACCGACGCCAACAACAAGGTTCAGGAGGTTAAGGGCGAAGGCGTAGTCGGCGAACAACCACGCCTCAAGCCGGGTGAACGCTACCGCTACACCAGTGGCACCATGCTGGAAACCCCGGTCGGCTTTATGCGCGGCAGTTACCAGATGATAGCCGATGATGGCGTCGAGTTCGACGCAGATATTCCCCAGTTCACTCTGTCAATGCCGCGTACCCTGCACTGAGCAGCACGCATGGCTGTCTACGCCATCGGCGATATTCAGGGCTGTTTCGACGAGCTGCAAGCGTTACTCGAGCAGATTGACTACGACCCCGGTGAAGACACCCTGTGGCTGGCCGGTGACCTGGTTAACCGCGGACCCAACTCGCTCGAAACACTGCGCTTTGCACGCGCACAGCGCGCCATAACGGTGCTCGGCAACCACGATCTGCACCTGCTGGCATCGGCCAGCTTACCCGAACAGCGCAAAACCAAAGACACCCTGCATCAGATTATCGATGCCCCGGATGGCCAGGAGCTGATGGACTGGCTACGCCACCAGCCGCTGCTCCATCACGACGAGGACAGTGGCTACACCATGATTCACGCAGGCCTGCCTCCGCAATGGAACCTGCAAATGGCGCAACAATGTGCCGCCGAAGTCGAACAGGTGTTACGCAGCGACAACTGCGCCGACTACTTCGCTGTCATGTACGGCAACAAGCCACACCGTTGGAAAAACAGCCTCACCGGCTGGGGCAGGCTACGCTTCATCACCAACTGCTTTACGAGACTACGTTACTGCGATCACAAAGGCAGGCTGGCGCTTAACGAAAAAGGGCCACCGGGTAGCCAGCCCAGGGAACTAAAACCCTGGTTTGAATGGCCCGAACGCAAAAGCCGTGACATGAAAATCCTCTTCGGCCACTGGTCCACACTGGGTAACTACGAAGGCAACGGTGTCTACGCGCTGGATACAGGCTGCCTGTGGGGTGGCTCACTGACCGCACTGCGGCTTGACGTCAACCCGCCGCAACGGACCGAACACAACTGCCCCAGCGCATGCGAGCCCAAACACCACCCATCCAACTGAGAGCGTCTAGCGACGCGCCAGCACCACGAAGTCATAATCAAATTCGTTGTTCTCGTCGGCCCGGTGAGACTCACGCTCCAGCTCTTGCCACTGCGTCTGGTCGAGTTCAGGAAACCAGGCATCTCCACTCACCTCTGCCTGCACCTCGGTCAGATAAAGCCGGTCAGCCCGTGGTAACAACTGTGAATACAGGTTCTCACCACCCATAATCATGACCTCGTCAGCACCGCCGGCAGCCACCAGCGCCTCGTCAATACTGTGCACAACGCGGCAGCCCTCGGCACTGAAACTGCTGTTGCGGGTAACAACAATATTGGTGCGCCCGGGCAAGGGCTTGCCGATGGATTCACAGGTCTTGCGGCCCATGACTATTGGCCTGCCCATGGTCAGTCTCTTGAAGTGCTGAAGATCGGCAGACAACCGCCAGGGCAGCTGATTGTCACGCCCGATGACACGGTTGCGGGCCAGCGCCACAATCAGCGAAATACGCATCAAATGGCTACCGGCGCCTTGATATGGGGATGCGGATCATAGTCAACCAGCTCGAAATCATCAAAACTGAAGGCAAACAGATCGGTGATGTCCGGATTAAGGCGCATACCCGGCAAGCTGCGTGGATCGCGCTGCAACTGGATATTCGCCTGCTCCAGATGATTCGAGTAGAGATGGGCATCGCCCAGCGTATGCACGAAGTCGCCGGGCTGCAAACCGGTAACCTGCGCCACCATCAAGGTCAGCAGGGCATACGAGGCAATGTTGAAAGGTACGCCCAGGAAGATATCTGCACTGCGCTGATACAACTGGCAGGACAGTTTGCCATCGGCTACATAAAACTGAAAAAACGCGTGGCAGGGTGGCAAAGCCATGTTCTCGATTTCACCGACGTTCCAGGCGCTGACAATTATACGCCGCGAGTCCGGGTTGTTTTTTATCTGCTCAACAACCTGACTGATCTGATCAATGTGACGCCCGTCAGCGGTAGGCCACGAACGCCATTGATAGCCGTATACCGGCCCCAGATCACCATTTTCATCTGCCCACTCGTCCCAGATGCTGACGCCATTATCCTTCAGGTACTTTAGATTGGTGTCGCCCTTCAGAAACCACAGAAGCTCATGAATGATTGAACGCAGATGCAGCTTCTTGGTTGTCACCAGCGGGAACCCTTTACCAAGATCGAAGCGCATCTGATGGCCGAACACACTCTGCGTACCGGTACCGGTGCGATCGTCCTTGCGCGCGCCGTGCGCCAATACGTGCTGCATTAAATCAAGATACTGTTTCACTATAGCCTCGTGAATTAGGGATTTTTTCCAGC
>JBHPFC010000143.1:0-2932 GCA_042576405.1 Pseudomonadota bacterium | reverse complement strand
AACATCTCTGCGCGTCAGGTGGCGCGTTGCCAGTGGCCGGATTTGCCGCCCTGTTTTTCGATCAGTCGCACCTGCTCGATGGTCATGCCACGGTCAACTGCCTTGCACATATCGTAAATTGTTAGCAGGGTGATCTGAACGGCTGTTAAAGCCTCCATCTCTACCCCGGTCTGCCCCCGGGTTTCCACCGTTACTACGCAATTGACTGACGGGGGATCGGTCAATGTCGTCAAATCGATGTCTACGCGCGTCAGGGCGAGCGGGTGGCACAGTGGCACCAGATCGGCAGTTTTTTTAGCGGCCATGATGCCTGCAACTCGAGCGATACCGAGCACATCACCTTTCTTGTGCCCGCCGCTGCGAATCAGCGCCAGGGTTTCGGCTTCCACAAGGATCCTGCCTTCGGCCACAGCTCTTCGGGCGCTGGCTGGTTTTTCACCGACGTCGACCATGTGAGCTTCGCCAGCGGCATTGAAATGTGTAAGTTCACTCATACAAACTGCCCGGAAGTTATCCTGTATTTCGCATGATACACTTGGAAACAGGAATTTCCGGAATCTTTACTTGTGGTTACGGCAACTATAGGTCGCTCTGTCTGAGCGCGCAATGCAGTTCTTTGATTATGCAGGTACATGTTCGTTTTTTCGCCAGTCTGCGTGAGCGTATTGGATGCGCCGGGCAGGAAATATCGCTGTCTGCAGGCGCTACGGTTGCTGACGCCTGGTCGCAGGCTGCGGGCGGAAATGTCTTGTCTGACAATATCCTCGCGGCTCGGAATATGGAGTATGTGGCGTTCTCCAGCGAACTGGCCGACGGTGATGAAATAGCCTTCTTTCCACCGGTAACCGGGGGTGCCGGGTGAAACTGGCGGTTATTGACGAGGCGCTCGAACCCTGGAGTTATCTGAGCGAGTATCAGCAAGTGGCGCACACTCAGCCCGGAGAATACGGTGCAACTGCGGCATTTGTCGGTACCATGCGCGATTTCAATGAGGGTGACGAGGTGCGTGGCATGTTTCTGGAGCATTATCCCGGCATGACAGAGCGCTACCTGGAGAAAATCGCCCAGCAGGCTGGCGAACGCTGGTCGCTAAGTGACTGTTTGATTGTTCATCGAGTGGGTCACTTGCTGCCCGGTGATCCCATTGTGCTGGTTGCCGCCTGGTCTGCCCATCGTAACGCTGCGTTTGAGGCCAGTCGCTGGTTGATGGAAGAGCTCAAGTCCAAAGCGCCATTCTGGAAGAAAGAGCAGCTCGCGGAAGGTAGTCGCTGGGTGGCAAAGAATACGCAGGGGTGATTCGGCTTAAGACGCTTCTCTTGCGTCTGTTGCGGCATTGAGTTCCACCGCGCGTATTTCAAACTTCATCGTCTCAAGATCACCCATTACATACGTGGCCGGTGCCGCGACTCCGCCGACTGTACCCGGGTTGACGACGTGGGTTTGGCCGCCTTTGATGTTATCGATGACTTCAACGTTTGCTTCGTGGTCGTGGCCGCAGCACACCAGATCCCAGTCACCGGTGGTGGCCATGGCGTGGGCATAATGCGGGTAATGCACCAGAAAAATCTTCCGGCCGGCCAGGTTAATGCCGGCATCCTGACCATAGAACGTCATCTGGTTACCGGGTTGGTTGGCAATGCGGGCCATCATGTACAGGTCGCCGGCATTGTTGCCGTGTATTACATGGATAGGCAGCCCCAGTGGTTTCAGTACATTCAGGGTGCTCGGTGCGACAACGTCTCCACAGTGAAGTATGGCTTCGGCTCCATCCGCTTTAGCGCTGCGGGCAGCTGCTTCCAGCAGGGGGCGGTGATCGTGGCTGTCAGAGACAATACAGACTTTCATGGCGTTAGAAGTTCGGTTTCTCCGGCGCATTCCTGAACATTTCGATGCTGTCGAGAATTTCCTGCTTGGCTTCTTCAAGGCCGTACCAGCCTTCGACGCGAACCCATTTACCTTCGTCGAGATCCTTGTAGTGTTCGAAGAAGTGGGCAATTTGTTCAAGAGTGGCCGACGACAGGTCGCGGAAATCCTGGACGTGGCGATATTCCTTGCACAGTTTGTCGACGGGCACGGCCAGAATCTTGGCGTCATCCCCGGATTCGTCGGTCATTTTCAGTACCCCCACCGGCCGACAACTCACCACAGAGCCACTGATTAGCGGATATGGTGTTAACACCAGAACATCGACCGGGTCGCCATCTTTCGATAACGTGTGGGGAACGTAGCCATAATTGCAAGGATAATGCATCGAAGTGGTCATGAAGCGATCGACGAACATGGCGCCTGTGTCTTTGTCGACCTCGTACTTGACCGGGTCGCTGTGGGACGGAATTTCGACAATTACATTAATGTCGTTGGGACAATTTTCACCGGAACAGACGCGGTCAAGATTCATGGCAGTTTTCCGTCAAGCATCAAAAGGACGGGTAATTATAGCTGGCTATCATTAGATATTCCTAATTTAGGGTTGGATCCGGGGATAGGGAGACAGCCGGTGCTCTTTTCGAGTTTGGTGCGCCGCTTGCCGGGAGCGCGTATTTTAATTCCAGCGATTTGCCCGCTTCGCGGGTTCCCTGTGCTTCTCGACGTTTTGCACGTTCGCTAAACTCACGAATCTCCGATTCGTTCAGACACCGCTCACTCTATCGCAAAACGTCTGCGATGCTCGGCTGCATCGATGGAATTAAAATACGCGCTCCCGGCAAGTGGCTTGGGTCTGACAACAGGCATAAAAAAGGGGCTGGTAAAAACCAGCCCCTTCAGAGTAGACCTGTATAAAGTCAGATCAAAGTAGCGGCACAATCATCAGTGCCACAATGTTGATGATCTTGATCAACGGGTTGATCGCCGGGCCGGCGGTATCCTTGTAGGGGTCGCCTACGGTGTCACCGGTGACCGCTGCCTTATGGGCGTCCGATCCATGTAATAC
>JBHPFC010000142.1:0-3008 GCA_042576405.1 Pseudomonadota bacterium | reverse complement strand
TACAGAAGGGCTCATTACGGAAAATATTGTCTGGCCTCTCAAGGGCTCCCCGGGCGCAGATGTTCTCAAAAGTGGCACTGCGTGCACCTATCGCTCACGCGTTCGCGACAAGTTCCCAAATGATCGCGTCCTGCAGGAAGCGGGAGTGGAAAGCTGCATTGGCATCCCGCTGTTTGCGACCGACGGCCATCCACTGGGACTTATGATGCTTATGGACCGGCAGCATATCTCCGAAGACCTGCTGGTCATTGAAATTGCCCAGTTGTTTGCAGACCGTGCTGTTGCCGAACTGGAACGTATCGAGTCAGAATCCGAACTGATACTGCACCGTGAACACCTCGAAGACCTGGTCGCATACCGCACTGACGAGTTACACCGCGCCAACCAGGAACTGGAATCTTTCAGCTACTCGGTCTCTCATGACCTGCGCGCTCCATTACGCGCGATAGACGGGTTCAGTGAATCGCTCAGTGAAGATTATGCTGACCAGCTGGACGACACCGCACGGGACTATATACAACGCGTGCGCAAGAATGTGCGGCGCATGACACAGCTGATCGATGACTTGCTGATTTTGTCCCGCGTAACGCGCAAGGAAATCGAAGCCTCACGCATCGACCTGTCCGCGCTGTGCCATGAAGTTATTGAGCAGCTCCGCAGCGCGCAGCCAGAGCGCGCAGTTCAATTTGAGATAGAAGATGCTATCAGCGCCTGGGGTGACCCTGGGCTGATACGCATTGTGATGGGCAACCTGCTGTCAAACGCCTGGAAGTACACCAGCAAGGCAAGCGGCGCAAGAATCAGTTTTTCGGCCACCAGAGAAAATGGCATTACCACCTACAAACTTCAGGATAATGGGGTCGGATTCGACATGAAATATGCAGGCAAACTCTTCGAGGTTTTTCAGCGCCTTCACGGTAAAGATGAATTCGAGGGTACTGGAGTTGGCCTGGCGACCGTAAAGCGCGCGATTAACCGACACCATGGCTCAATCTGGACAAAAGGAGAGCAGGGCAAAGGGGCCAGCTTCTTCTTTACGTTGCCAGAAGAACCTGCGGCGCATTGACGCGAACATCCTTCAATTTACGGCAGCGCACTGGCTAACCTGGTAAGGTGCCGCCTCTGTCAGCAGCACGTCGTCAGCGAAAAACCTTTCCAGTACCGGAGCAAAGCGCTCGCGGTCAACCAGGAACGCATCGTGCCCCTGTATCGAAGGCATGGCCACAAATTCCACATCGTGACCCTGCTCGCATAACAGGTCCGCCAGCGCTCTTTGTTGATGAATTGGATACAAGGTATCTGACTCTACACCGACCACCAGTGCGCGGCGGACGGTAATGCGCGCCAGTGCAGCTTCATCTGTTGCCGCAAAGTCGGCAATATCAAACCAGTCCATACTACGCGACAGGTAAAGGTAACAGTTGGCATCAAAACAGCCTGCAAATTTTCGTGCATTAGCATCCAGGTAGGACTCAACCTGGAATTCAGGACTGAATTCTTCACTCGGAGTTACACCGACAGCGACTCTCTCATGCCCAAACCTCTGACGCCACTCGTCTGCAGAACGGTATGAAATCAGGCCCAGCTTGCGCGCCATGCGCATGCCGTCGTGTGGACCACTACCGGACAAGTAGTAGCCCTGCTGCCAGGCAGGATCATTGCGAATCATTTCGCGCTGCAACGACCGGATTGCAATTGCCGTGGCCTCGGCACGCATAGCCGAAGATACACTCACCAGCTGTTCGACTTCATCAGCAAACTCGATGGCATAGGCCAGCGCCGTCATTCCGCCCAGCGAGACACCCATCACAGTATGCAACTTCTGTATACCGAGCAGATTCACCAGCGCGCGAGCGCTGCGAGCCATGTCTTCAATCGAAAGTTCGGGGAAATCAGGCCCGTAAGGTTTTCCCGTTGCCGGGTTAATTGATGCCGGACTCGTCGACCCAAAACAACTTCCTAATGGATTCACACAAATCACATGATAGGCATCGGTATCCAGAGGCTTGCCAGCACCTACCATCCATTCCCACCAGCCTGGTGAAGGATCCTCGTCCGAGGCACAAACGTGAGCACTGGGTGACAATCCTCCAAACAAAAGGATGGTATTGGTATCAGAGGCATTGCGCTGCCCCCAGGTCTCGTAGGCCAGTTGAACTTCCGCAAGTTCTCCGCCGCGCTTAAGCGCGAAACGGTCGGCAACACGCATGATATGGCTTGCGTTGAACATGAGAAAATAACCTAGCGATTAGCTCAACTATTCTTGCAAATCCTGATCGGGATGTATACCGGATTCATCTGCCAGTGCGTTGAACCAGCCAATCAGCGTTTCCAGCGAATAAGCTGCATTGGCCGGACTGGGATTTGGCGTCACGAAAAACCGCGTGGCTCCTACCGTTAGCACCTGTCGCCCCCAGACATCCTCGTCACACACCAGCCCGGCATGGCGCACGAACTGCTTGAAGGCGACCTTGCCATGGAACCAGGCATAGTCCGGGCGAAAGGCTTCAAGCAGACCAAGCAGGCGCGGCGCACCCTCACGGTAATCGGCAGCTTTCAGGTCGGCAACGCCACGGGTTGGTCGCTTTACGACATCGGTAAAGCCCATGCCCTCGTGCTCCAGCAGCAACCGCATGGTCTCCGGCCCTGGTTGAACCGGGGCCTGTATCAACCGGCTGGCATTCAGCGCCTTCCAGAAGCGGTTGCGCGGGTTTGCAAAATAGAACCCTGCTGCCACTGAAGGTAGCGACGGATTCAACCCAATGGATAATAACCGCATACCAGGGGCCAACAGGTCAGGCAATGTCTCCATCAGGGGTTAACGGTATCAGTCCGGCATTTCATCGCCCTTACAAACCGGCCCGTAGGGACCGTCCCGGTGTTTGTCGTGGTAATGCATCCGATAGTGTACAAAGCGATCGAGGTCATCAAAGTGCATAAATGGATTCCCCTCAATCTGCTCGCCCAGTGACGAGGTTTCTTTTTCAGCATAGTTGTGCCCCGGTAGT
>JBHPFC010000141.1:0-3012 GCA_042576405.1 Pseudomonadota bacterium | reverse complement strand
GGCCTTGGCGGGTATTATTCTCGACAAATTGCCCAATACCGTTACCCACGTCGGCCTGAACTTTTCCTGCGATGGATCTCACTACATGCCCTGGGATGAATTCCTGGAGAAAAGCCTGGGATTCTGGCTGGGAACCGGCGAGTCCATCATCACCAGGGAAAACCACCAAAACGCGCCCTGACTAACCCGGCAAACCTCCGCGCCCCGGGCTTCCAGGGCAACCCTCTCCCCGGCAAAGACGCAGTTGCCAAAACCATAATCAGCCACTAATGAAAGGCGCGCAATCCTCTCCCGAAATAAAAACACTTCGTAATTTACGAAGCTTTTTATGCCAATTATCGACTTTTTTCACACAACTGACGTGTCTAGGATCAACTCAACAATTGAGATTCGATATCAACGCGGAGAGCAAAGATGCATATAACTATACACACAAGGAATTTTGACCTGACCGATGCACTTGGCAGCTACACCGAGCGGCGCCTGCTTTTTGCCTTTACTTCGGCTGACAATTATGTCCGGCGGATTGTTGTACGGTTATCCGACATCAACGGTCCGAAGGGCGGAGATGACAAGCGCTGTCACATCCAGGTCGTGCTTGCCGGTCTGCCTGATGTTGTTGTTGAAGATATCGAGGCCGATCTTTATTTCGCGATCGATCGTGCTGCGGATCGCGCCGCACGTACCGTGATGCGCAAGATCAGTCGCAGGCAGAAACTGAGCAAGCAGGTTCGTCCGCCAGCATGGGATGCGGAGCAATTAATTTAATCCAGGCACAGACCCAAGCAGATTCAGGGAATATTCAGAGGAAAAAACATGAACAACCCAGCCATCGTTACCGAAACCCGGAGCCATTCATCCTCGCTCGCCACCAACAAGGTGATACGTAACACCTATATGCTGCTGTCCCTGACGTTGATGTTCAGCGCATTGACCGCGGGGATCTCGATGACCCTGAATCTGCCACACCCGGGACTGCTGCTGACGCTCGCGGGTTACTTCGGCTTGCTGTTCCTGGTTGCAAAGTTTCGTAACAGCGACGCCGGGCTGGGCCTGGTGTTTGCGCTGACCGGCTTCATGGGTTACACGCTGGGTCCGATACTGAACGCCTATTTATCGCTGCCTAACGGCGGCCAGGTAGTGATGATGGCCATGGGCGCTACCGGTGCTGTGTTCCTCGGCCTGTCCGGGTACGCACTGACCACACGCAAGGACTTCCGTTTCATGGGTGGTTTCCTGATGGTAGGTATCCTGGTTGCATTCCTCGCCGGGCTGGGCGCAGTATTTCTCGAAATGCCGGGATTATCCCTGGCGGTATCTGCGATGTTCGTGCTGCTGATGGCCGGACTGATCCTTTATGAAACCAGCAATATCATCCATGGTGGTGAAACCAATTACGTGATGGCAACCGTCACCCTTTACGTGTCGATCTTTAACCTGTTTACCAGCCTGCTGCACCTGCTCGGTGCGTTCGGCAACCAGGAGTAGCGCCGACAAATCTGCCGCACACACGCAAATTATATCCATTGCATCGGCTCGATCATGTGCTGACAGCTGTTATGGGGTCATCGACGATCGACTTTTTCGGCGACGGATTTATCGGGCTCGATTTGCTGGAGCGGCTGAACACCGGTAGTGGATACACTACGTCTGGTTCCCGCTAACAGATTGTTTTTATCATAACGATTCGACGAAGACTCACCCGCGAATCGTTTTTAAAATAGGTGGCTCAGACACTGAGCCACCAAAACCTCCAGTAGCGGGAGATGGGGAAAGATCAAGCCGCCTTCGACGTGCTCAAGTAGGTCTCTAGGGCTTCTGAACCGCCGATATGCTCGCCGTTGATGAACACTTGGGGTACCGTCGACTTGCCCGAGACTGCACGTATCGTCGCCTCGCTGAAGTCGCGGTTCAGCACCAGTTCCTCGAACTGGATACCGGCATCGTGCAGAATACCCTTGGCACGGACGCAGTATTCACAGCCCTCGCGCGTGAACACCGTGACATCCAGCGGCTTGGCAGCGCCCGGCGCGATGTAATCGAGCATGGTGTCGGCATCCGAAACTTCGAAGGGATCTCCCGGGAGGTCCGGCTCAATAAACATCTTCTCGACGACGCCGTCTTTCACCAGCATGGCATAACGCCAGGAACGCTCACCGAAACCCAGGTCGTTCTTGGGCACCAGCATCCCCATACCACGGCTGAAATCACCGTTGCCATCGGGCACGAAAGTGACATTGAAGGCTTTCTGTTCGTTGCGCCACTCGTTCATGACGAAGGCGTCGTTAACCGAAATACAGACAACTTCATCAATACCGTGTTGCTTAAACGCCGATACCAGTTGATTGTAACGCGGCACATGGGTGGACGAACAGGTCGGGGTAAAGGCGCCCGGCAGCGAAAACACCACTACACTTTTGCCTTTGAAGATTTCATCGCTGCTCACATCGACCCACTCGTGATCACGGCGGGTACGGAATGTTACCTGTGGTACGTTCTGGCCTTCACGATTCTCTAACATCTCTGTCTCCTTGATTATTCAGCTTGAAATGACATTTGTCGCGCCGGGCGCCGGGGTGAGCCACGCTGCCCCTTGCCCAGGTGATTCCAGACCCTTTCGTGAAAGTGGTAGGCAACGGTATTGATGGCCGGTTCGACCAGCGCAATGGCTCCACCGACCAGTACGCTACCGGTCATCAGATACCCCACGGAAAATGCAACCGTGAAATGTACTGCGGCGAAACTCATTGTCTTGTTCATCGCCCTCTCCTGCTTTCACCCAGGGTGTTTACTGGCTTCGGAACAAAGTATCGGGTGCGCAAAGCCATCGTTAAAATCGTTTATTACGATTATTAAGATCGGTTTTGACTATGATGAAGCCAGGCACTGCATCAGTAGCGCCTGGCGAGGCAGCACTATGACTTCTGGCGGCCCTTTTTCTTCGTCCGCTTGCGTTTGCCGACGTGGGTAACGGTATTGGGCAATTTGTCGAGAATAATACCCGCCAAGGCC
>JBHPFC010000140.1:0-3042 GCA_042576405.1 Pseudomonadota bacterium | reverse complement strand
TGTTTGCCATTGTGGCGTACTGGCTTATGTTCGTCAGTGGCGTGCCGGGTCTCAAACCCATGGTAGGGGTGGTAGCTCCAAATTCGACCGCTGCTGTGGCCGGTTTTAGGGAAGATGACCTCATCGAGAGTATCTCTGGTCAGGCAACACCAACCTGGGATACCGCCACACTCCTGTTGCTGGATGCCGCACTTGCCGGCAAACCGGCTGAACTTGCGGTGCGCCAGCCCGATCAAACCGAGCGGTTGCTGGTCCTCGATTTTTCCGGGATCGATGATGCGCTCGAAAAGGGCGGGTTGCTCAACAACCTGGGATTATCGGTATGGCGGCCCAGCGTGCCTGCAGTGATCGACCGCCTGGTTGCCGACGCGCCGGCCGAGCAGGCAGGTTTGCAACCCGGGGACCGGGTGACCGGTGTCGATGCTGAACCGATCAGTGACTGGAGTGCATGGGTGGACTACGTGCGTGCTCGACCCGACCAGCGGCTGCAGGTGGAAATCGAACGCGATGGTATTCCGATGAGTCTTGAGCTGGTGCCGCGAGCCATTGAGGATCACGGTGAAACCATCGGGCAAATTGGTGCTTACGTCCGTCAGCCTGCCGACTTGCGTGAGGATATGCGTACTGAAGTCCGTTATGGCCCGCTTGCAGCCATGAGCAAGTCGCTGGACAAGACCTGGGAGATGACTGCGCTCACCCTGCGGACACTTTGGGGTATGGTGTCGGGCACGGCTTCGGTAGAGAATATTAGCGGTCCCATCAGCATTGCGCAGTATGCCGGGTATTCTGCCAGTATTGGACTGGCGAGTTTCCTGAAGTTTCTGGCAATTGTAAGTATCAGTCTGGGTGTGCTTAACCTGTTACCGGTCCCGGTACTCGATGGCGGACATCTTCTGTTTAACGTTATCGAGTGGGTTCAGGGCAAGCCGCTGTCAGAGCATGCCCAGCAGATCGGTCAGCAAGTGGGTATTTTTGCCTTGCTCGCACTCATGAGTATTGCTTTTTACAACGATTTATCACGTTTGTTCGGAGCCTGAGTATTTTGAAAGTCAGACTACGCCGTTTTGTATTGGCATTCCTAACCCTGATAACTTTTTCCACGCCGGCGTGGTCGTTCGAGGCGTTCGAAGTCAGTGATATCAGGGTCGAGGGCTTGCAGCGCATCTCTCCGGGTACGGTCTTCAATTTCCTGCCGGTTCAGGTAGGTGACAGGTTTGCCGAGTACGAGTCGGAGCAGACCATACGTGCATTGTTTAAGTCGGGGTATTTCAAGAATGTCAGCCTCGAACGCGAAGGTACGGTTCTGGTGGTGCTGGTGACCGAGCGTCCGGCCATCGCTGATATCAAGATCCAGGGCAACGAAGATCTGGAAACCGAGCCGTTGCTCGATTCGCTGAAAGATATCGGCTTTGCCAAGGGCAGGGTGTTCGATCGCTCTTTGCTGGAAAAGGTTGAACTGGAACTCGAACGCCAGTATTACAGCCGCGGCAAATACGGTGTAAAGATAGACACAACAGTTACACCACTTGAGCGCAACCGCGTTGATATTCTGATTGATGTGTCCGAAGGTGCGATTGCCAGGATTCGTCAGATCAATATTGTGGGTAACGAAGTATTTGATGACGAAAAGCTGCTGGATACTTTCAACCAGAGTACACCAAACTGGCTGTCGTTCTATACCAAGGATGATCAGTACTCCAAACAGGAGCTTGCTGCTGACCTGGAGACATTGCGCTCCTACTACCAGGATCGCGGTTACATCAATTTCAATGTCGACTCGACCCAGGTATCCATCACCCCCGACAAGAAAGACATCTATATCACCATTAACATTAATGAGGGACAGCAGTACAAGGTACGTGAAGTGCGCCTGTCAGGCGAAATGGTGGTCCCGCCCGAGCAGTTGTTCCCGAACTTCCAGGTCAATGCCGGCGATGTATTTTCGCGCAAACGCGTCACCGATACTGTAACGCGAATCTCTGACAGTCTCGGAAATGAAGGCTATGCGTTCGCCAACGTTAATACTGTCCCGGACATTGATGAAGAAACACGCGAGGTTGACCTGACATTTTTCGTCGATCCCGGCAAACGTGTCTATGTGCGGCGTGTGAATTTTGCGGGCAACAGCAAGACTCGTGACGAGGTGTTGCGCCAGGAGTTGCGGCAAATGGAAGGCGGATGGTTCTCCGCGGAAAAGGTCGAACGTTCCCGGACCCGATTGCAACGCCTGGGGTTTTTCGAGGAAGTGAATGTAGAGACGCCGGCGGTTCCTGGTACTACCGACGCAGTGGATGTTAATTACTCCGTGACCGAACAGGCGTCCGGTAGCATTTCCGCCGGCGTAGGTTTCTCACAGACATCCGGTGTTATTCTTAACGGCAGTGTCACCCAGGATAATTTTCTTGGGACCGGTCGTCGGGTGAGTGTGTCTGTCAATAACAGTGACGTTACCACGCTGTACAGTTTTTCCTACAGCAACCCGTATTACACTGTGGATGGTATCAGCAGGGGGTTTGGCGCCTTCTATCGTGAAACCGATGCTGACTCGGCCAATATCGCCGATTATACGACGGATACTTATGGCGCTAACGTTAGTTACGGTTTTCCGGTCAGTGAGTACAATTCATTCCAGTTCAGCATAGAAGCAGACAGCCTCAAGCTGAAAGTCGCCGATTTTGCCTCGACCGAAATCACCGACTTTGTGAACGAGCACGGTGACAACTTCAAAAGCCTGGGTCTGACGACAAGTTTTGCTTATGACACACGTAACCGGCGGATCTTCCCGAGCGATGGTGGCCTGCGTCGTATTTCGGTCGAGGCCAAGATACCGGGTTCGGAACTGGAGTATTACAAACTCAACCTGGGTATTCAGCAGTACATTCCACTGACCAGGCTGTTTACATTCCACACCGGTTTCGATGACGGTATCGCCCAGTGCCCCCCGGTCCACACAGCTATTGGCGCCGATTTCGACATCATCACCAATCAGCACCGAGCCAATTTGCGGCACCTTTTCCCAGAAATGACCAAATTCATGTACCG
>JBHPFC010000139.1:0-3086 GCA_042576405.1 Pseudomonadota bacterium | reverse complement strand
ATGAAGTTGGCTGGCCACTATCGGGTACGAGGTTTCCCGACAGTGATGCTGGTGAACCATGGCGAAGAAGTTGCCCGATTCAGTGGCGCACGATCCCGGACCCAGATCGTGGAGTTTTTGCAGACGCATCTTGAGCTGCCAGAAATAGGACGCTAATGGAATGGATTACCCTTGCGACATTGGACATGCCCAGGAGATCGCTCGTCTGGTATTCCCACTGATGACGCGGTTGAATATCCCGATGAACCCCATCAACTACGCGCTCTGGTACGAGTTTCACCTTGGGCGTTCGGAGGAACTGGTGGCGGCACTTGAAAAAATCGAGTCTGGCAAGGAAATCTACGACCCTGCAAGAGCCAAAGCGCTGTTCATGCGCTATGTTGCAACGCCTGGTGTAGATGTACTGGAAAAGATTGAGGTCGAGTTTTGTCGATTGCTTGGCGACATTATTCAGATTGTGCTTGATGCCGGTCTGGATCTGAATAACTATAGTGCCGTGCTAAACAGCTGCAGCACCCGTTTGGAAAGTGCCGATGACATCCGCGATATTCGCAAAGTGGTGCGCACCATACTGACTGATACGCGGGCAATGTCTGAGTCAAACAGCAGTATCAGGGGTGCGCTGAAGGACCGTGCCGATGAAGTTGACAAGTTGCGCGCAGAACTCGATCAGGTTCGCAAGGAGGCTGTAAAGGATCCGCTGACGAGCCTCTCAAACCGGCGTGCCTTTGATGAACGGCTGGCTGATTCGCTTGATGATACCTTGCAGCAGTTGAAGAACATATGCCTGCTAATGATTGATATTGATCAGTTCAAGGCCATCAACGACAATCATGGCCACCAGATTGGTGATAAGGTTCTGCAGTTTGTTGCATCTGTCCTGAAAAAGAATTTCAAGGGCAAGGATCTGGTGGCACGCTTTGGTGGTGACGAGTTTGCTGTGATTATCGAGAATGCGCCGCGAGCAGGTGTGAAAAGTGTCGCAGAAACAATCCGTCAGCAAGTTGATGAAAGCAACCTGAAACGGACTGATACCGGGGAGCCATTGGGAGATGTTACTGTAAGTATCGGTTACGACTGCATTCGCCCCGGTGATACTCCGGGCGAAGTGCTCCAGCGTGCCGACAAGGCGTTGTTCGAGGCAAAGCAGCGCGGGCGCAATCGGGTGATTGCTTACGAGGATTAGGATCGGTCGAGGCAAGGTTGAATGAAAATAAGCATTATCAGCGGCAGTAGTCGTAAGAACTCCCAGAGTGAGAAAGTTGCGCGATATATTCAGGACACGCTGAGCGAAAAGGCACTTTGCGACGAGACCTGGCTCTATTCCCTCAAAGGCAATCCACTACCCCTGTGGGACGAAAGCATCTGGGACGGGAATCCGGAGTGGCAGGAGCGTCTGCAGCCGATTTCGGAACAGCTGGCTTCCAGTGACGGGTTTGTGGTGATTGCGCCGGAGTGGCACGGTCAGGTGCCGTCCGGCCTGAAAAACTTTTTTCTGATGTGGGGCAAGGGTGAGCTGGCCCACAAACCCGCGCTGATTGTCACCGTATCGTCCGCTGATGGTGGTGCTTACCCCGTTGCGGAACTGCGTATGAGCAGCTACAAGAACAATCGCATCTGTTATATCCCTGAACAGATCATTGTACGCAATGTAGAAAGCGTGCTGAATGAAAATGAGGCGGATAACAACCCGGACGCGGATCAATATTTCCGCTCACGTTTTGCTTATGCACTGGGTGTTTTAAAAGAATACGCAGTTGCTCTGCGCAAGGTGCGCGAAAGTGGAGTCGCAGACCTGAGTGTATTCAAGAACGGAATGTGAATAGCGACGGGGACAGGTTTAACCCTGTCCCCGGTGGAACTTTACTGCACAGCCTGTTCAGACATGCGCACCTGGTTGCGGCCGTTGCGCTTGGCGCTGTACAAAGCCTGGTCGGCACGTGCAAACAGCGAAACCGGGCTGTCATTATCTTGCAGTATGCTGACACCCACGCTGGCAGTCATGTTGAGATCGGCACCAGAACAATTGCAGGAATTGTTCTCGATATATCCGCGAATGCGTTCGGCAAGCAGCAATGCACCGTCCTGATCGGTGTCACGCATCAGTATTACGAATTCCTCGCCACCATAACGGAATAGTAAATCGCCATCGCGCTTGCAGGTTTTCATCATATTCGCGACACCTTTCAGGGCGCAGTCACCAATAATGTGTCCGTACCTGTCGTTGATCGCCTTGAAGTGATCAATATCCAGGATCAGCATGGCGCAGCTTGAACTCTGACGGCGCGCGTGACTCAGTTCACGCTGCATCATTTCGTCCAGCGCAGTACGGTTGCAGATTCCGGTCAGCGGGTCTTTCTGGGCAAGCTGTAAGGCGTCCTGGTAGAGAAGTGCGTTTCTCAGCGGGTAGAGCAGGCTGCACAGTAATTGCTCTATCGCTTCGGTCTCGGCTTCGGTAAATTTCTGGTTGCGTCTGAAGGTCAGCTTGCCTAAAGGTTCGTCACCGATATTCAGCTTGTATGTGCAGCTGTGGCGTGCCTGATTGCCGAGTTTCACTTCCAGGTCGAGCTCGTCATTGCTGTAACGAAGACCCTGATGAACGATCAGAGTGCCGGCTTCCATGCTGAACAGTTCTATCAGACGCGTGGGATCGAGGCTCGTTTGCAGGGCCCGGGTGATCTCCAGGGCCTTGCGTGCGGTCAGGTCGGACAGCACGGAGCGATCACCAGCTGGTGATGCGCCGATCGACGTGTCTGCAATGGTGTGCAGCTGTTTATTCATAGGGACTTCCGGTTGTTTCAGTCGCATGGTGTGGAAAATGCGATTTTCATGCCATGACCTTGACAGAGATATAAACTCCAATTGTATCAACACTATAAAAATGTTCTTGGTTTGGGATACCGGATTAACGTCAAAAATACGACGTTTTGATTGCCGCGCGGCTGCCGCCGGCAAACGTCAAATTTCCGTCTTGAGGAACTTGCGCGTATCCGCCGGGCCATACAACATATCCAAACTGCGAATCAGCAGGATTCTTTATCGAGGAGCTGCATCAATGTCAAAACGCGTCGTTTTCTTGCTAAACC
>JBHPFC010000138.1:0-3094 GCA_042576405.1 Pseudomonadota bacterium | reverse complement strand
AGCGCCCGAGCGGCATTGGTCTTTTCCAGGGCAACCAGTTCGTCGAGCATGCGCAGCAGGAGGGTACGGTGTCCGCTCGCTTCTTCCATCGCCGCCTCGATCTCCCCGCCGGGCGCATCGCTCATCAACAGTTCGACTGCATATTCGTTCACCGGCTGGGCAACGCG
This sequence comes from Pseudomonadota bacterium, assembly GCA_042576405.1. GTDB lineage: Bacteria > Pseudomonadota > Gammaproteobacteria > DSM-19610 > DSM-19610 > Thiogranum. The sequence goes on along the minus strand of JBHPFC010000138.1, from coordinate 2,927 downwards.
GGTCATTTCGGTGAGTCGCACATGCAGGTCGCGTTCACGTTCATCCATCTCCAGGACGACGAGCTGTTCGCGCGCCCGGCGATACTTGCCCGAGTAATCGATAAACTTCATCAGCTGCTCGTCCCGGGCGAACATATCGTCCAGGAGCTGCATGGATTTCAGGCTGTTGGCACGCAAGCGTATGGCATCGCGCATGCCGTGGGCTGCTTCCATTTTGGCGTTGGTCTCCTCGACCAGTGTCGACATACCCCGGTTGAGCTCCTGCAGCTGGCTGAGGGCCACCAACACCAGCACGAACACCAGCGTAAGGATGGCACTGAAGCCCAGGGTGATGATGACCTTGATGTCGTCTTTCATGACTCGTTGCTCTGCAGCTAGTCCTGTTGTTGGAAACCGTGGCTGGAGCGGGACTGCCTCCCATTAAGCGCCCGCCTGTTCATACCACCCGCGCCGGCGGCAACATCGCTATTTTTACTAATAATTACTGAAACTTGCGCTGTTCCCGCCGGCAGCCACCGGAGCCGGCACGAGCTTATTACCTTTTTAGCGGCAAACACGGGCAGGAACTTATGTGCGCGGCATATGGCCTCATTACCACGGACTTGAGGGAGAAGGGCTGTCAGTTACATTAGTGGTTACCAAATGACCGGAATGTGTGAAGATGGTCGTCCAGAGACCGGCTCGGGCACGACTGCTTCCAGTATTATCAGTCATTTGTTGACCTTTGAACGAAGGTCAGTTCTGGGTCGATTCCTGCCTGATAGGCCCCTCAATGCCAGATGAGACAGTCAAAGGACAGGATCCGGCCAAAAGTCTTTATCCGATGCGGCGGCACACCTGATGCGATGAGTTGGCTGTACAGATCGATAAGACACACAGAGGGCAAGCCATGCACGTTGGATCGCACCAGGAACCGCTGATCGCAGCGCTGTTCAGTTCCCCCGAGCCCGCCACACGGGTCGTAGAACAGCTAATTAAGCATGACTTCCCCATGGATCAGATATCGCTGCTGCACCATGCCGGCGGACATGGCGATGACTTTCTCGGCATCGCCTACAGTGATGAGGAGGAACGGGTGCGCGTCTGGAGCGAACAGGGCGCACTCTGGGGCTCCTTGGCCGGCCTACTGGCTGGTGCCAGCGGTCTGTTGGTGGTACCCGGCATCGGCCCGTTGCTGGCTGCCGGCCCTGTCATAAATGCCATTGCCGGTGCGGTACTGGGCGCCGGGGTAATGGCTGGTTCTGCGCTGGCAACGCGGCTCGGTATTGCCCTTCACCGCCTGGGTATCCCCGAGGAAAAACTCGAAGAACTGCACCAGGCCATCCTCGACGGTAAGATCCTGCTGCTGATCCACTGTGGCAATGATGACCCACAGGTCTGGCGGCAACGCCTGCTGTGGCAGGGCGCCGAAAGCGTCACCGTGCTGCCCTGATCGTTCCCTAGCCGGAGTCTTTCACTGGTTCGCACCACTGCTGCCGGCGCCGGGCACTGCAAAGACACCCGCTGTCCCCTGTCCCTGGCCGACTGGCACGCCGCTCTCTGGAATGGGGCCAGTATTCGTTTATGTAAAAAGGATCTGGAGGTCTGCTGAGGGTCGACTCCTGCCGATTAGCGTAATTGATGCTCCCGATCAGGATTAGCCATTCCCGCCAGGCTATCCGGTTTTGCAAAGATATTCGGATTGAGAGGTTTATTCGTCCTCGGGCACGCCCTGCCACAGCATCTCGTAACCCACTTCAAAGGTCGCATCACAAAAGTTGGCCAAATTGGAAAACTGCTCCTTGAACAGGGCGTCAGCATGCGACTTCTCGTGCTGATCAAACGACTTCCAATAAGTAACAATAACGATGTCCCCCATATTCTGTTGAATTCGTTTGTCACTAGCATCGCTCATCACCGAACCTTCATCTGAGATAAAACCTGCATTCTTGAAAACCTGACCACCGATAAATCCACCATTGTCATCGCCGTAGTTGTTTTTCACCACGTTGCACATTTGACCAAGCACCAATTCAACATCCTCAACGGCCACACCATCTTTTAAATCAACCACGTTGAATAACATTACACAGCCAAATGGTATTTCTATAGGGTGAAACATCTTGTTCTCCTTAATATTGCTGATAAACGAAACGTAATGACTCCAGTTTTACCCCTAATCAGACTTAACCCGAAAGCGGGAAATCCAACATATCACGCAACCTCTCTTGCGTACACGACCGCATGCCACCGCCGCGAAATCTTGCGCCATTCCGCACTGACTATCCAACCATTCGCCCTCGCCTGTACCGCTTCCCCCAGGGGACCTGCTCTTCCGCCTGCGGCGGAATTCACCTTGTGCGCGGCTATCCCGGGCGTCAGGTCAACCGGCAGCCTGGCTCTGCCCCTTGGATAACTACCATTGGAATGAGGTGAAGGGTTTGATGCGCCCAGCTCATCGATCCCCGTCGCTTGGCGGGGGTTTGTTCTTGGACCTCGTCGGTAGCTTTGGGTTTGTTTCCCCTCCCCCGTCTGGCTGGTGTCAGCTGTTGTTTTTTTATGCGTGGAGACTCATATCGCAGTATTATCACTGCAATAAAAGTGTCATAAAAGCCAGTTGTTGACGAATCGGGGATGCCTTCATGGAATTAAAAAATCTTAACCAGATAGAAACTGCCACTCAGGCCAATCGGCCCGAGCTATTCAGGGTTGGTATGGCATTACTGTTTATCGTCGGTATTATGCTGTTCGCGCTCATGCGCCCTGTTGAAGGCGTACACGGGGTTCTTCTGGTCATTGCCGCAATGATTGGTGGCTACATGGCCATTAACATCGGTGCCAATGATGTTGCGAATAATGTAGGCCCGGCAGTTGGTTCGAGAGCGCTTACCCTGACAGGGGCTATCCTGATAGCCGCAATCTTCGAGGCCGCAGGGGCACTGATTGCC
>JBHPFC010000137.1:0-3253 GCA_042576405.1 Pseudomonadota bacterium | reverse complement strand
CGGCGCTGGACTATGTCAGCTATCGCCTGGGAGATAACAAACTCACCTTCCTCGATAGCTGAAAGATATTGCACTTCATCAGTTACGCGGCCATCGACCACCTTGCGGTAAGGCGTTTCCAGGAAGCCGTACTCATTGGTGCGTGAATACACAGCCAGTGAATTAATCAACCCGATATTCGGGCCTTCCGGTGTCTCGATCGGGCAGACACGACCGTAGTGGGTCGGGTGCACGTCGCGCACCTCGAAACCCGCGCGCTCACGAGTCAGGCCACCGGGTCCCAATGCAGAGACACGGCGTTTATGCGTAACTTCAGACAACGGATTATTCTGATCCATGAATTGCGATAGCTGGCTGGAACCGAAGAATTCCTTGATTGCAGCAGCCACCGGCTTGGCATTAATCAGCTCCTGGGGCATCAGGCTTTCCGACTCGGCGACACTGAGACGCTCCTTGACGGCCCGCTCTACACGCACCAGACCAATGCGGAATACATTTTCAGCCATTTCGCCTACACAGCGGATACGCCGGTTACCAAGGTGATCGATATCATCAACCACACCGTTACCATTGCGAATATCCACCAGGGTGGTCATCACCTTGAGGATATCGGAGCTGTCACCCAGTTTTTCGACGGATTTTTTGGCAACCTCATCACCTTTTCCTGCGCGCTTATTGAAGTAAACACCGTCGTAGAGGATGCCAACACCGGTATCACCCTCATTGCCCACACGACGGTTGAACTTCATGCGTCCCACAGCCGACAGGTCGTAACGCTCAAAAGTGAAGAACAGGTTATGGAAAAGGTTCTGCGCAGCGTCTTTGGTGGGGGGTTCGCCCGGACGCATCATACGGTAAATTTCCACCTGCGCTTCCAGCTGCGTGGTCGTAGGATCGATGCGCAGAGTATTGGAAATATACGGACCACGATCAAGATCGTTGATATACAGTGTGGTGATTTCCTTCACGCCTGCGGCACGAATAGCTTCAATCAACTCTTCTGTAAGTTCGTCATTGGCATTGGCGATTACTTCACCGGTCTCGGTGTTGACCAGGCTCTTCGACAACATCTTGCCGACCAGATACTCTACCGGCACTTCCAGTTTCTTGATGTTGGCTTTTTCAAGCTCACGAATATGCCGCGCAGTAACACGTCGCCCTTCTTCGACAATCACCTTGTTCTTGGCCTTGATATCGAAAGTTGCGGTTTCACCGCGCAAGCGCTCGGCCACCAGATCCAGTTCGAGTTTTTCGGCCCCGATATAGAAGGTGTTGGTATCGAAGAAAATGTCCAGTATCTGCTCGGTTTCATAACCAAGCGCACGCAACAACACCGTCGCCGGCAACTTGCGGCGGCGGTCGATACGCACGAACAGCGAATCCTTGGCGTCGAACTCCAGGTCCAGCCACGAACCGCGGTAAGGAATTACACGTGCGGAGAACAGCAACTTGCCTGACGAATGGGTCTTGCCCTTGTCGTGATCAAAGAACACGCCCGGCGAACGGTGCAGCTGGGAGACAATGACACGCTCGGTACCATTAATCACAAAGGTACCGTTGTCTGTCATCAACGGCAGTTCGCCCATGTAGACTTCCTGCTCCTTGATGTCCTTGATGGACTTGTTGGCGCCATCTTTATCGTAAATGATAAGACGCACCAGCGCGCGCAACGGGGCTGCATAGGTCATGCCGCGCATCTGACATTCTTTTACATCAAAAACCGGCTCACCCAGCCGATAGCTGACATAGTCCAGCGCCGCAGTTCCTGCGTAACTGGTAATCGGGAACACCGAAGAAAAGGCTGCATGCAGGCCTTTGTCGATACGGTTATCGACAGCTTTATCAGCCTGCAAAAAGTCCCGATACGAATTCAGCTGCGTCGCCAGAAGATACGGTACCTCCAGTACACTCTGCCGCTTGCCGAAATCCTTGCGAATACGTTTCTTTTCGGTATAGCTGTAAGCCATCGGTGTTCCTCTTAACAAAATTTTCTAAATACTAGAAACGGGAAAAGGCCGGTAGCGCATATGCGCTACCAGCCGCTCCCGGACGTCCCGCCAGCATACGGCCAGCGGTGGCCAGTTGGGCAATGCCTGCTGGCGTCAAGGTTGTTACTTGACCTCGACAGACGCGCCGGCTTCTTCCAACTGCTTCTTGATGTCTTCGGCTTCGTCTTTGGAAGCAGCTTCCTTGATTGGAGAAGGCGCACCTTCCACAAGATCCTTTGCTTCCTTCAGACCCAGGCCGGTAATACCACGAACAGCCTTGATGACGGAAACCTTGTTGGCACCAAAGCTTGTCATCACTACGTCGAACTCGGTCTGCTCTTCTGCGGCTACACCAGCATCACCAGCAGCTGCCGGAGCGGCTGCCACAGCAGCAGCTGCAGATACACCGAACTTTTCTTCCATAGCGGAGATCAGATCGACGACCTCCATTACACTCATGCTGGAAATCGCTTCCAAAATGTCTTCTTGAGACGTTGCCATAATTGCTTACTCCAGAAAATTGATAACTATTAAATAGATTAGGCTGATTGTTTCTGATCGCGAACGGCCGCCACGGTACGAACCAGCTTGCCAGGCACCTCGTTGAGGGTACGGACAAACTTCTCGGTCGGGGCTTTCATTACGGCCATCAGCAAGCTGATAGCCTGGTCGCGGGTCGGCATCTTCGCCAGACGATCCAGATCCGATGCGCTGAGCATCTCACCGCCAAACGACACCAGTTTGGGTATCAACTGATCGTGCTCTTTGGAAAAGTCCTTTACCAGTCGCGCAGCTGCACCTGGCTCCTCCTGGGAGAAAGCCAGCAGCAGCGGGCCGGCCAGACCGTCCTGCATACACTCAAAGTCAGTACCTTCAATAGCACGTTTGGCGAGCGTGTTCTTGACCACGCGCAGGTAGACTCCGCCGTCACGCGCCTTGGCACGCAACTCCGTCATCTCCTCAACGGTCAGACCACGATACTCGGCAGCAACGGCTGAATGCGCCTCAGCGGCGATTACAGCAACCTCCGAAACTACAGCCTTTTTCTCTTCAAGACTTAGTGCCACCTGTTTACCTCCGTAGACGGGACAAGAGTACAACCCCATCCACTGTTACGGTGCGCCAGCCAAAAAGGCCGGAAACACCGGTTGCGGTGACCACGAACAGAAAATTCTGCCGGGGTTTCACCATCTGCGCAGGTTTCGGACTACTGTCCAGCCATTAAGCCTGTCGGCACCTGCGGTCTTTGACGGCTTCCCGGAAGT
>JBHPFC010000136.1:0-3385 GCA_042576405.1 Pseudomonadota bacterium | reverse complement strand
ATTCTCCGCTTCCCGCTCAAGCTGCCGGTTGGACATGCCATGTGGCAGCAGGATTGATTTGCTGTGATAACCGCCGTGACGGGTAACGTTACAGGTATAATGAAAACGATGGTTGAGAGATAACGCTACTATGACGACCACAGCTTTTTCCGTTCTGGGGCTGGATGCCGCTTTGCTCGCTAATCTTGAATCCATGGGTTATCAGGCCATGACGCCTGTTCAGGCGCAAAGCTTGCCTGGGATTCTGCAGGGCAGTGATATCATCGTCCAGGCCGAAACCGGCAGTGGCAAGACAGCAGCATTTGGCATCGGGGTAATCACCCGGCTGAATGTTCGTGATTTTAATGTACAGTCATTGGTGCTGTGTCCCACTCGGGAACTTGCCGACCAGGTGAGCAAGGAGATACGCCGCCTGGCGAGTGTAATTCCGAATATTAAACTGCTTACATTGTGCGGGGGCGTACCCTTCGGCCCTCAGTTGGGCTCGCTGGAGCACGGCGCGCATATCATTGTGGGTACGCCTGGGCGGATTCTGAAACATCTGCGCAAGAATTCGCTCAAGCTGGACAAGGTCAAAACCCTGGTTCTTGATGAGGCAGACCGGATGCTGGATATGGGGTTTTACGACGACATTGCCGAAATCGTTGCCGCAACACCTGGCAATCGGCAGACCCTGTTATTCTCCGCGACCTATCCCGAGGCCATTGAGCAGATCAGTGAGTCCATGCAGAAAAAGCCTGTCCGGGTAAGTGTTGAAGCGACGCACACCCAAAGTAACATCGAGCAAAAATTCTATGAGGTGGCTGGCAAGGATAAACGACTGGCCGCCCTGGTGGCGTTACTAGGGCACTATAATCCAGCGTCTTGCGTCATCTTTTGCAACACCAAGCAGAAGTGCCAGGAGGTTGCAGATGCTTTGCAGGCAAAGGGCTTTAGCGCTCTTGCCCTGCATGGGGATCTTGAGCAGCGAGACCGCGATCAAGTACTGGTGCAGTTTTCCAACAAGAGCTGTTCTATTCTGGTAGCGACTGATGTTGCCGCACGTGGTCTTGATATCAAGGACCTGGAAGCGGTAATCAATTTTGAGTTAAGCCCGGATCCTGAGGTGCACATTCATCGTATCGGCCGCACCGGCCGAGCCGGGAAATCGGGGCTGGCCCTGAGTCTGTATATTTCCGCTGAGTCTTACCGGGTGAATGCGATTGAAGACTATCAGAAAAGTCCGGTTCGGTTTTCTGCAATCGATGATTTGGAAGTTAATCAGAAGCTTGATACCAGGCCTCCCATGGTCACACTGTGTATCGATGGGGGCCGCAAGGGTAAGGTGCGTCCAGGGGATATACTGGGCGCGTTGACCGGTGAGTCGGGTATAGACGGCAATCAGGTTGGCAAGATCGATGTCTTTGATCGGCAGGCATATGTGGCGATTGAGCGGTCAGTGGTAGACAAGGCGTTGAAAGGACTCTCGACCGGAAGAATAAAGGGGCGGTATTTCAAGGCAAGGAAACTGCAGTAGGAATGCATAAATCAATTTATCCATTTGAGATCACTGTCTGGTGTAAGTATGAAAATTTTAGTGCGTAATCTGTCCCGGGAAACGACGGAAACGGAGTTACTTTCCTTGTTTGAGGAATACGGGAATGTACAGTACTGCACAGTTGTGACTGATGCGAAGACAGGAAAATCAAAAGGTTTTGGTTTCGTTGAAATGCCGCTTGTGGGCGAGGCCAAGGTGGCTATCAAGGAACTCAATGCGCGGGATGTCGGCGGTAGTAAAATTCGAGTGAAAAAGGCCGAAAATAGCGGGGAGAGTGTTGCCGGTAAGAACACAGAGACACCGGACGCATGATGACGGGTCGCCAGACCAATAATCCGCTGCATGGTATGACGCTGGAGAAGATCCTGACCCATCTTGTGGAGCGCTATGGCTGGGAGGAGCTGGGACGAACAATCAACATCAAATGTTTTAGTAATGATCCAAGTATCAAATCGAGCCTGAAGTTTTTGCGGAAAACCCCATGGGCCAGGGAGAAAGTGGAAAGTTTGTATTTGCGGAGCATGGGGTCAACGGATTGAGTCCGGACTCTTATCCCCGGTAAACCCTGCCAACAGTTGCCTTTATCGCAATGTAACGATAACGGGTAGCAAGTATCTATCCGGTTCTTCTTTTTGACATGAGACATATATGACCCCCTGGATTTTACTCGATAGTGCACAAGTGCCTGGAAAAGGTGGGGAGCTTCGTCTGTACCAGCGAGGCGATGAATTCTCGATCAAACTGGAAGGCCGTGGTGAACTCATGAACAGTCGTGTGCATGGTTCCGAAGACGCGCTGGCGGAGCATACCTGTGCCAGACTTTCAGATTGCGAAAAGCCGCGGCTGCTTATTGGCGGGTTGGGCATGGGATTTACCCTGGCCGAGGCGCTCCGCCACATCGGCAGCCAGGCTCAGGTAGTTGTAGCGGAACTGGTGCCGGAAGTAGTGACCTGGAACAGGGGGCCGCTGGGTAAATTTGCCGGCAACCCACTCGAAGATCCGCGGGTTCTTGTGCACGAGGGCGATGTCGCCCGCATTATAGACGCGGAGCAGCAAGCCTATGATGCGATTCTGCTGGATGTAGATAATGGTCCTGAGGGGCTTACGCGCAAAGAGAACGACCGGCTTTATGATATAGATGGCTTGAACGCAGCTTATGCAGCACTGCGTGCCAATGGTGTGTTGGCTGTGTGGTCAGCCGGCCCGGACCAGAAATTTCTGCAACGGCTGCGGAAGACAGGCTTCGAGGTCGAGGAAATACGGGTACGTTCGCGTGGAGCGAAGGGGGCGCGGCACATTATCTGGTTTGCCAGGCGCTGCGTTTAGTAAGAGTATGCTTTATTCCTGACAAGGTGTCGGGAACACTAATAAGGTCAGTGCATAAAGCCCCAGTGCCGTGGCGATGACAGCGGAAAAACCGAGGTGAACGGCAAGCAGGGTCGCCAGCACGGCACTGATTACGGATGCGCAGCCATTGATAGCCCACGCCCAGGGTATAAGCGTTGGTGCATAGTCTGCCAGCCGGCCAAGCCCTAGCGGGAAGGGCATACCCATACAGAATGCCAGTGGTGCGATCAGGGCGGCACTAATCAGGATACGCATGGCTTCGGGCAAGGTCGCCAGGCCGTCTATTATTGTATCCAGTGACAGCAGATATAACGTGCCAAGTATCAAAATTCCTGTGACGGCCAGGCTCAACAGCTTGCTACGGTTACCCGGAGAGACGCCCCCCAACCACGCACTCCCCAGACCTGAAAAAACCAGGAAACTGCTGAGTACCACCGCAACTGCGTAAAGCGGGTGATGAAGGAACAGCAACAGCTTTTGTATGAAGGCAATTTCGATAAA
>JBHPFC010000135.1:0-3492 GCA_042576405.1 Pseudomonadota bacterium | reverse complement strand
GCGTTGAAGAAACTGCGTTGTCACTAGCCAAACAATGCGCTGATGCCTGGAACATGGAAGAATCAAGCACCTCCCAGTGGTTACGCTGGGCGGCGCTGACGCATGAAATTGGCCTGGTGATTGCGCATAGCCAGTACCACAAGCACGGTGGCTACCTGCTCGAATACGCTGACCTACCCGGATTTACGCAACGTGACCAGCGGATTCTCGCCCTCCTGGTACGTCACCATAGACGAAAACTTCGCAAAGCAATATTTGAAAACATGCCCCCTGACCAGGCTGATTACTCTATCCGCCTGATAGCACTGCTGCGCCTGTCCGTTCTGCTACACCGTAGCCGCAGTCACCGTAACACCCGTGACATTCGCGTAACTGCCACTACCGGCAATATTAAACTGACCTTTCCCGATGACTGGATCAAGGAACACCCTCTTACCACCGCGGACCTCAATGCGGAGAAGAAGAACCTCGCCGCTGTTGGCATAAAACTGAAAATCGCCTGACAGCCATTATCAGGGGCTGTCAAGTAAACTGGTTTGCGCACTACGAATTCGCTGATTTGCAGCCGGCCTGCGGCGTTTGTATTCACCATCTTTCTGTAACAACCAGGCCTCTTTATTATCCGAAAGATAGATTTCCAGACCATCTTTTATAATACGCCGTCGCAACTTTTCATCCTCGATGGGAAACGCAGTCTCGACGCGCTGGAAAAAGTTACGCCCCATCCAGTCAGCGCTCGACAGGTATAACTCCTCATCCCCATCGTTATGAAAATAGAACACCCGCGTATGCTCCAGAAAGCGTCCAACAATAGATCGCACGTGAATGTTCTCCGACACACCGGCAATACCCGGACGCAGGCAACAAATTCCGCGCACAATCAGATCAATTTTGACCCCTGCCTGTGACGCAGCATACAAGGCACGTATCGATTGAGGCTCGATCAGGGCATTGCACTTGACGATGATTCGCGCCGGCTTGCCCGCACGCGCATTGGTCGCCTCGCGCTCGATCTTTTCGAGCATCTTTTTGTGCAGGGTGAAGGGCGCCTGCAATATTTTTGAAAGCGCCTTGGTCTTGCCGAGACTGGTGAGGAGCTGGAAAACGCGGTGCACATCCCGCCCCATGGCAGGAGCACAGGTCAACAGCCCGTAGTCGGTATACAATCGTGCCGTGCGCGCATGGTAATTACCAGTACCAAGATGTACATACTGACGCAGTTTTCTGGTTTCACGCCGCGTCACCAGCAGCATTTTTGCATGCGTTTTGTATCCCACCACACCATATACCACGTGGGCACCTGCTTCCTGCAAGCGGTTGGCCAGCTTGATGTTAGCCGCTTCGTCGAACCGCGCTCGCAACTCAATAACGACAGTCACTTCCTTACCTGAACGCGCTGCGTCCACCAGGGCATCGACAATCGCCGAATCCGGTCCCGTTCGATAGAGCGTCTGCTTGATGGCCAGCACCTGGCGATCCTGCGCCGCCTGCTTTAGCAGGTCGATCACCGGCAGGAAAGAATCAAAAGGATGGTGCAGCAGTATATCGCCGGCACGAATTGCCTCGAATATATTCTGGTCGCTGGCCAACCCCTTTGGTCGACGCGGACTAAAGGGCGGAAACTTGAGCTCTGGCATTTCCACCAGGTCACTGATTGCGAAAAGACGATTCAGATTCACCGGACCGTTATCGCGGTACAAATCATCCTGTCCAAGACGAAATGTCGATAGCAGAAACTCCTCCATTTCCGTAGAACAGTTGTCTGCCACCTCGAGTCGCACACAATCACCGTAGCGACGCGACAGCAACTCACCTTCGACCGCGTGCAACAAATCGTCTATTTCCTCTTCATCGACAAACAGATCACTGTTACGTGTCACCCGAAACTGATAGCAACCCGTGACTTCCATGCCGGGAAACAGGTCGCCTACGTGCGCATGGATAATAGACGACAGAAAAACGAAATCGTACTCGCCACCACCGTATTCAGCCGGCAAGCGGATCAGCCTTGGCAACGAACGCGGCGCCTGCACGATGGCCGTTCCGCTGGAACGGCCGAACGCGTCCTTACCTTCAAGCGACACGACAAAGTTCAGGCTCTTGTTGAGAATGCGCGGGAACGGGTGGGCCGGGTCAAGACCCAACGGGCTCAGTACCGGCAACAATTCCTGGGAAAAGAAATTATGCAGCCAGGCTTCCGCAGCATCATTCCAATGGGTTCGGCGCACGAAGCGGATGCGATGCTTTTCCAGCTCCGGGATCAGCTCGTCGTTCAACACCCGATATTGCTCGTCAACCAGTCGATGCGCTTCCGCGCTTATATGACTCATTACTTCTGCAGGAGAGAAGTTATCAGGGCCTGCCTGTACCGAACCCGAGGCGATTTTCTGCTTCAGACCTGATACCCGAATCTCAAAAAACTCATCGAGATTTGTGCTCGAAATACACAGGAATTTCAAGCGCTCAAGCAACGGTGTAGAAGGATCCTTGGCCTGTTCCAGTACGCGCCGATTGAACTGCAACATACTCAGTTCTCGATTAATGTACAGCTCTGGCTGGGAAAGATTAATAGTATCCATTGTTCAACAGCGTAACGTGATCACATGCGACCGCTACAAGAGACTATGCCGTCCTTTCCAGCATCAGGCAACCATTGTCGTGTAGCACGGCATACCACCCGGCAGCGACAAAGGTCGTGGCTACCAGATCAATCACCAGCATGGGCCCGGGATAAGTTCGCCCTGCCTCCAGATTGTTGCGCTGCAGCACCGGTACTGGCTGCGCCTCCCCGTCCAGAATCACTCTCTCAATGGTGCCCGGACCCACTTCCGACTCGATGCCGTTCAGGGGCAGCTCCGCCACGGCAACATGCAGTGAGGCACACACATTCACCAGCTCTACCGGAGCATCCAGCCGGTGACCAAAGCGCTGGTAGTGCGCCCGATGAAAATCGTCCAGCGTTTCTAGCAAACGCGTATAGGGTACATTCAAGGTGAAACTCTGACCCTGATAGCGCAGGTCGAGGCTGAAATCTGTGCGTATGGCATCACCATCCACGCCCTCGGCAAGCAACTCCTCGCCCCCCTGTTCGACCAGCGTCTGCATATGCCTTGCTACGTCTTCATCTGCCAGCATTACGGCCGGCAGACACAAGGTATGTGACAATTGCCTGCCGCGTGGCGCCGCCAGCATGCCCAGTGCCGATAACACACCAGCATGGATTGGCACCAACGCATGCCGCATCGAAAGGGCTTCGGCCAGCGCGCACACATGCAGTCCGCCTGCGCCACCAAATGCCATCAGGGTGTAGGCCGCAGGATCAATGCCCCGTTCCACAGAAATCACCCGCAGCGCCTGCGCCATGTGCTCATTAGCCAGCTCAACAACACCGCGTGCTGCCTGCTCTACGGACACATCCATGCGCCGTGCCAGCGGCTGTAGAGCTGCTCGCGCAGCCGGTTCGTCAAGTTGCATACCACCGCCCAGAAAAGC
>JBHPFC010000134.1:0-3701 GCA_042576405.1 Pseudomonadota bacterium | reverse complement strand
GCCTTGGGGCGGCGCTTCAACAAAATTCGCGCCGAAGTCCTGGCTGGCGATTGCAAACTTGAAAACCTGCGCAGCGAGGTGCGCGAGATGCGTGAGCGGATGCGACGCGAGCTGGGCGGTGGTCGCAGCGGAGAATTTCACCTCAAGCAGGACCGCGGAGGTATCGTTGATATCGAATTTATGGTTCAATTTCTCGTTCTGCGCTGGTGCAGTGACCACCCGCAGTTACTGCAGCATTCGGGAACTATCCACCTGCTGAAAGCGCTGGCTAACGAAGGCCTGTTGAAGTCAGCTTATGCCCAGACGCTTATCGAGGCTTACCGCCAGTATCGGGCACTCGGCCACCGCTTGACGCTGGCCGAAGCTACGACAGTGGTCGATCCGGAAATACTGCACAGTGAACGCCGCGATGTTGCAGCGATCTGGAAGCAGTTGATGGAAAGCTGAAAAATTTTTGATTCGGGAGATTGAATAATGTCGATGGCCGATCGTGACGGTGTCATCTGGTATGACGGTGAAATGGTACCCTGGCGGGAAGCCACTACCCACGTACTTACCCATACGCTGCACTATGGTATGGGCGTGTTTGAGGGCGTGCGCGCCTATGATGCGGAACAGGGTACGGCTATATTTCGCCTCAAGGAACATACTGATCGCCTGTTCCGTTCTGCACATATCCTGCAGATGAAAATACCTTTTGACAAGGACACGTTAAACCAGGCGCAAATCGATGTGGTGCGCCAGAACAAGCTGGAGTCGGCCTACCTGCGCCCGATGTGTTTTTACGGCTCTGAAGGTATGGGCATACGTGCGGATAACCTCAAGGTGCATGTCATTGTCGCTGCCTGGGAGTGGGGTGCTTATCTCGGTAAGGAAAATCTGGAAAAGGGTATTCGTATACGCACTTCGTCATATACACGTCATCACGTCAACATCACCATGTGCAAGGCCAAGGCGAACGGTAACTATATGAATTCCATGCTGGCCCTTCAGGAGGCGCTGGATTGCGGTTACGACGAGGCCATGCTGCTGGATAATGAAGGCTATGTGGCCGAGGGCAGCGGTGAGAATATTTTTATTATCCGTGACGGTGTGCTCTACACACCGGATCTGACATCGGCGCTGGAAGGAATTACACGTGATACTCTCATCACGCTGGCCATCGACGAAGGCCTGGAGATTCGTGAAAAGCGAATTACGCGCGACGAAGTGTATATTGCCGATGAAGCGTTCTTTACCGGAACGGCCGCCGAAGTGACGCCGATTCGTGAAGTTGATAATCGCGCGATTGGTAGCGGAACACGTGGCCCGATCACGGAAAAGTTGCAGACCCAGTATTTTGATCAGGTTCACGGGCGTCGCGAAGACTACCCCGAGTGGCTGACGTTGGTGGAGTAATTTCAGGAGGAACCCGTTGTGCCGAGTCCAAATACGGCCGCCGATGCCGGCGGCAGCAAATACACCCAGGCAAATGCCGAAAACAGATATGAAGTGACGCGTGCCGATCTGCCATTACATTGTCCGATGGACAGCATGAGCCTGTGGAACTCGCACCCGCGCGTGTATCTGCCCATTGAGGATACCGGCAAGGCGAAGTGTCCTTATTGCGGTGCTGACTACATATTGAAGGGCGATTGACTCCGGGGCAGGTGGAAGAGACCGTCATATGGCGATTCAGTGATGGCAAGCCCGGTCACGATCATCAGAGCCTGGGTTTGGTGGGCGCCTTGCGGGAGCGGCGTACCGTTGCAGAGTACCAGCTGGATATCACCAGACCGGGGCAGCCTGGCTGGTGGTGGTTGTCCAGGCGCTATCCGCCCGGCGAGGGACTGCCGCCGCCTGATTTGCTGCTGGGTGCAGGACACGCGACACACTTTCATTTGCTCGCAGCGCGCCGTCGCTTCGGTGGCCGCTGTGTGGTGTTAATGAAGCCCAGCCTGCCACGAGCCTGGTTTGACCTGTGTATTGTGCCGGAACACGATGGTGTTGAACCGATGAGTAACCAGCTCATCACCAGGGGCGTATTGAATACTATGCGACCGGGCGGGGCGCATGGCAGCGATGTGGGGCTGGTCGTAATCGGCGGTCCTTCACGTCACTACCACTGGGATGACGACACGCTATTGCAGCAGTTGGAGCAATTGATTCGTATGCGGCCAAAACGCCGCTGGTGGTTAACCAGCTCACGACGTACACCGGTGGCACTGCCTGGCCGGCTGGCCGGGGAATTGCCAGGTGTGGAAGTTTTGCCCTTCCAGCAAACACCATCCGGCTGGCTGGCGGAACGCATGGCCGAAGCGGGTGAAGTCTGGGTCAGCGAGGATAGTGTCTCGATGATCTACGAGGCATTGAGTTCAGGCGCGCGCGTAGGCTTGCTGGAGGTGCGTCGTCAACGTTCCAGCAGAGTTACCCGGGGTGTTGACCTGCTGATTAGTGACGGCTGGATAGGTGCACCGGGGCAACTGCGACTTTCTGCAGGCCCGGGGCAAGTGCTGAACGAAGCTGACCGATGTGCACAGTGGATAAATGAACAATGGCTAAACGCTCACTAACTGTTTTGCAGCTATTGCCGGCGCTGGAGTCCGGTGGCGTTGAGCGCGGCACACTGGAACTCGGTGCCGGTTTGGTAAAGGCGGGTCACCGTTCGCTGGTGATATCGGCTGGTGGCCAGCTGGTCAGTCGGTTGACAGGACAGGGCAGCGAACACATTGAGTGGCCAATTGGCAGAAAGTCGCTGTGGACGCTGCGTCTTGTGAAGCGTCTGCAGAAGCTGATTCTTGATGAGCGGGTCGACATCCTGCATGCGCGTTCGCGCCTGCCAGCGTGGATTGCCTACCTGGCCTGGAAAGGGTTTCCCGCCCAAACACGGCCACGTTTTGTTACGACTGTGCACGGGTTGTACTCGGTTAGCCGTTACAGCCGCATTATGACGCGCGGTGAGGCGGTTATCGCTGTTTCCGGGACTGCGCGCGACTACGTGACCAGCAACTATCCGACAGTCGATACTGCCCGTATACGGGTTATTGAGCGCGGCATTGATCCTAAAACCTTCGCCTATGGCTACCGCCCCGCTGACTCATGGATGGCACGCTGGTACCAGGATTTCCCGTTTTTACTGGAGCGTCAGGTGCTGACCCTGCCCGGGCGTATTACCCGTCTCAAGGGTCACCTGGATTTTCTGCAGTTGTTGTCGCGGCTGCTGAAGGCAGGGCTGCCGGTTTACGGTCTGATCGTCGGTGCCGAAGATCCTGCGCACAGTAAATATGCCCGTGAAGTCCGGCAAACGGTACAGCGTTTGGGTCTTGGCGGTGCGCTAACGTTCACCGGACATCGCATGGATGTTCGCGATGTTCTGGCTATGTCGAACCTGGTATTTTCGCTGTCAAACAAACCTGAGTCGTTTGGAAGAGCGGTGCGCGAGGCGCTCAGTCTCGGTGTTCCGGTTGTCGGCTATGACCATGGTGGTGTTGGTGAGACATTGCATGCGGCCTATCCATCAGGGCGTGTAGTGGTTGGCGATCTGGATGCGCTGGAATCTGTAACCCGCGAGTTGCTCGAACACCCGGTTGAAGTTGCGCCGCAACGCTTTACTACGGTGCAGGATATGATCGACAGCACACTCGACCTTTACCGGAGTCTGGTGGAGGCATGATACTGGCGGCCCTGGTAGCCGGGTGTGTGCTGGTCTGGTTTTCGTTACG
>JBHPFC010000133.1:0-3753 GCA_042576405.1 Pseudomonadota bacterium | reverse complement strand
GCTTCGAGTGCCTGCAATTCACGTAGCAGGCGATCGTACTCTGCATCCGGTACCTGCGGATCATCGAGCACGTAATAGCGGTAGTTGTGAAACCGGATTTGTTCCCGCAGCTGTTCCGCACGCTCGGCGGGTTTCACATTGCCACCCTGTTGCATCAGGATACGGCGCGAGTATGCAGTAAGGATTCCGCGAGCTGTTCTCGCATCTGCATCAGTGCCTGGTGAGTAATGACGCAGTGTTTCTGGTCATGTAACTGACCACCCAGTTCAACAGCAAGGCGTTCCGCTGTTTGCACAAAGTCGTCAAAGGCTTCAATACTCTCAACGGGGCCTGGCAATTCCAGGAACAGGGTGACGCCGGGTGTGGAAAAACCACGCAGATCGCCATTGCCAAAATCACCGGGTTTAACCATATTGGCCAGGCTGAACACCGGCTCGTCGATACTGTTGCGCCTCACAAGACGATGAAAAATCCCCTTGTCACCATGTTGCAGATCGTTTTTTTCGAACGCTTTCTGCAAGGCGTCACCACTGAACAGCTGGTCATCTGCCGCAACGATAGAAATAATAATTATACGTTCTTCCTGCAAACCTGGAGTGCTCTGGACTGCAGGCGATTCCTTCCCGTTCATGACATTTTGCATGCGTTCCAGCTCTTGCTGTATCGCCGCATCGTCTGGCTCTTCGATGGCACGGCCGCTGCTAACCGGCCCGGTTCGATGCGCTGACTTTTTTTTCAGGGAATTAAAACGGGTCCAGGCGTAGACCGCGGCAATGACCCCGGCGCCGAACAGCAGCAGGATCAGGCGAAGATCATCCATTCGCTGTTGTTAGACCGCCGCCAGCCGTACCGCTTCATCGACGTCGACCGCTACCAGCCGCGATACACCGGGCTCGTGCATGGTCACACCAGTAAGCTGGTTGGAGAGGTCCATGGTGATCTTGTTGTGAGTAATAAAAATGAACTGCACACGCTCTGACATTTCTTTCACCATTTCACAGAAACGTCCGACGTTAGCGTCATCCAGTGGCGCATCAACCTCGTCGAGCATACAGAAGGGAGACGGGTTCAGCTCGAAGATGGCAAACACCAGGGCGACTGCAGTCAGCGCCTTTTCGCCACCGGATAACAGGTGGATAGTGCTGTTACGTTTGCCGGGCGGACGGGCCATGATGGTCACGCCGGTATCCAGCAGGTCTTCGCCGGTCATTTCCAGGTAGGCGTGCCCGCCACCGAACAGCCGCGGGAACATGGCCTGCACACCGCTGTTCACCTTGTCGAAGGTTTCCTTGAAGCGGGTACGTGTTTCGCGGTCAATCTTGTGGATGGCGTTTTCCAGGGTCTCCAGCGCGTCACTGACGTCTGCATGCTGGGCATCGAGGTACTCTTTACGCTCGGACTGTTCTTCGTATTCCTCGATTGCTGCCAGGTTGATGGGGCCAAGGCGCTGGATACGGTTATTCAGACGCTCGGCTTCTTCTTCCCAGGCTGCCAAATCAGCATTTTCGTCGAGCTCTTCAACCAGGGTCGCCAGCTCGTAACCGCTTTCGCCGATCTGTTCCAGCAGGGTTTCACCGCGCACCTTGGTTTCCTGCCAGGCCAGTTTGTCATTGCCCAGCGAGTCGCGCAGCGCCTGGCTACCCTGCTCTTTGCCGTGACGTAACTGTTCATTTTCACGCAACTGGTGGTCAAGGCTCTCGACCTTGCGGCGCTCTTCAGTCAGCTCGCCTTCAACTGCAAGACGTTTTTGCAGTTGCCCCGCAAGTTCCTCTTCCATGGCTTTCAAGGGTGCTTCGCTGTCGGCCAGCGACTGTGTCAGAGACTCGCGACGTTGCTGCAAGTGACCTTGCTGCCCACGCATGCGCTCCAGGTTCTGCGCAGTGGTTTCCTGTTCGGTATGCTGAGACTGGTAGCGCAGTTCCAGTTCGTGTGCACGGTCGCGATCACGCTGTGCTTCGCTACGCACGGCCTCCAGGGCACTGCGCAAGCGATCACGTTCTGTCATACGCTGCTCGCGTTCGTCGGCCAGCGTGTCCAGCGTCGCCAGCGCTTCATGCAGCTGCTTGCGTGAAGCATCTGCGGCCTGGTTGTCTTCATCCTGCTGCTGGCTGATTTCGCCCGCTTCCTTGTGTAACGCTTCGCCGCGCTTGTGAATCTGTTCAAGACGTGTGCGCCGGGCATCAAACTGGGCGCGTGCATCGCTGAACTGACGGTGTGCCAGATTGGACTCTACCTGCATCTCCTCACGACGCGCTTCTGCTTGCTGGAGCTCCTCGCGTGAACTCTCGAGCGCCGATTCCTGAACTGCAACAGTCTCTTTATTGACTTTAAGTTCTTCTTCTATCTTATTGATTTCTTTTTCTCTTTCGAGAACACCCGACTGCGCATCCTGATCGCGGGCAACGCGCAGCCAGCTACCGCCTATCCACAGACCATCGCGAGTAATCACCGATTCATGCGCGGCCAGCTTGCTCCTTAGCTGCAATGCTTCGTGCAGTGACTCCGCAACAAAGATACCCGCCAGCAGGCCATCAAGCGGCCACGGCGCGCTGACCTTTTCGGTTAGCGGTGTTGCTGCACCCGATGACAAGGTTGCTGGCGAAGCACTGGTATCAATTACGCTTAGCTTGCCCTGCTGCAGTTCTTCGAGTGCATCGACAACACTGTCGACACTGTCGATACACACGGCCTCGAGGTTTGAACCCAGCGCAGTCTCTACGGCGCGCTCCCAGCCGGCGGCTACATCAAGCTGCTTGGCCAGACGCGGCGCCTCGCCAAGGTTCTGCGCATCCAGCCACTGGTTAACAACACCCTCGCCTTCGCCCAGCGCTGCCTGCTGCAGTGCCCGCAATGACGCCAGGCGACCGCTCAGGGTCTGCTGTTGATTTTGCGCCTCGTGCAATTCGCGCTGGTGATTGCGGCTCGAATCGCGCAACGAATCGATGCGCTGGCGTAATTGTTCCAGCTCCTGCTGGAGTGCGCTGCTGTGCAGCTGACGCTCTTCTGCCAGCTTCTCGAGCTCGGTGATTTCCTGCTCCAGCTTCTGACTGTCGAGTTGTGCCTGCTCACGGGCAATACGTTCCTGACGCTCGCCCAACTGGGTCAGCTGACGATCCAGGTGATCAATCCGGGTACGCTCTACCTGGGCTGTCTGCGACGCCTCGTTGGTGCGGGTGTTGAAAGCATCCCAGTCCGTCTGCCAGGCCTGCATTGCCTGCTCTGCGGTCTCGCGTGATTCTCGGGATGCGTCGGCCTTAGCGCGGGCCTCGGCCCTGGCTGGCTCACTTTCAGTCAGCTCTTTTGCAAGAACTTCAAGGCGTTGACCGTCAAACTTAATATGCGCCTGAACTTCGTTCCAGGCCTGCTCGGTCTTCTCCAGCTCTTCCTGCTGGTTCTGGCGGGTTTCCTTGCCATGCTGAATTGCCTGCTCGACACGCGCCACCTCGGCACCCAGTTCGTAGTAACGCCCCTGAACTTCGTTGAATCGATCCGACAGCTCAATATGCTCGGCGCGCCCTTTCTCCAGGGCGGACTCGACAGCGCGTAATTCTGCGGTGATGGCTTCCAGCCGGGTTTCTTTTTCGGAGATTTGCTTGCGCCGGTCGGCACTTTCTTCATGCAAGCCCTGGTAACGCAACGTCAGCAGTTCAGCCTTTACACGGCGCTCCTGTTCGCGCAGCTCCTTGAAGCGTTCCGCCGTCTTTGCCTGGCGCTTCAACTTCTCCAGCTGTTTCTCAATTTCCTCTCTCAAGT
>JBHPFC010000132.1:0-3785 GCA_042576405.1 Pseudomonadota bacterium | reverse complement strand
CTAAATTTACACGGTAAATAATCAACCAATATGTTGCCCTTCTTGCCCTTCTTGCCCTTCTTGCCCTTCTTGCCCTTCTTGCCCTTCTTGTCCTTCTTGTCCTTCTTGTTTATCTCGGACTCTGTTACCGGGGCTTCTTCAACCTCCGCGTCAGCTTCGTTAGCTGATGCTGGCACCGGAGTCTCCTCCAGCTTCGCAGTACCACCCCCAGGCTGCTCTATCACAGCAGCCTCTTCCGGCTTCATCGTATCGTCAACTGCTGTCTCAACCGCCGCCGGGGCACTGGTCTCTTTTTTATTTGTCATTGTCGTATTACCTCATTCAAGTTGGTTCTGATACAGAGTATTTACCACAATAAGCGCCGCGCCAAGTAATTTTATCTTGCCGCCACCCAGAGCAGACATTAAGGCTTGTTATTTATACATCTTTCCGCTGTAGTGCCGGCTATTGATATTGACACCATCGGACGATCATCATGCTTTGACTAAGTAGTTCCCCTCATAGACGCGTTTCAGAGACGGTCTAGAATCAAAGCGCTCACTCCTCCAAGTGGGCTGTAAATCTCCTCTAATAGGCGGCCCCCGGGTCGCCTTTTTTACGCGTGGCTGATGCTCGTACGGGTTCGCTTTGGGCAGCTTTTTGTTGTGGGTGTGAGAGTGCTTGTAAAAATGCACCCTGGTTAGGAGCCGCCCATTGTACAGGAAGTCGGGACAAAACCCTCTCAAACAACAAAGGGGCATTTTATATCGCAATGACTGCTTATGGCCTGAAGTTCACGTTTAGTGACGAGTAATATAAGTGGCCACCAAACCGGAAAGAACGACCCTTTTACGTCATTCGTGCTGAATACCTAAATGGCGGAAAATCAGCTGAACCGGTCGATGCGTCGAAATCACATCTCCACCTAAACTCAGAGCTGTCTTTTTTGCATTTCTCGAAGATGGAATAAATATACTACAATTAGTATCTAGGGTAAGTGCTGGCAACATATTGGTTGATTATTTACCGTGTAAATTTAGTTTTCATTAATAATGGGAGAAAGAAAATGAGGGGATTGAAGCCACTGCGATCACTAGCTTCTTTGTTAATTGTCGCAAGCGCTGCTGCTTTTAGCGGCGCCGCTTTCTGCGCAGAAAAAGCAGACCATTTCAAATACTATGATGAGTCGTCTTATACTGTCACGATTGAGAAAGAAATGAAGGAGCTGAATGCTCTGTATAAAACCGCGATCAGTAAAAAAGTTCCGCAAGGTGAAGCGGAACGGGCCAGACAGAAAATGGTTAAGTTATCGCGCCATCTGCTGCGGCATTTAAATGAGCGGAACGCGTCTGTAGACATAAAGGGAGGGGATGAGCTTACTTCCACTGAGATTCTTCTGAACATCCGTGTCATGGGCAGTTTGCTGGATGTCCTGGTGCTGGATGCACTGCCTCACGAAGATGAGTGGTCCTATGTGTACTAGACAAAACGCTTAAAGGCAAAATAAAACCATCAACAGACGGTGACCCTCGGGTCGCCGTTTTTCATTGTGCTACGGGTCTGAATCTGGCTGAATTGAGACCTTCATGCAGCTTGGCTCGGCATACAAACCAGCCCTTCAATCCGCGACCCCGGCCCCCGTTACGCTTAATGTCTTTGGGCGAACGTATTTTTCCGACGCGATGTAATGCCCAAACCCTCAGTTATCGAAGTGCACACGCAACAGGGCGCCGCCCAGGCTGCTGGAACCGACGTCGAGCTTACCGCCATACACAGTGATAATTTCCTCGGCCATGCTAAGACCGATACCGTGGCCGGGAACCGTTTCGTCCATACGTTTACCGCGTTGCAGGACGGTGTCGATCATCTCCGGGTCGATGCCCTGCCCGTCATCCTCGATAATGATTTCGAGACCATGACAGGAATCGGCTTTATTTTCGCAACGGACGCACACCCTGACCTGTTCCGAACAGTACTTGTAAGCATTCTCCAGCAGATTGCCAAGCGCCTCGGTCAGGTCCGCTTCGTCACCATAAAAGGTTGCTCCCGGATCCAGCTCCAGGCTGACGTCCACCTGCTTTTCCCGGTACACCTTATCCAGGGTACGGACCAGGCGCTCCAGCACGTATTTAAGCGACACCGAACCGGCCAGAGTGGCCCGGCCCGAAACCGCTGCCCGCTGTAACTGATGCTCGACGATCTCATTCATGCGTTCTACCTGCTCCCTGACAACCTCCTGCGTCAGCGCTGTCTCTTCGGGTTTTCCTTCGCAGAAGGAATGCATTATCGCCAGGGGTGTTTTCAGACTGTGGGCCAGGTCAGCCAGGCTATTGCGGTAGCGTGTCTGTACCAGTTTGCTGTGCTCGATCAGGGAATTGAGGCTGGACGTGAGTCCCGTGAGTTCTGTTGGATAGATTCCATCGAGCTGTTCCGCCGCACCCTGATCGATCCGCTGCAGGTCTGATTCAACGGTGCGCAGTGGCCGCAACCCCCAGCGCAGAATGAGCCCCTGGGCCAGCAACAGAACCACAGCCATACCGCCGAGCCAGCTCCACAGGGTCATACGAAAACTTTCAATCTGTTCCTCAAATCCCGCTGTGTCCTCTGCCACCGTGAAGGTGTAAAGCGCTTCCGCTTCGGCATAGTCTTCCCAGGCGACGCCAAAGGAGATGGCATACATTTCCAGACCGGCCTGGGTGAAGCGGCGAAATTCGCGTTGTCCCGGGGACTGCTGTTGCACAATATTGACGCTGCGTCCGGCCAGGGAACGTGAATGCCAGAGCGGTTTGCCATCAGGCCCGGCAATCATGGCGTAAAGCCCGGAATCCGGTTTCGAGAAACGCGGTTCGGGAATCTCTTGCGGAGGGACCATACGGCCACTGTCATCTTCATCGGCGGCAGCCAGCAGCGCATAGATATACGATTGCAGGCGATCCTGCATGGATGCCCTGGCACTGACGCGGAAGGCCTTGTCGAGTGCAAGCCCGGTCGCACCAATGAAACCGGCCAGAACCAGTGTCGCGGCCAGAACCAGTCGACCGTGCAGCGAGCGCATCAGAACTTCAACACTCCGCGTTTGTCCCCTGTCTGAATCGATGGCCGCGGCCACGCAGGGTTGCAGGCGGAATGATGCGCATGTCCGGATCCGGTTTGCGGCTCAGGCGCGATTCATCTTCGGCAGCCAGGATATACACGGTCAGCGCCCACGCGGTGCCGGTCGACCGCTGGCTGCATCGTACTGCATGCGCTTAACCCGCCCGTTCCGGGTCAGAATCTTGATACGGTGAACGCTGCGGTCGCCATCCCGAACGGTTTCTGCGGAAAGAACCTTGCCATCCGTTTGCTGACGCGCACGCGCTATGGCTTCGTCCAGGCTGATGCCCTGTTTTTCCGAGGAGGCAGGATGTGCGAACTGGTTGGTGATACCCCGCAAGTCGATTGGCGCAGCCACACGCGGCGCAGCCACCAGCAGCAACACACAGACATAGATCATCAACCGCCGTTCAATCATCGCACTCGTGTAACCGCTGCTTCAGGTACCGCCAACCGGATCCACGTTAACGCGCACTCGGATGAATCGGCCAGGATGCCGACGGGTACGTGTGGTAAAGGTTTGCCCCTCATAGCGATAGTCTACACGATAGCCAACCACTTGTTGGCGTTGCTCGTAATGATTGACGGTTGTACAGCGTTGTACATTCGAATACACAGGTGGCGCATAGGCCGGCTCACTTAGGCTCCGCCCGATAGATGCCCCGAGCAGGGCACCAGCCACTGCCATCGGCGTATTTCCGCGCCCCCTGCCC
>JBHPFC010000131.1:0-3826 GCA_042576405.1 Pseudomonadota bacterium | reverse complement strand
ATTCTCATCCCTCAAGGAGCAGCGTGCCGCACGCCGCTGGGGAATCTTTTTCAAGCTACTGATGTTTGTCTACCTGGCACTCATTCTTTATCTCTATACACCGAGTGTTGATATGGATGTTGCAGAAGACGGCAAACATACGGCCCTGGTAGAACTGGACGGCGTCATTGCATCTGATGAAGATGCCAATGCAGATAACATAATCGAGGGCTTGAGAGACGCTTTCGAAGACGAAAATTCTGCTGGCGTTATACTTCGTATTAACAGCCCGGGTGGCAGCCCTGTACAAGCGGGCTACATCAACGACGAAATCAAGCGTCTGCGCAAGGAATACCCGGACAAGCCTCTGTATGCCGTAATCAGCGATATCTGTGCATCCGGTGGTTATTACATTGCCGCGGCAGCTGACGAGGTTTATGCCGACAAAGCCAGCATTGTAGGTTCCATTGGTGTGCGTATGGACGGATTCGGCTTTGTCGATGCCATGCAAAAGCTGGGCGTCGAGCGTCGCTTGCTGACCGCAGGTGAAAACAAGGGGTTCCTGGATCCTTTTGAGCCCGTCAAGGCCGGCGATGTAAAACACGTGCAGGAATTGCTCGATGACATTCACCAGCAGTTTATTCAGGTGGTCCGGGAGGGAAGGGGCGAAAAGCTTAAGGATAACTCTGATCTGTTCAGTGGCTATGTGTGGACCGGCGAGCAGGCTGTAGAACTTGGACTGGTGGACAAACTTGGCAGCTCCGATCATGTGGCTCGTGAAGTGATCGGTGCTGAAACCATCGTGGACTACACGCCAGCTGAAGACTGGCTGCAGAAATTCAGCAAGCGTTTCGGTACTGCGATGGGGCGTGGTGTCGGTCAGGTGCTTGGTGGGCAGTTTACGCTGAAATAAACACCCCGGCCTTCCCGGCAAGTGAAGTCGGGGAGGCCACTGTTCCCAATCAGGGAACCGCTATCCCTGCCTCGTTCAGCCAGCTTACCAGGCGGATCAGCGGCAGACCGATCAGCGCATTCGGATCATCACCCCGCATGGATTCAAACAGGCTGATACCGAGGCCTTCCGATTTAAAACTGCCAGCGCAGTTATAGGGCTGCTCGTAACGCAGATAGCGCTCAATCTGAGCCTCGCCCAGTGCCCGAAAATGTACGTGAAAGGGCACCATCTCCAGGCGCAGACTTCCGGATGCTGTGTCGAGCAGACAAAGCCCGGTTAAAAAACTGACCTGTTGTCCTGCCAGCCGGGTCAACTGCTCGCAGGCCTTGCCATGATTACCTGGCTTGCCCAGTACATCCTCACCACATACAGCCACCTGATCAGAGCCGATAATCAGCGCATCCGGAAATGCCTCTGCACCGGCACGGGCCTTGGCCTCAGACAGCCGGACAACCAGATCGTTGGGAGACTCGCCGTCCCGACGTGTTTCGTCCACATCCGGAGAAAATGTCTCGAAGGGAATATTCAGGCGTTCGAGCAGCTCTTTGCGAAAAGGTGAAGTGGAAGCCAGTACCAGTGTTCTTGTCGTCATTGCTTCAGTTCTGTGAAAAATAGCGTTGCAGATATTCGGGAAATGAAATTTCGTCAGCCGCCTCGATCGCCTGCTGATCTTCCAGCGACTTGGCGGCAATTTCGCGGAAATACTTTGTTCGTTCATCGCTGAGCGGCAAATTGGTGAAGAAATGCTGGTGTATCTCGGACTTGCGTTTGGCAAAGTGATAGAAGCCTTCGCCACGGTCACGCATCTCGGTCAGCATTCTCGCCGAGGGCGTCAACTCCGGATCTTTTACTTTCGCCAACTGAGCGTCAAGCGCTGAACAGTAAGGGCTGCCCTCGGTGCTACGGTCAAGAAAGTCACACACGGCCTGCATTTCTTCAAGCAGTTCATGGGCCCAGTCTCTCAACAAGACCGTATCTTTCCCGCGCAGCAGGGTGAGCTCGGGATCGCGTCCACGGTGGGCTGCACGCAGTTCATTTTCATCAATGGCCAGGCGTTCTACGGAATCTATCACCGGGCTGTCTTGTAACAGGCAAAACAACAGGAAACATTCCAGAAAGTGCAGCTGACTTTCATTGATACCCAGGGGATCAAAGGCATTTATATCCAGCGACCTGAGTTCCACGTAGGCTACTCCACGGCGTTTCAGGGCAAGCGTGGGCTTTTCGTTCCCGTTCAGAATTTGCTTCGGGCGAATCGTGCTGTAGTACTCGTTTTCGATCTGCAGGATATTGGCGTTCAGTTGGCGGTATTCACCATCCACTACAACACCGATTTTTTCGTATTCTTCACACGGGGTTTCTATAGCCCTGGCAAGACTGGCGATATAATCGCCCAGAGAATCGTAATTCGCCTTGATGCCGTACTCGTTCTCCTTGTTATTCTGATAGCCTATATCGCCCATGCGTAACGAAGTCGCATAGGGATCATAGTAGGTGTTCTCGTTGAAACTCTGCAGGTTAGTGGGTTCATCCCCCAGGAATGATTTGCAGATAGCCGGCGATGAACCAAACAGGTAGGGGATCAGCCAGCCAAAACGTTGCAGGTTTCGGATCAACCCCATGTAGGATTCTGAAATATAATCCTGCAAGGGCAGACGATTGCCCTCAAGCTCGCTGTATATCGGCCAGAATTCCGGCGGGAACGAATAATTGAAATGCACACCGGCTATCACCTGCATTACCTTGCCATATCGATAGCCCAGTCCGACACGGTAAACGTGTTTCATCTTTCCCGGGTTTGAATGCCCGTAGTCAGCAATCTTGATACTGGTTTCACCGGAGACAACACACGGCATACTTGTCGACCAGAGATATTCATTGCCCAGATGCTGGTAAACAAACTGCTGGGTGTCGCGCAGGAAATCGAGAACCTGGCGAATATGATGGAACGGTGGGGTAATGAACTCCGTTAGCGCCTCGGAATAATCGGTCGTAATATAAGGGTGTGTCAGCGCTGACCCCAGCGCCAGTGGGTGCGGAGTCTGGGCAATGCCACCCTCGCGATTGACGCGCAGGCATTCCTTCTCAACCCCGATAGCACTGTTGCGCAGCAGATGACTATGCTTCAGTGCATTGAGTCTCTGCAGCCGCTGATGAAGCCCGGCATACATGCCTAAATTGGCTCCAGATCCGGCGGGTAGGGCGAATCGTTCCAGTCGGACTGACCTACCAGATCACGCAGTACCGGCTGGATCGCTTCTTCAAGCACCGGATGATAGAAGGGCATGCGCACCATTTGCAGAATGGTCAGCTGCTGTTCGATACACCAGTTAAGCAAATGTCCAAGGTGTTCTCCATGAGGCGCTGCCATACATGCTCCCAACAGGCGGCCGCTGCTTTTATCAGCGTAGAGATTCAGTATGCCCTTGTTTTTACCCATGATCAGTGCCCGTCCAAGCATGCCAAAACCAACGCTGCCTATCAGGGTGTTGTCCAGGTCGAGTTCCGGGTATCTCGCCCCAACCATGACGATATTCGGATCTGAAAATGTAATCATCAGGGGGGTCTTGCGACGAAAGGCTACCGGTTTGTCAGCGGTGGCGTTGATGCCGGCTATGCGGCCTTCGTCCGCAGCCTCGTGCAACAACTGGCGGTCTGCATTAACGTCGCCGGCAATAAAGACCGGCTTGTCGACAACCTGAAGAGTATTCGGATCGTGATCCAGCGTTCCGTCAGCATTCAGGGTGAGGTCGGCTTTGTCGAGATCGAGCTTATCAAAATTTGGCTTGCGACCAATAGCTACCAGCACCTTGTCAACCGTTACAGATTGATGCCCTGCACGGACAAGCAGCTTGCCATCCCCGGAATCCTTTATCGTCGCAGCGTGTCCCA
>JBHPFC010000130.1:0-3989 GCA_042576405.1 Pseudomonadota bacterium | reverse complement strand
GCCAGAGTGGAAATTCCTTGCCGATGAGCTGTTGCGCAATGCTGGCAACCTCCGGGTCATCAATTTGTCCAATAACGTCGAGTTGATCGATGCCGGTGACCTGCACGCCCAGTCGGCTCAATGCCTGTCCCAGCTCCAGCCCAATAACGCCGAGACCAATGACTGCAAGCGACTCCGGCAGGGTTTCCAGTTCAAAGATATCATCTGTGGTGAGTATCCGGTCACCGAATTCCTGCCACGCTTCAGGCACCACCGGTCGGCTACCTGTGGCGATGATTATCCGCTTTGCGCGTATCTTTTTGTCGCCCACCAGAAGCAGGTTGGGCTCCAGGAAGCGCGCATACTCAGCAATAAATTCGTCGCCCATGTCATCAGTGCTGCTCGACAACACCTTGTCGACAAATATATCGCGCAAATCCTGAACATGTTCCATGACATCTTCAGGGACAACATTCATTTCATCCGCGCCCTCGATGCCTTCACGATTAAATAACTTGCGGCGGTGAAAATCTTCGGCGACCTGAATTATTGCTTTCGAGGGCATGCAACCGACACGAGCACATGTGGTTCCAAGCTCACCGCCGTCTATCAGCACGTAGCTATCGGTTTTGCGCTGTACCTGGCCAACGGCATACAGGCCGGCACTGCCGGCGCCAATGATGGCGACATCAACTTGTTGTTCCATGATTCTCTATTTGACTGGTTGTGTTAAGGGGTTAAACGAAGCATTGCTCACGGGCATTTGGCATAGGCCAGGCCACCACCTGTATGCTCGGATTTCGAATGGTACAGTGCCTGGTCAACCTGCTCCAGCAGGCTGTTAAAATCATTTCCGTGAACAGGAGCTTCACCCAGACCAAAGGTGACACTGAAATCGATATCATTCTGCAGGGCCCATTCGATTACCTGTTCCTGGATGCGCACGGCCACATACCGGGCTTCATCCAGACCAGTGTCTTCAAGCAACATGACGAATTCGTCTCCGCCAAAGCGCGCGGCAACATCAGTAGTGCGGATAGACCGACGGACAATATCAGCGAACTGTTTGAGCACCATGTCACCGGCGGAGTGACCCAATACGTCGTTTACCGCCTTGAACTTGTCCAGGTCGGCAAACAACATGACAAAATTGGATTGATTGCGCTGTAAACGCTGAAACATGGTCTTGGCAGTATCCATCAGCGCTCGACGGTTCAGCAGGCCGGTAAGCGTATCCAGGTTACTATGCAGTTCGAGTTCACGTCGACTGCGTTCAATGCGCCCCATCAGAATATAGGCATAGACCAGGATGATGCCGCCGAACAGATTGAGAAACAGCAAACCGGGTGACAGGGTTGTGCCATTGATCATGTAGCGCGCCGAAAGCACCAGCATGGTGGCTGCAAAACTGCCGATGAGTGATACCGCAAACAACCGCATGCCATAACGCATGCCGTTGCCCAGCACCACCATAATGAAGACCAGCAGGGATGGTGGAATGGCGTAGGGATCGTTGAGAACACAGATAGCGGTCATGACAATATCAACCCACATGGCGACGTAATACCGCCGCGGGTTGAGCTGGCTTTTTCGAGCGTGCGCAAAAAATGCTGTATTCAGCACCAGGTAAACGGCAAATGCGATATTCAGCTGGGTAAGGGACCAGTAGGCGGGCGAGATGCCTTCAACCACATTGAAAAACAGCACCCCCAAAAACAAAAACACGTAGCGGGTGATGAACTGGATACGCTGTTCCTGCCAGCTTGGGTAGCGGAAGCCTGGTGCCAATGGCTGCTCGCCAGCGAACCGATCTGCCCGCCGGCGTCGTTCCGTTCGGCGATCTACTGAATTGCTATTAACGTCCA
Source organism: Pseudomonadota bacterium (assembly GCA_042576405.1). Lineage (GTDB taxonomy): Bacteria > Pseudomonadota > Gammaproteobacteria > DSM-19610 > DSM-19610 > Thiogranum. The sequence continues at coordinate 2,145 of JBHPFC010000130.1, read as the reverse complement.
TACTGGAATTATTCTATAACACCTTGTTATTTATCGTTTAATTATAGAATCCCTGCTTGGGTACGGAAGAAGGGCTAGCGGGTTAGTATACATCGCTCTACCAGTAGTTCTCCACACTGATGTGTCCGGGTGCGCGCCTGCGATTGCGGATCAGGCCACGTGCCTGCAGAGCTTCGCTGGTATCTTTCACCATGGCCGGATTACCGCACAACATCACCTGCGAAGAATTTGCAGTGATTTGAAACCCGGCGCGTTCCTCAAGAAGCCCCGTTTCGATCGCTGCAGGCACTCGTCCAGGCAAGGCAAACTCAGTGAGCTCGCGGCTGACAAAAGGCAGAAATCGAAAGCGATCGGCTCGCGACGTTAGCAACGACTGAATGGTTTCGTCGAAACTGAGCTCTTCAGCCAGTCGCACGGCGTGCACCAGGACCACTCGCTCAAACCGCTCCCACACCTGCTGCGTTTTTAGAATGGAAAGAAACGGTCCGATAGCTGTGCCAGTCGACAAGAGCCACAGGTCCTGCGCTTCCGGGACCTCGTCCAGCGTCAGAAACCCTGATGCACGTCTGCTGACTTCAATGGGATCACCTGGTTGTAAATCAATCAGGCGGTGAGTGAGTGGCCCTTCGGGTACCGTAACGAAGTAAAATTCCAGCGGCGATTCATGCGGGGCGTTGACAAAGGAATAGGGACGTCCAACCAGTTCATCGTCAATTACCAGACCTATCTTGGTAAATTGACCGGCGGTGAACGGATCCACGTCAGCTTCGACGCGCACGGAATACAGCTTGTCCGTCCAGCGATGTAACGCCTGCACACGGCCCTCAACCCACCGCTTGCGGTCTATATCAACCATAATAAGATAACCTAGTTTGCCGCGGTTTCGGGAAGCAGGCGGCGATAGTAATCCTGAATCTGCGCCACGCGCCGCCAGGCATCGGCAAGCTGATTATCCGGATCTATTTTTAACAGATATTCTTCAGCATCATTGCAAATGGTTGCCAACTGACTCTCATCGAACAGTAACAGGCAGCGCTCCAGACTATCCTCTGCCTCACTCAGCAGCGAGGGCAGAAACTCATCCTCGCTAACCGGCGACTCAGCGTGAGTAAGGGCCGCGACCAGCGGTAGTTCCTGTAATTCGAAATGTGCCTCCCGGGCAATGATTTCTTCTTCCAGCTGGCGTTCCGCGTAGGCGTCATTACCAATACCACTGCGTACTGCCTTCATAATCACTTCAATCAACTGGCGAATCGCATTCTTGATAGTGGATTGATCACCGGGGAGAGCACACACACGCTGATAGCTGTGATCAAGCTGCTCCTTGATTTCGAGGATGGTTTCGCTGGGCGTGTTGGGTTCAAGTTCTACAGCCCGTTTGACCAGTACCTGGAACTCCTGGATAAACCGGTCCATTTCCACCCCGTCTTCCATTCGAGCTTCGGCGAGCGCCTCATTGCTCACATTGCGCGCGGCCTCACTGAACACGGGGTTATTCTGTTTGCGCAGCAGATGGCGCTCGCGGACACCAGGCTGGCTATCGGTTTGGGGGGTCATTGTTGCTACTCATAGCCGTTTGGCTTTACCTTACCGAATTAAAGCCGCGATAAACACGCAATAATTCTGGGGGCTCTTGCCGGAACTATTTCACAGCGTGCACTCGATCTCACCGAGTCGCTTGGTCAGCTTGACGTTTTCTGAATAATCGATGGGCACTGCAATCAGTGCAGGCCCTTCCTGCTGAAATGCTTCTTCCAGGGCTCCCTGCAACTCATCCGCACTGGTCAGGGTTTTGCCCCACATGCCGAACGACTGCGCAAGCAATTCCCAATTCGGGTTACCGAAGTCCAGTTTGGAATGTTTGCCGGCGAACTGGTTTTGCTGCTTCCATTTGATCAGGCCATACTCGCCATCTTCCCAGACCATGTACACCACGTTGAGTTTCAGGCGGACAGCTGTTTCCAGATCCTGAACGTTCATCATGAAACCGGCATCACCACATATCGCCAGCACTTTCTTTTCCGGTTGCGCCAGCTTGGCACCAATGGCGCCGGGCAGGGCAAAGCCCATGGAACAGAAGCCGTTCGAGATCAGACAGGTATTGGCATCCTGACATTGATAATAACGGGAAATCCACATTTTGTG
>JBHPFC010000129.1:0-4028 GCA_042576405.1 Pseudomonadota bacterium | reverse complement strand
CGATTCATAGCGGGGACCGCCAACAGCACCCAGTAAAATCGCGTCGGCTGCCCGCGCCTGCTGCAAAGTCTCCTCCGGCAGCGGATGCCCCTTGGCATCGTAGGCTGAACCACCAACCAGGCCATGTTCCAGCACCACATCCAGGCCGTCGGCGCGCAGTTTTTCCAGCACCTTAAGCGCTTCACCGACAATCTCGGGACCTATGCCATCGCCGGGCAGAATCAGAATCTTGTTTGTCATTTATTACACCGTTTATTTCATAACTGTCGGAGACGAGTCAACTCACGCGAACAACCAGGGCGCTTCCTGCTTGCGACGTTCTTCATAAGCCCTGATATCCCCGGCATGCTGCAACGTAAGACCAATATCATCCAGGCCGTTTAACAGGCAATACTTTCGAAACTCGTCCACGATAAAGGGGGACTCGTCGCCGTCAGGTGTCGTAATGACCTGCTTCTCCAGATCCACCTTAAGACGGTATCCTTCCGTGGCCGCCACTGCCTCGAAAAGCCTGTCGATAATGTCAGCCGCCAGCACAATCGGCAACACACCGTTCTTGAAACAATTGTTGTGAAATATATCCGCGAAGCTCGGGGCGATCACAACACGAAATCCGGCGTCTTCAAGCGCCCAGACCGCATGCTCGCGCGATGAACCACAACCAAAATTTTCCCTGCCCAACAGAATCCGCGCCTCCGCATAGCGCGGGTAATTAAGCACAAAATCCGGGTTAACTTCGCGCTGGCTGTGATCCTGCCCGGGTTCACCGGGTTCCAGATAGCGCCAGTCATCGAACAGGTTGGGGCCAAAGCCACTGCGTTTCACCGACTTCAAATACTGCTTGGGAATAATCGCATCGGTATCGACATGCGGCCGATCCAAAGGCATCGCCACTGCATCCAAGGTCTCAAATTTTTTCATCGCGCCAATACCCTTATTCCAGATCCCGGACATCCACAAAGTGGCCCGCTACCGCCGCAGCCGCAGCCATTGCCGGACTCACCAGGTGCGTCCGTCCACCAGCGCCCTGCCGACCTTCAAAATTCCTGTTCGACGTAGACGCACAACGTTCACCAGGCTCAAGTCGATCGGCATTCATGGCCAGACACATCGAGCACCCGGGCTCGCGCCACTCAAAGCCTGCTTCCATAAACAGCTTGTGCAAACCTTCTGCTTCCGCCTGCTGCTTTACCAGGCCCGAACCCGGCACCACCATGGCAAGCTTGACGCTATCGGCAACTTTACGCCCTTTTGCTACCGCTGCCGCCTCGCGCAAGTCTTCGATCCGCGAATTGGTGCAGGAGCCGATAAACACTTTATCGATAACGATCTCTGCCACCGGCATGCCTGGCTGGAGATCCATGTAAGCCAGCGCCTTACGCATGCCATTCTGCTTCACCGCATCACTGACCCGGTCAGGATCGGGTACATTCGCGTTCACTGCCACCACCATCTCGGGCGAGGTACCCCAGGTAACCTGTGGATCTATATCGCCGGCTTTAAGGGTAACCACGTGATCAAACTTTGCATCCGCATCACTCCTGAGTTCGCGCCAGCTGGCAACTGCCTGCTCCCAGTATTCACCCTGCGGCGCGAACGGCCGGCCTTCCACATAGTCGATAGTAGTCTGATCAACCGCAACCATGCCTGCACGTGCACCGGCTTCGATAGCCATGTTACACACTGTCATGCGACCTTCCACAGACAATGATTCGATAGCGCTACCGGCAAACTCGATGGCGTAACCAGTACCACCTGCGGTACCAATCTCCCCGATAATTGCCAGCACAACATCCTTTGCCGTGATACCCGCTCCAAGTTCACCTTCGACGCGGACCTGCATATTCTTCGACTTCTTCTGGATAAGGCACTGGGTAGCGAGCACGTGCTCGACCTCCGAGGTACCGATGCCAAACGCCAGTGCACCAAAGGCACCGTGCGTTGAGGTATGCGAGTCACCACACACCACGGTCATACCCGGCAAAGTGGCTCCCTGTTCGGGACCAATTACGTGCACAATACCCTGGCGTACATCGTTCATATCGAACTTGGTAATACCAAATTGTTCACAGTTCTGATCGAGCGTCTCGACCTGGATGCGCGACACCTCATCTTCAATGCCCGCAACACCACTACTACGATTGGTCGTCGGTACATTGTGATCCGGCACTGCAAGCACAGAATCTGTTCGCCAGGGCTGACGACCGGCCAGACGCAGACCTTCGAATGCCTGCGGTGACGTTACCTCGTGGACAAGATGGCGATCGATATAAATCAAAGCCGTCCCGTCTTTATCTTCACGCACCAGGTGCGCATCCCATAACTTGTCGTAAAGCGTTTTTCCGCTCATCGCTATACCTCCAGATTATGCGCGGATACTACGACCGGCTTGCAGATAACACAAATTCATATTTTTCATGTATTATATAACTTATTGGAATATTTTAACCCTGCGCACGGAGATCCCCGGCAATGGATATCGCGGCTCTCAAAGCCTTTATTGCCGTCGCCGACAGCGGCTCGTTCTCGCTGGCAGCCGAACAGCTGTTTCTGACTCAACCGGCAATCAGCAAGCGGGTATCTGCGCTCGAAAATGAACTGGAAGCCCGGCTTTTTGACCGCATTGGTCGGGGGGTATCGCTGACTGAAGCTGGCCAGGCACTGTTACCTCGAGCGCGCAACATACTGCTCGACCTGGAAGACAGCGTTCGCGCTCTCAGCAATCTCAGCGGTGAAGTCCATGGCACGCTCCGTTTCGGCACCAGCCATCACATCGGTCTTCACCGCCTGCCCCCGGTTCTGAAAGAGTTTGTCCACGTCTATCCAGAGGTGCGGCTGGACATCCGTTTTATGGATTCTGAGGAAGCCTGCCTGGCAGTGGAGCACGGTGAACTGGAGCTGGCCATCGTGACGCTGCCCCCATCGCCGGCAAATATTTTACAAACGGAAAAAGTCTGGGACGACCCGCTGGCTATAATGGTTGCCCTTGATCACCCGCTGGCGCATAAACGCCGCCTGTCGCTCCGGGACCTGGCAAGCCACCCCGTGATCCTGCCCGCTACCGGCACCTACACCCGACAGATCGCCGAAGCGGCATTTAAAGATGTTGACCTGCACCTGGACATTGCCCTGTCGACCAATTATCTCGAAACCATCCACATGCTGGTATCTGTGGGCATCGGCTGGAGCCTGCTGCCAGTGACCATGCAGGATGATCAAACCAGGGTCTTGTCGGTAAGTGCACTTTCGTTGAGCCGTTCACTGGGTGTTGTCTACCACCGTGATCGCACGCTATCGAATGCGGCGCGCGCACTGACCCGATTGCTTGCCTGATTTCCATTTTCACTAAACACCCAGGCGAAGATATATTAGAATGGGTTCCTGCCCCGCTTCCCCGAAAGGAGATAAATAATGTACTCGAAGATCGCTCCACTGATAGCCCTGCTCTATCTGTCTCCTGCCACAGCTGTCGATTACAAAGGTGTCTATGATTCTGTAGACAAACAGAAAGCCTCCGAATCTGTAGACAAGGACAAGATGGGCGAAGCTGTCAGCACCGATGGCGTTGACTACCAGAAAGCCTACGAATCCGTTGACAAGACGGAGGCAACAGACTCGGTGGATACTGACAAAGCTCGCGAAGCATTGATGAAATAGGATTTCCAATCCTGCATAAAATCTTGCATGTCTGTCTTTTTCACCGGTCCGAGCACAGATCAAGTCACGCGCAGAATTAATCGGTTCTAACTTAACCCCGGTTTGTTCTCTCAATGCGCATACTATTACTGATCCGCTGCGAAAGCCTGCTTTGCTTGCCAATAGAAAACATCCAGCAGATAGAACTGACCCCGCAGGCTTAATGCTGCTGAATGACGACTTACGGCCAGCTCCGGTCATTTAAGACGTGGAGAAATTTAAAAAGCGGACATTGGAATGTTTCGCCTCATCGAACAGTTATATAAACGAGACCTTACGCCTCGTTATCCATATTTAAGTTGCCTCCAATACAGCCACGTCATCAGTAACCA
>JBHPFC010000128.1:0-4038 GCA_042576405.1 Pseudomonadota bacterium | reverse complement strand
ATCCTTAGCTGCTCACGTGCCTGTCTTTCCTCGATCAATGTTTGCTGAATGGTTTCGAGCGCCTCCGAATCATCGGGCTGGACAGGACCGCCGTTCAATAACCATGCTGAGGGAGAACCCCCGCGATCGACAACGCTTTCTTCCTGGCTACGGCTTGATAGCAGGGTGTAGCCTATAAATATGCCGATACCAAGTAATACAGCGTTTATCAGGTAGTGTCGTGACATAATGAGCAATTTTACTCTGTCACCAAATACCAAGCGAGCACTACCAGTGCTTCTCCACTAATAAGGCTTCCCGAATCTGCATCTGTGTCGGTCATATTTATTCCTTCATGGAAGTCATTTAGTTGAACTTCCAGATCTGTTCCGATACTTCACTCTTTGAGCTATGAGCAACGTCAAATCTGAAGGCAATAATCGCATGCTGTCCCCTGCCGAATTGTTGTCCTGGGCCGAAGACAATACCCGGATTATGCGGCTGAGAACGTTTTATGACGTCATCCCCCGCGGGTACATGGCAGCCATGGCACCGGCACTGGTTGAATGGCGCACCAGCGACCTGGAGGGTGACGCACCGCACGTCATACTGCGCAATCTGAATTACGGCGGTAACCCGCTGGAAAAGACTACAACATCGCATTCAGTTCGTGTGAATCTCGATGCTGTGGAATTTGCCGAATTTGTGCTGGTACCACCAGCAGCAGCCGTTGGCGGTCGGGCGGCACCCGCCTGTCAGCAAATGCTTATATGAAATCAGTCTGCTAGGTCTGGGTTTGAGCCTTAACTTGCCGTTCATGGCTGGGACTGGGCCACACCCTGGCGATGTTGCATACGGTGAAGATCGGCCAGAAGCAGACCTTCGCTAATTTCGTTAAGATAAACATCAGCACTAAAGTTTGAACAGGAATTCAGGTTTATCAGGGTAATGTAGAATACTCAGCGGTCGTGTGATCAAATACTGATCAACAAGGGCAGAATACACCTAATAGAACTTTCCGAAAACTTAGGTCCACTTCTATAATCCTATATCACAAAACGTGGCATCATTAACTTTACTGAGAATTTACAATGAACAATGATACAAATGTTACCTGGCATGAACACAGTGTCTCACGAGAGATGCGAGAAAAAAATAATGGTCATAAAGGCTGTGTAATCTGGTTCACTGGACTAAGTGGATCGGGCAAAAGTACAGTTGCTAATACGCTGGATCATATACTTCACCAAGCCGGGTTTCAGAGTGTTGTGTTAGATGGTGACAATGTTCGTCATGGTCTTAATGCTGGACCGGGAATGCTGAATGACACTCATGGAAAAGAATTCTCAAAACGTTTTGGGCTGGGATTTTCTGCTGTGGATCGCGAAGAAAACATTCGTCGCATAGGGGCAGTGGCGGAGATTTTTGCACAGACGGGTGTCATAGCACTTACAGCTTTCATAAGCCCATATCGCATTGACCGGGATAAGGTGCGAAATACCTTAAAGGCAGGAGAGTTTATTGAAATCTTTGTGGACGCACCTATAGAGGTCTGTGAACAGCGGGATCCAAAAGGACTTTATAAAAAAGCTCGAGCCGGAGAAATAAAAGGGTTTACCGGTATTGATGATCCTTATGAAGAGCCGCTAGCACCGGAACTTATTCTGTTAGCAGCGGAAAAAACACCCGATATACTTGCTAATGAAATCATCACCTACTTAAAAAATAAAGATATTATCAGCTAGCTATCACATGCGACCAACAGGGACTCCTCTAGTCAGATATGAATTAGTTCATTTATAGATTTACAGTGTCCGTTCACGAATCGCTAATATTGGCAAACGCTAAACGATGACTTACGGCTGCGATTTCAACCGATCGACGCAACTATTCCTGGCCAAATTCGGGCATTTTCGCTGATGAGATTTCAGCGGGGTAACTGAACAACGAAAGCGAACCAGCGGTTCGCGGTTGCCGTAACGCCTCGCCCATTCTGTCTCTAAATTGGTGACTTGAAAAATACAGCGAAGTTGGATCACGGAACAAAATAGTCCTCGTTCTTTGAAGGCGTTATCCGAAACCGAACTGCCGAAATCGGCATTAGAGACAAATGAGAAATTCTTCGATTTTCTGCCCGAAGTCGTTCGGGAACACCCATAAAAAACGCCGCTATAAGCGGCGTATCTATCTAAATACTCGGGAGATACCCAGTCTCCTGTGGAGACCGTCTCTTAAACCAAGACTGCATGGCGGAGGAGGAGGGATTCGAACCCTCGATACGTTTACACGTATACACACTTTCCAGGCGTGCTCCTTCAACCACTCGGACACCCCTCCGGATAACTCACAGATTCAACTCCGTTAAACACTAGGCGTACTCACAGAGCGGAGCACGCATGCGCGCTCGTTATTCGCCTGCGTCGCAGGCTCACCCCTTCGGGGCCGCCGCTTCGCGGCGTTCTCTCGGCTGACGCCTCGAGTCAACCACTCGGACACCCCTCCGGAAAACGCGGCAGGTTATACCAGATGCCTTGAACATGCAATCGGGGCTATGGGACGACGCGGGGCGGGAAACGCTTGGCAACGCGCTTGCTGGCACGCTGGGTCTTCTCGTGGGCACGCTCGGACAGGCGGCTGCTCATGGTGTGTACGGTCTCTGCGGCAGCCAGGTACTCCCCGGCGATGTCGGCAATTTTCCGCCGCTGAGAGCGCGCCTCGTCACGCAGGGCATCGAAAGCCTGGATAGCGGACAAATTGCACCGTTCCATGAGAACGCCGACGACCATGCTTATCTCGCGCCCCTGGGACAACGCCTTGTCCATCTGCTCCATGGACTCTTTGAGCTGACGCATTTCCTCAGCACGGCACAGTGCCGATTGTACGGCGGGTATCAGCTGGTCGACGTCCAGCGGCTTGACCAGGTAAGCCAGCGCACCGGCATCCGTTGCCCGTTGCACCATTTCCTCGTCACCATAAGCGGTCAGCGAAATAAATGGCAGATCTGCCTCGCGCAGGGCAGCAGCGACTTCGAAGCCGTCTTTGAGTGGCATACGCAAATCCAGGATCGTCAGATCGGGTCGGTGCTCTTGCGCAAGACTTTCAGCCTGTACACCATCCGTTGCCTTCAGAATCTCAAACCCCGCGTCCTTGAGGCCACCACAAATAGCATTCAGATCATCCTGGTCGTCATCGGCTACCAATACTTTCGTTGGATTCATAATCGCCCCGCCTATAGTATTGTTATCAACAACGAGCTCAGCTACTTGCCCGGGTACTGCAACTCAATTTAAATTAAAGCAGTTTTCTTTTCCAGATCAAGTCTGACCGAGCGAGTATCTGAAACCAAGGACAACAATATGCAGATTCTAACCGGAGATATAGGCGGCACCCATACGCGTCTGTCGATGTGCGAACTGACAGACAGACAGCTCCGATTTTCGAATCACCAGACGTTTTCCAGTCCCACCTATTCTTCATTGCAGGCAATCATCGCGGACTATACACCCGCAAGCACGGCTGAAGCTGCTGCCTTTGGCGTAGCAGGCCCTGTCAAACAGGGTGTCAGCCGGATTACCAACCTGCCCTGGGAGATCTCCCGGCAACAGCTGATCGACCAGCTTGGCATGCAACAGGTGTTTTTGCTTAATGACCTCGAGGCGCTGGCCTGGGGCATTGCCAGTCTTGAGGATGCCGAACTTGTGTGCCTGCAAGAGGGTGTTGGCAGCGATGCAGGCAATCAGGCCGTTATTGCAGCAGGCACTGGCCTCGGACAGGCCGGGCTGTTTTATGATGGTCAACAGCACATTGCGTTTGCCACGGAGGGTGGTCACGCCGATTTCAGTCCCGTCACTAGACTGGAGCAGGAACTCTTCGAGTATTTGCGGCAAAAATACGGGCATGTCAGCTGGGAACGCCTTGTGTCCGGACAGGGCCTGATCAACCTGTTCGATTTCATTGTAAAATATAACCGGCGCGAGGTACCTGACTGGCGAAACAGCCTTGGCACAGACACTGCTGCAATCATTTCCCGGCAGGCCCTCGAAGGCAGTTGAGGGCCTC
>JBHPFC010000127.1:0-4182 GCA_042576405.1 Pseudomonadota bacterium | reverse complement strand
ATAACAAGGCAGGGGCGCTGTATGCCTTGCTCGAACCCTTTGCCCGGCACAATGTGAGTATGACCAAGATCGAGTCACGTCCATCGCGGGCGAGCAAATGGGATTATGTGTTTTTTGTCGACGTGGAGGGTCACATAGAAGACCGTCACGTCGCTGCGGTGATCGAGGAGCTGAGCACCGAAGTCGCCATGCTTAAAGTGTTGGGTTCCTATCCACGGTGTCAACGCTAGATGGAAAGCAGCCTGCTGGAACTGGCTACGCCGGGGGTCCAGGGTCTTCAGCCCTATGCTCCCGGCAAACCTCTGAGCGAGCTCGAGCGCGAATACGGAATACGTAATGCGGTTAAGCTCGCCTCAAACGAGAACCCGCTAGGTCCCAGCCCGGCAGTGCTTGAGGCATTGCGCGCTGAATTTGACAATCTTGCACGCTATCCCGATGGCAACGGCTTTGAGCTCAAGGCGGCACTATCCGGCAAGCTGGGCATGGATCCCGGTTGCATCACCCTGGGTAATGGCTCCAACGATGTCCTTGAGTTGGTCGCCCGGGCGTTCCTGACACCGCAGTCGTCGGCAGTATTTTCTGCACATGCTTTTGCTGTATACCCGATAGTGACCCAGGCGATTGGTGCCCATGGCCGGGTTGTACCTGCCCACGACGGCAGCCGGGGTCCGCGTTTCGGTCATGACCTTGAGTCGATGTTGAAGGCAATAACTCACGATACACGCGTGGTGTTTGTCGCCAATCCGAATAATCCCACGGGTACCTGGGCGGACAGGAGCTCGTTGCGTCATTTCGTTGAGCGCGTTCCGGAATCTGTGATTGTTGTGATTGACGAAGCTTATTTCGAATATGTCGAAGACGCCGACTACCCAAATGCAGTGCACTGGGTCAGAGAGTTCCCCAACCTGCTGGTGACGCGCACCTTTTCAAAAGCCTATGGTTTGGCGGCACTTCGTGTGGGTTATGGCGTTTCGCAGTCAGCCGTTGCAGATATCCTTAATCGAGTGCGTCAGCCTTTCAATGTGAACAGTTTTTCCCAGGCGGCAGCAGTCGCTGCCCTGCAGGACATTACGCACCTTGCTGAATCTGTGCGTATCAACCGGGACGGGATGCGGCAACTGGAGCAGGGCCTTGATGCACTGAAGCTCGAATATATCCCTTCTGTGGGTAATTTTATCAGCGTCGATGTGGGACGAGATCCCGATCGGGTATATGAGGCGCTATTGCGCGAGGGTGTGATTGTGCGTCCGGTGGACAACTATGGCATGCCTGGTTATTTGCGCGTTAGTATCGGTCTGCCGGAAGAGAATCAACGATTCCTCGAATCGCTCAAACAGGTGCTGTCGTGATTGAGCGGCTATGTGTTATTGGTGTAGGCCTGATCGGTGGTTCGCTGGCGCGCGCATTGCGTGATGCGGGGCATGTCAGGGAGATTGTGGGTGCCAGTCGTAATCCGGTTCATTTGCAGCGTGCTGTAGAGCTTGGTGTCATCGACCGTTTCGACACTGATCTTGCCAGTGCTGTACAAGGCGCTGACATGATATTCGTTTCAGTTCCGCTGGGCGCCATGGGCGCTGTGTTCCGATCAATCAGGGACGCGTTGACTGACGGTGCTGTGGTGACTGATGGCGGTAGTGTCAAGGCCAGTGTGGTTGCAGATATCAGCGAGGCTATTGGAGAAATACCATCCTGGTTTGTGCCGGGCCAAGATAGGCAATAGTAAGCGGTTGCTCAAGCGCCAGGCAGGCAGACATGATTTCACGGAACAGGCGTGCGATTTCATCATCTGACAGCGGGCCTTTGTTGCGCTCGCGCACGAGACGCAACACCTCAGCCTCGCGCTCCGGACGATAAAACACCACTTCACCGCCGATCTTGCGCTTGGCTTCCGCAACAGCCTGGGCACAATCCGCCCGTTCGTTCAGCAGTTCCTGGATCTGCTCGTCAAGCGCATCAATGCGCTGGCGCAACTGGTCCAGTTCTGAATCAGACATACCTCACCCGTGGAGCACCCTGACAGATAGTACGCCGTCTGTATCAGTGATTTTCTGTGCACAAGCTGCATCGATATCACCATCCACATCGACCAGCGTGTAGGCCAGTTCACCGCGTGATTTATTGATCATATCAATGATGTTCAGACCGGAGTCAGCCAACGCCGTAGAGATCTGGCCCAGCATGTTCGGTACGTTGGCATTGGCAACGCACAAGCGGCTACCCTGCTGACGTTTCATATACACCTTGGGGAAGTTAACCGAATTACGGATATTGCCGTTTTCGAGGTAATCCCGAACTTCATCGGCCACCATTACCGCACAATTATCTTCAGCCTCGCGCGTAGAAGCACCAAGATGCGGAAGAGCCACCACTCGAGGGTGATCCTTCAACAGGTTGCTTGGGAAATCGCAGACATAGGCATACACCTTGCCGCTTTCCATGGCATCCACCACGGCCTGGTCATCGATAATCCCGTTGCGCGAGAAATTGAGCAAGACGACATTGTCTTTCATGGCACGCAGACGATCGGCATTGATCATATTGCGGGTGCCATCGACCAGCGGCACATGGAAGGTCACAAAATCGACCTGGGAGAGCAAATCATCAACACTACTGGCCTGCTCTACATCTGCAGTCAATTGCCAGGCGCTCTGCACAGTGATATCCGGATCATACCCAACAACATTCATACCCAGAGAATGGGCCGCATTGGCAACCTGGACACCAATTGCACCCAGCCCAATAACACCCAGGGTACGACCCGGCAGCTCCATACCCGCGAACTGTTTTTTACCTGCCTCCACCTGCTTGCCGATCTCGGCATCGTCACCACTCAGGCCACGGGCATAATCCCAGCCCTGTACCAGGTTGCGGGCGGCCATTAACATACCTGCAAGTACCAGTTCTTTCACCGCATTGGCATTGGCGCCTGGTGCGTTAAATACCGGCACGCCGCGGTCACTCAGCTTGTCGACAGGGATGTTGTTTACGCCGGCACCGGCACGTCCGATTGCCTTCACGGTTGCGGGTATATCCATATCATGCATATTAAAAGAGCGCAGCAGAATCGCATCCGGGTGCTGAATTTCTGATGCCACTTCGTATGCATCACGCGGCAGGCGCTCAAGGCCCGCTACAGAAATATTATTCAGTGTAAGTATCTTCTTCATGCCGCACTCCTAACCGTGACGCTTCTCGAAATCCGCCATGAATTCCACCAGCGTGCGAACACCTTCCTCGGGCATGGCGTTATAAATACTGGCACGCATGCCGCCTACAGAGCGATGTCCTTTCAAGGTCACCAGGCCGATTTTTGCGGCCTCCTCCAGGAAAGCAGCATCGAGATTCGCATCTGCCAGCGTGAAGGGCACGTTCATCCAGGACCGGCAATTGACGTCCACTGGATTCGCATAGAAGTCCGATGCATCAATAGCGTCGTACAGCAAACGCGCCTTGGTATGGTTGACCATGGAAATTGCTTCCAGACCACCCTTTTCCTTCAGCCACTCGAATACCAGCCCTGCCAGATACCAGCCATAAGTCGGCGGTGTGTTGTACATGGACTGATTTTTGGCGTGGATAGCGTAGTCAAACATTACCGGCTGCCCTTCAACAGGCTGCCCGACAAGATCATCACGCACAATGACCACTGTCAGGCCCGCTGGACCAATATTCTTCTGTGCGCCTGCGTAAATAACGCCGAAGCGACTGACATCCACAGGACGCGACAGAATAGTTGACGACATATCCGCAACCAGTGGTACGTCGCCGACATCCGGTATCCAGTGAAACTCTACGCCACCAATAGTTTCATTGGGCGTGTAATGGACGTAAGCAGCCTCTTTGTCGAGCTGCCAGGTACCCGGCTCAGGAATAGTATTGAAACCGTCCGTTTCCGAACTGGCGGCAACATTCACATTGCAGTAACGTTTGCCTTCGGCAATAGCCTTTTTACCCCAGGCACCTGTCCAGATGTAGTCAGCCTTGCTCTTACCCCGCAGCAGGTTAATCGGCACCATCGCAAACTGGCTCGAAGCACCGCCCTGGAGAAACATTACTTTGTAATTATCCGGGATCTTCATCAGATCACGAAGATCTGACTCTGCCTTTGCGGCAATCGACATAAACTCCTTTCCACGGTGACTCATTTCCATCACCGACATGCCGCAGCCGTTCCAGTCGACC
>JBHPFC010000126.1:0-4209 GCA_042576405.1 Pseudomonadota bacterium | reverse complement strand
GGAATAATGAGCAAAATCCCCGAATTTTCAGACAGCGATATGTGGATTGTGAAGTCCACCCTGGATGAGCGCTACGGCAGCGCCCCGGATATACAATTCGCCGAAAAAAGTCACTGTGAAGAAGAAAACCGCTGCTAAAAAGAAGGTCGCCAGCAAGAAAAAAGTTGTGAAGAAAACCGCCGTCAGGAAGCCGCCGGCGAAAAAGAAGGTGGCGAAGAAAAAACCGGTTGCCAAAAAGAAGGTGGCAAAAAAGAAATCACCAGTCAAAAAACCGGCGAGCAAGAAGGCTGCGAAGAAGAAGCCGGCCGGGAAAAAGGCTCAGCGGCGGCGTTAGTAGCAGAAAAACCGGGGCTCAGTTGCCGCGCAGCGTCACCAGGCCGGGTATCTGCTGGGCGATTGTTTCGGGGAGCTGATATTCCGACACGACCTGTTGACGATTAGCCACCGGCCAGTGGCAGCGAGCCTGTCCAAGTAATACGTCGTACTGTCTTAGTTGTCCCCGGTCTGCAGCGCTGATCTCGCTGGCGAGCAGGAATTCCCAGTAGCGTGTGCGTGTTTCGCCAAAACGCTGGCTGATGTAGGTACGATGACGATGGTAACGACGCGCCTGGGTGTGCAAATCCTTCCGCCAGTAGGAGCTGTAATCTTCTATTTGCAGCTGTCTGAGGTGGCTTCGCTCTATGCCGACACAGATATCGGATAGCAGCGGCACACTGTGGCGCTCGGGTAGTTGTTGCCGGTACCACTGGTGGCTGAGGCCACCGGAATTGCTGCGCCCCCTGACCTGTAGCCAGGCGAACCCATCTTCATGTAGCAGGTGTTCAATGTGCTGAAACAGTGCAGGGTAGGTGGATTCGGTAAATTGCTCGAGAAAGCCGCTGGCCAGGATGCGGTCAAAGCGGCCCCGGCATTGATGAAAGCTGCCCAGACGATAATGGATCTGGCTGTCCAGACCACGTCGGCGAGCTTCGCTGTGTGCATACTGTAGCTGCTCGCGACTTGAAACCATGGCAGTGACGCGCACCCCGAAATGTTCGGCCAGAAAGAGCGGTAGCGCACCCCAGCCGGCGTTCAGATCGAGCAGATGGTGATCGTCGTTCAATTGCAGGCGATCGGCCAGCTGTTGGGCGGCAAGGCGCTGTGCCTGTTCGGTGGTGGTGCCGGCTTCGCTATACCGGGCGCAGTTGTGAAACAGGGCGTCACCGAGACAGGTGCGAGACAGCCACGGACTGAAGTCCTGCCAGTGAGTCCGTGTTGAGCGTTTGCGTAACTGCGGTAGCCGGGCGCGGAGCCGGCGTAGACAGGGGCGGCTGTCGAGCAGGCCAGGCGTGGATTGCCGGGGTACCAGTGTGGTGATCAGGTCGCTGAGGTGGATAGAATCAATATCCCATTCACCATTGACATAACTGCGACCAAGATTCAGCTCCGGTTGTCGATTGATGGCGTGCAGGGTGTGAGAGTGATGAATGTGCCAGTCGATCTGTGGCCCATGGTGGCCCAGGCGGAGAACCTGTCCATTGGGCTGATGGATATTCAGCCTGATATCGTTAATGCGCTCCTCAAGTCTGCTTAACTCCATTATGCTCACCTTATACTTATAATTGCGAACAGGAATTCTGGCTTAAACAATAGACGGGCCTGGCAGGCTTGTAAAGAAAGCGTGACAATGTGATGCAAATAACCGGTGTGGCCTGGCTGCGATCCTGGCTTGAACAATTGCTGTTGCGGCGTGCGCCGCAGGATGACAGGCTGTCACACAGCGTGCTTGGCCTGGCGCTGACAGCTTACCTGCTAGTAGATCTGTTGCAGTCGCTCAGCAGTTCGGTGTTCACTGTGGGCGTTGCAATGTCGCTGCTGGACACAGTGCTGCTGGTGCTGTTTGTCTGGCTTGTACTTTCGGTTGCGGGCAAAGGTGTGCGCCTGGTCCAGACATTGACGGCGCTTGCGGGGACCGGGGCGTTGCTGGGCCTGATCGGGCTACCCCTGGTTCAGCAGGCCGCGCAGGCACACAGGATTGAGGCGGGTCCATCTTCGGCAATGGTGCTTGCATGGCTGGCGTTGCTGGCGTGGAGTATCGCCGTACAGGCGCATATTTTCCGCCACGCATTGTCGACCCGCTATGGTATTGGCCTGTTGCTGGCTGGCGCGCACACAATTCTGGCAATCGCCATACTGGAGTCACTGTTTCCGCGGGTTATCGAAGGAAGTTAGTTAAAAGATACGATGAAAATTCACATACTGGGTATTTGCGGCACTTTCATGGGTGGGCTGGCATTGCTGGCAAGGGAGTCGGGCGTCGAGGTCGAGGGCTCCGATGCCAATGTGTATCCTCCCATGAGCACGCAGTTGGAGGCGCAGGGTATCAGTCTGAAACAGGACTATCGTGCCGGGCACCTCGAGCCTGCGCCCGACCAGGTGGTGGTTGGCAATGCCATGAGCCGCGGTAATGAGGCGGTCGAGCACGTGCTGGATCGCGGTTTGCGCTATACGTCCGGACCGCAATGGCTGTCCGAACATATACTCCAGGATCGCTGGGTGCTTGCCGTGGCCGGTACCCACGGCAAGACGACCACAGCCAGTATGCTGGCCTGGATCCTCGAACACGCCGGATTGAAACCAGGCTTTCTGATCGGCGGTGTACCGCACAATTTCGGGCTATCCGCGCGGCTTGGGGAGTCGCCATTCTTTGTTATCGAAGCCGACGAATATGACACGGCATTTTTTGACAAGCGCTCCAAGTTTCTGCACTACCGGCCGCGCACCTTGATATTGAACAACCTCGAGTATGATCACGCGGATATTTTTCCGGATCTGGCGTCTATTCAGCGACAGTTTCACCACCTGTTACGCATTGTCCCCGGCAATGGCCGTCTGCTGGTGAACGCCAATGACGCCAACCTGTCCGATGTACTCGATATGGGTTGCTGGACGCCGCTGGAAACAGTGTCGGCCAGTACCTTCCCTGCCCAGTGGCAAGTGCGACCAATCATGGCCGATGGCAGTCACTTTGAGGTTTTGCTTGACGGCGAGTCGCAGGGCGAGGTGAGCTGGTCCCAGCTCGGGGAGCACAATATGCATAATGCCCTTTCGGCCATTGCTGCAGCCCGACATGCCGGTGTGCCGGTGGCGCAGTCGATTCAGGCTTTGTGTCACTTCAGTGGTGTCAAACGCCGCCTGGAGATGCGCGGTGAAGTCAACGGTGTGAAGGTGTACGATGATTTCGCCCATCACCCCACCGCTATTGCCTCGACGCTCGCGGGGCTCAGGCAGCAAGGCGATGGACGCCTGCTGGCTGTACTGGAGCCACGTTCCAATACCATGCGACTGGGTATTCATCGTGAGGAACTCGCGCGTTCATTGCGCCAGGCTAATGCCGTCTGGTTGTTTCAACCCGATGACCTGTCCTGGGATCTTCACGATGTCAGTGCCGGTATGATTGTGCCTGCACATGTTTCCAATCAACTCGATGAGCTGGTCGACTCAATCGTCGCCGAGGCGCGCAGTGGCGATCGCCTGGTAGTGATGAGCAATGGTGGCTTCGGGGGGATTCACGAGAAGTTGTTGACTGCATTGGGCGCCGCGCATGCATGACATGAATCCGGTCGCCCTGGCTATCACCGGTGCCTCCGGTGCCGCTTATGCGCTACGCTTGCTGGAGGTTCTGCTGCAACAGGGAGAGCGCGTGGATTTGATGGTTTCCGCGCCTGGTCAGATTGTGGTCAGCATGGAAACAGAACTGAAGTTACCCGGGCGTCCAGCTGAAATTCAGCGTGTGCTCAGCGAAACCTGTGCGGCTGATGAAGGCCAGTTAAGGGTATTCGGTCGCGAGGAATGGACCGCGCCCGTTGCCAGCGGCTCGAGTGCCCCGCGTGCCATGGTGGTGTGTCCGTGTACCACTGGCACGCTCGCCGGTATTGCCGCCGGCACCAGCCATAATCTGATCGAGCGGGCAGCTGACGTGGCTATCAAGGAGGGTCGTCGATTGATACTGGTGCCAAGGGAAACGCCATTCTCTGCTATTCACCTGGAAAACATGCTCAAGCTGGCACGGCTGGGCGTGGTTATCCTGCCGCCCAATCCCGGCTTTTATCAGAATCCGGCGTCACTGGATGATGTGGTCGATTTTGTAGTGGCGCGTATTCTCGACCAGCTCGGTATCGAGAACGAGCTGTCGCCCCGCTGGGGTTGCGACTAAACGTTATGCAGGAT
>JBHPFC010000125.1:0-4471 GCA_042576405.1 Pseudomonadota bacterium | reverse complement strand
CCGAATAAAAAAAGCGGCCCGAAGATCGCCACATGCTTACGGTTAAGCTTTACGTCTGGTAATACGAAATTGCCATTTGTGGTTGTTTACAGGTTCAAATGAAGTGAGAATATCGGTATACGCTAATACATGCCGGAGAATGCGAAGTTCCGGACTCAAGGTTAAATATAAACAATGTTACAATACATGATGTTAAAGCCTGCTTGTCAGCTCTCCTTCCATACTTTACGGTCGCTGTGCACGGCTGCGTTTATCGTGCTGGCGCTGGCATTCAGCGGGGGCTGTTCGACAGACCAGATACATGCCACTGTAAAATACAAAGACATTTCGCTGAGGTGCTGCGGCCTGGAAGCACACGGCCTGGGTTTCATTACGCCTTCGACCGTGACCGGACAGGAACAGGATATACAAAGCCTGGCATTTATATTTGCCAGCCGGCTGGAAAAGCAACGTCCTGATATTCGTGTCGTCAGCCTTCCCGAGGTCCTGAGCGCGGTCAATCAGGCGAACATGGCCGATGAATATAAGCAGATGTACGTGGATTACAGCGATACCGGCATATTCAAGCAGGAGTCACTGCGCAAGGTGGGGCAGATCACCGGCGTCCAGTATCTTGCCCAGTTGAAACTCTCAAGCTTCAACCAGAGCTCGAAGGGCCGCTTCAACCTTCTCGGCCTGCGCTTGTTCCAGACCAAGGAGGCGAATATCCGACTGTTCCTGCAGATCTGGAACAGTGAGTTGGGCAGCATCGTCTGGGAAGGCACCGAGGAGTTGAACTATGCCTGGGATACTTCCAAGGAAATACCCGTTACCTTTCAACTGGTGGTGGAAGAAATCGCCGAAAATCTGATCAACAAGCTGCCCGTCAACGGGGCATCCTCCGCTGCCGAACCCTAGGGCCCGTCAGGCAACAGATGGGCACAATCACGCTGCTTCCATCGCCAAAACGCAAATAACTGTCAATCTGGCATATTCTGTCATTAGGCGCCTACGACAAATAGCCATGTGGCCTTATGTCGCATTGTAATCCTCCTCTTTTGGAGCAGTATCTAATCCTTCAAGTTGAAACCACTATCTGAATCCAGCGAAGCATGGCAATGGATTCACGCTAGCGAGTCCAGGCCGGATGCCGAGTATATTTAATCAAACATCTCGCACCCAGCACGGACCACCGAAAAGCGGGTTGTTGTGCATCGGGGGAACGGTTTAATGCCTGTGTTGCGTTGATCGATTGAAAACTCACCGCAGGTTTCGAGCAGACATATCTGTCTGAGTGCCAATCTGATACTGCCAGATAGAAACTTTATCGTACAAGTTGTAAAACGTCGCCACCTTTAGCCTCTGAAACATCTGCCACCTGACTTAAGGGTAGAGGTTTGGACAGGTAATAGCCCTGCACAAAATCGACCCCGATTGTCTTAAGCATAGTTAATGACTCTGTGTCTTCCACGCATTCAGCGGTTGTTTGCATGCCCATCTTACCAACGATCTCAGAAATCGACTTCACCATGGCCAAATCTATTTCGTTATTGGCGATGTTCCTGATAAACGCTCCATCAACCTTCACCATGTCTACCGGGAGGTTCTTCAGATACGCAAAGGATGACAATCCGCTTCCAAAATCATCCAGCGCAAAATGACAGCCAGCTTCTCGTAAGATCGTAATGAAATCTATAGCCTGTGAAAGGTTGGAGATGACGGCTGTTTCAGTTATCTCAAAGCATATCTTGCTCGGCGATAATGCCGAATTTTCCAGCTGTGTGAGCACATGATGCAGGAAGGCTTCATCACACAGGGATAACGCTGAGAGATTGATAGAGCATAGTTTTAGGCGATTTAAAGCATCAGCATGCTCATCAAACCACTGAATCACATTGTCCAATACCCAGTAATCGATTTTTGTAGATAGGTTATAGCGTTCGGCAGCTGGCATGAATGCTCCAGGACAGATTGCCTGGTCGGCGTCGCTAAGACGCAGCAGTATTTCATACCGATCGCCGTCAGTAGGCGAACAACAAGAGTGAATTGGCTGAGCATAAAGACTAAACTGATTCTTCTCAATGGCTTCGCTGATTCTGGCAGCCCATCGCATATCGTTAACCTGGCCTGCGACAGCTGGATCGTCTGCGTGATATACGTGAATACGGTTTCTTCCTTGTTCTTTAGCGGCATAACATGCAGAGTCCGCCAAACTCAGCGCGTCTTCAATGGTAAACCCATCCTTTATAGGAACTATCCCGATACTTGCGCCAATTGAAAACCGACGCGACCGCCAGTGAAACCGGAATTCCTCGATAACCTCCCGCATTCTATTGGCTAAACGAGTTGCTTTTTCTATAGGACAACTTTCCATTAGTACAGCGAACTCATCGCCTCCTAGCCGGGCAAGAGTGTCACGTGAGCGCATCTGTCCGTTCAGCAGACCGGCTATCTGGCGAAGCAGTTCATCTCCGGCGATATGTCCGCAGGTATCATTAATCACCTTGAATTGATCAAGGTCCAAGTAACACAGCACATGGTTATCTGTCGAAGTAGCGTTACCGGATAGCATCTTACGCAGCCGATGCTCGAATTCGCGCCGATTGATCAGATTGGTGAGCGCGTCGTGAGTGGCCTGATAAGACAGCTGTTCTTCTAACTTGCGTTTCTCAGTGACATCGCGACAGACGACCAATAGCCTTGGTTCTTCTGCCCCCCGTTCCAGGCTAACGCGTTGGTGCACCCACAAATTCGAGCCATCTTTCCTGACTTTTCGATATTCAATGCCATCATCTGGTCCAGATTTTTCAAAGTGCTTCTCAATATACTGGAATACAGCTTGCTGATCTTCAGGATGAATGACATTCCCTGCCGATTCACCAACCAGCTCGTTAACCTCATACCCAAGCATGTGAGCGCCAATGCGGTTAATGGATAGAATGACTCCGGCCGGATTAATGGATGTATAAATATCCGGAGCATTTTCATACAAGGCCTGATAGCGAGTTTCGCTCGCACGTAAAGCTTCCTCAGCTTTAACTGTCTCGGTAATATTTCTAAAAATACCTCGGCTCGAAATCGTTTCCCCATCCCTTATGATCGAACCGCAATCACCGGAAAGATGAATCGTGTCACCGGTTTTTGATACAAACTTAAAGGTAATAGAAGATAGTGTTTCTCCGCGATTTAAACGCGCGAATCTGTCCGTGCAACAGAGTTTGCTTTCTGGATGTAAAACATCGAGAAGATTCAGTGACTGAGCTTCTTCTTCGCTGTAGCCGATAGCCTCTCGCCATGCCCTGTTTGTATAGAGTAAGGAGCCATCCGGTGCCACGCACTGAATCAGGTCGCTGGTATTATCAAATATATCGGTATAACGCTCCTTGCTCTCCCTCAACTCTTTCTCCATCAAGCGCCGCGCTTTTTCTTTTTCTGCACGCTTTAGGAGCACATCAACCAAGGTTGGAAGACGCTGAAAGCACTGTTCGTTGCAACTGATGAACAGGTCGACACCAAATTCGAGACAACGGACGGCAATATCTTCAGAACCTGTTTCTTCAATCAGGATAACGGGGGTATCAAGGCTTCTATTGCAAAGTTGCTCGGTGAGTTCTAGAGCAGAAAAGTCATGGCGTTCCAGGTCACTAAATACAAGGTGCCAATCTCGGCTATCCATCGCCTGCTCAAGCTCATGTTTCTTGTCGACGCGGTGGATAACAATATCTGGGGTATAATCTTGCAGTGCCTGCTCGATGGAAGAAACCGTTTCAGTTGAACTTGCCACCAAAATATTAATCATTCTTTTCGACACGCAAACACATCCCCGATTAGACTATTTTCGATAGAGAAAACACTGATGAAATACTATGGTGTTTTTCGGCAGCTTGAACGACAACTTGGGGGGTGGTAACTGGCCATTTACTGGCATCAATTTACGACTACCCCGGCACCGTCCCAAATCAGACGCGTAAAATTATTACTATTTGTTTTTATTGATGTTTTTAAGGTATGGACGCAAATTCGATTCCCGCCGCCTCCACCCATACTGAAACCAACCAGGATCAGCGGAGACCTACTAACCCGCTGTTGCTAGTTAGGTTTCACACTTCCAGGAATATCATGCATTTGGTCTAGGTGGGTTAGAGTTGGTTTCAAGTTAGGCACAATGTGGGCACAACTTGGGAAACTTGACCGACCATCACTATCGCTCGAAACCCTTTCTTTATATTCCACATGGCCCACATCAGACGGTTACCAGGCTCGTAATCCGAGAAGACTGCCCCTTAGGAGTGATTATTTATAATAGTCGGCATTTGATTTGTCAGATATTGGCAAGCCTAACTCGCTTATATGAATGACCGGATACCGCAAATAGTTATCGTTCCCCGGAAACAAAAAGTCCCGCTGATGCAGGGTTCCCAGTCGGCGATGATCGGCCAGAACCAATGGGATGGACTCCTCCTCTCCTTAAACGGCATCTGAAGTGCCAAAC
>JBHPFC010000124.1:0-4484 GCA_042576405.1 Pseudomonadota bacterium | reverse complement strand
GTATCACGTGCACCTGCTGTTTCGCGAATCGAGTGCATGCCAAAGGTGGGGACACCGATATCCAGTGTGCGCACACCAATGGCGCTGGCGGTGATCGGTCCAATGGTGCTGCCGCAGGCCATATCGCTGCGCACAACAAATGATTGCACCGGTACCCCGGCTTGTTCACACAGCAGCCGGAACAACCCGGCGGTTTCGCTATTACTTGCATAGCGCTGGTTGGCATTGATTTTGATCACCGGGCCCTGGTTCAGCAGCGGCCCGTGATTGGCGTCGTGCCGGTCAGCGTAATTCGGGTGTATGCCGTGTGCGTTGTCAGCGGATATCAGCCAGGAGCGGTTGATGCAGCGTGCCAGTTCCTGCGGACCGGTACACAGGCGTTCCAGTACCGACTTGAGGAATGTACCATCGGCGCCGCAGCTTGATGTGCTGCCAACCTCTTCGTGATCACTGCATACCAGCAAGCGGTTGGTTTTACCTTTACTGTCGATAAGTGCACGTGCGCCAATATAGCAGCTGAGCAGGTTGTCGAGTCTGGCGCTGGTGATAAAGTCCTGCTGCAGACCGACAAGGCTGCCGGGCTGGTGGTCGTAGAGTGACAGCTCAAAATCCAGGACAGCCTCGATGTTGAGTTCCGGGTGTTGTGCCCGCGCGAGTTCCCGCAATAGTTCGCGGAAGCTGACTTCGGGCTGGTCGCCCACCTGCATAAGCAGGGGAGGCAGGTGTGTCTGGGCGTTAAATGTTGGTGTCAACGCGGAATCGCGGTCGAGGTGTATGGCAAGGCTGGGGATTACGGCAACCGGTTCGTTGAAGTCTATTAGTGCATTGCCAAGGCGTTGTTGCCGGTTGCGATAGCTTATACGCCCGGCGATCGACAAGTCGCGGTCAAACCACGGGTATAACAGTACGCCCCCGTATAATTCCACGCCCAGCTGGTAATAGCCCTGGTTGACCAGGTCGGGTTCCGGTTTGACGTGCAGGCATGGGCTGTCAGTATGAGCACCTACCATGCGCAGACCACTGTCGGCGATATCGTTGTCTTCCAGGCAGAAAGCAATCAGCGAGGAATCATTGCGTGTCACCAGGTAGCGTCCACCCGCTTGCAGTTGCCAGTGATCAGCTTCGTCGAGGGCTGTGTAACCGGCTTTTTCCAGCAGCTGCCTGAGCATGGCAGTGGCATGAAACGGAGTGGGTGATGCCTGTATAAAGTCGATCAGATTCTGGTTGAGTGAGGTATTGGTCATGGTTGTCCGTTTTTCAGTCGTGCTGTCGCTGACGTCGCCTGGCGCGCCTGACAATGGCGTGCCGCTGTGTGTCGTCTGACTGCCCCCACGAGGTGATTTCCTCCAGGCTTCGGAAACAGCCCAGGCAAATGTCGTTATCGTCGAGGCAGCAGTTGCGCACGCAGGGAGAAGGTACGGTAGAAACGGCTTGGAGTGGCGGCAAACGCCGGTCAGGCATACAGGTTGATACGCGTACGGGAGGGTGTGGTCTCCGTATCGCCGCTTTGCGGCCGGCGGCGGTTATCGATATCGCGTCGGTCGTGCTGGCTACGTGTGTCCAGCAGCACTGGCTTCTGTTGTTGGCGCCGGTCGGCGCCCTGGCGGCGCTCGCCATGGCGCCGATCCTGGACGGGTTTTTGCCGCCGGGCATTACTGCCCTCACCAATCTGGACCGGGTGCACCGACGGGTAGGGCGCTATGGCACTGACCCCACGCGTTGTTGCTGGCTGGCGGGCTTCAGCCTTGAGGCGTTGTACGCCAGCGTCCTCTGATACAAGATTTAACCACTGCATATCATAAGTATACGTAATTCACTGTGAGGTCGGCCAGTTTCAGTCGGCTTAAAGCTATAAAAACATTATATATATTTGAATTATAAAGAATTAAAAATGACTACGCTTTCCGGTGCAACGGTACGATATTGTCGTTGCCCAGCAGTGGTTCCGGCTTGCTGAAATGGTAGCCCTGGGCGAAATCAACGCCGATAGACTTGAGTTGGTCGACAATTGCTTGATTTTCAACAAATTCGGCAATGGTGCGAATACTCAGGGTATGGCCAACCTGGTTGATGGCCTCGACGATTGCGCGGTTCATGGGATCCGTGTTCATATCCTTGACGAAGCTGCCATCGATTTTCAGGAAATCCACCGGCAGATTTTTGAGGTAGCCGAATGAACTCAGGCCGCTGCCGAAGTCATCAAGCGCAAACCGGCAGCCGAGTTTTTTCAGTAAGCTGATCATACGGCTGGTGTTTTCGAGATTAAACACGGCTGCCGTTTCAGTGACTTCGAAGCATAGCTGGCCAGCCTGCACCTGATACTCATTGATTTTGGCCTGGATATAATTGGGCAGGTCATCGTCATTGAGCGAGTTGCCTGACAGGTTAATCGAATAAATGCCCAAATCTCCCCGTTGCTGGGCAACGTGCAGGAAGTTGAAGGCTGCATCGATAACCCAGCGATCCAGTGAGTTCATCAGGTTGTAACGCTCTGCGGCCGGAATAAAGGCAACTGGCGGTACAAGCTTGCCGTCATGATCGAGCATTCGCACGAGCAGTTCGTAGTGTGGCGGCAGTTCGGTTTCGTTGAGCGAGGTTATTGCCTGTTTGTACAAAATGAATCGATTGTCTTCCAGCGCTTCCTTGATGCGGGATACCCAGTGCATCTCATTATGACGCTCACCGAGGCCGCTATCACCTTCCGTGTATATATGTATACGGTTACGCCCCGACTCCTTGGCGACGTAACAGGCGACGTCGGCCGCACTCAGTGCGAAGGATGCACTTTCAGTATCACGGTTAATGGGGATCATGCCGATACTGACGCCAACATCAAAGCGGCGATCCTGCCAGTGGAAGGTAAAGTTGGCAAACGACTGGAGTAAGTGGTTGGCAACTTCAGTCGCCTTTTTCAGATCAACTGCCTCCAGCAGTATGCCGAACTCGTCTCCGCCAATACGTGCCAGTGAGGCGCTGGTGGGTACATTGGCGCGCAGGGTGCGGCTGAGCTGTTTCAGTAATTCATCCCCCGCCGCGTGCCCGCAGGTATCGTTGATGACTTTGAACTGGTCCAGATCGAGGTAGAGCAAGGCGTGTTGCAGCGACGGGTCGGCGACGATCCCGGTAAGCATATTGGCCAGCCGGTCAGTAAATTCGTTGCGATTGGCCAGTCCGGTGAGTCCGTCATGAGTGGCCTGCCAGGTCATCTGGTGGGCCATGCGGCGCTCGCGGGTAACGTCGTGAAATACCAGCACTGTACCTATGATGCGATTGTCACGGTCGAAAATGGGCGCTGCCGAATCCTCGATGTGGAATTCCTGGCCGTTGCGATTGACCAATATGCATTGTTCGTTGAGGGTTACCACCCGGCCGGTACGCAGGCTGATTTCGGCCGGGCTTTCAACAGGATGGCGCGTCGCTTCATTGATCAGCGGCAGCACTTCCGTTAGCAGATATCCCTGGGCGTCGCCGTAAGTCCAGCCGGTGACATGTTCTGCAACCGGGTTCATGTAATCGACGCGACCCTCGGCATCGGTGGTAATCACGCCGTCACCGATCGAGTGCAGGGTGATTAACGCCCGCTCACGTTCCTGGTAGAGCGCTTCTTCGGTGCGCCGCCGGTCGGCGCGTTCGCGACACTCGCGCAGTTCGCGTTCTATCGCCGGTACCAGGCGTGCCAGATTGTCTTTCATGATGTAGTCGTTGGCGCCACAGCGCATGGCTTCGACGGCGATTTCTTCGCCGACTGTGCCGGATACCAGGATGAACGGGGTGTCCTGGTCATTTTCACGCAGAATCTGCAGTGCTTTCAATCCGCTGAAACCGGGCATGGCATAATCGGACACTACAATTTGCCAGTTTTTAGCGTCCAGGGCTGCGCGTAACTCAGGCTCATTGTCGACGCGGATAAATTCTATGTTGTAACCGGCGCGGCGTAGCTTTACCAGAACGAGCTGGGCATCATCGTCATTGTCTTCCACCATTAACAGCTGCAGCGGCGTAGCCATTAGTGTCGTGACCCGGGCTGGATATAAGGATGGTTGAGCTTGAGCCAGTAGGGCACGATCTGGCTCACAGTTTCGGCAAAGTTTGTGCCGTGGTCGGATTTGCTCAATAAACTGTTGGCGCCCAGGTCGTAGCTGCGGGCGATATCGCTACTGTCTTCGGAGCCGGAAAGCATAACAACCGGTACGTGGCTGGTCTGGCGGGTTGCCCGCACGTGCTGTAATACGTCAAGCCCGGACAATCCAGGCAGATTCACGTCCAGCAATATCAGCTGAACCGGTTCCCCATGCCATTGTTTGAGCAGCTCAATGGCTTCGGTGCCACTGCGTGCGTGGCGTACACTGTTTGCCGGCACCTGTTGCTGCAGCGTCCTGAGTATCAGCGCGGCATCATTGTCGTCATCTTCTACCAATAGGATCATTTAATTAAACATCTCTGCGTAGTAACGGTGGAAACCCGGGGGCAGACCGGGGTAGAGA
>JBHPFC010000123.1:0-4553 GCA_042576405.1 Pseudomonadota bacterium | reverse complement strand
CAAACCCCGGCAGAACGATTTAATGCATGTGTTGCGTCGACCGGTTGAAATCGCAACCACTAACCTGCCGTTCGCGAGAGTGAACGACCCAACCTCTGGCGAATCTGGGTACGGGGAAGTCCGGCCAAACCTGGAAGTTCACAACGACATAGAAATGGCGGCCCAAAGGCCGCCATTTCTAACGCAAAACACTTTCTCAAGTCCCTACAAACATCGAACTTTAATCAAGCCTAATGATTCCGCAAGCGTCGCGGGGACCACCGGCGCAGCCCTTCTTGAGATCGCTCTCCTCGTCGCAGTAGGTATCTGAGTTGGTATGAATAATGAAGCTGCTGCCGTCATCGTCGAATATGCTCAGGCGGCCCGGTGACAAGGTCACCCGGTTTGTAGTATGCATCATGGAGCCCTTACCATTCTTCACGTCTATATTGATGAGGTCGCCCATGTGATACGGGTGATTTATGTCTGATGCGGGAACCTCGTCTCCCGCACTATCCGGTCGTGTCTGACCGAAAGGCCCCGGATCATGGTGGCCTTTGGCTGCGGAGCAGGGTTCACAAGCACCCGTTTCGTGAATATGCACCGCATGCTTACCATCCTGCATGCCTTTTACTTTAAGGTGGATGGTGATTTCCTTAATTCCTTCATCGGTCTTCTCTTCGGTGAGTGTCGCGCTCCCCGAAATGCCGGCGTCTGTACACCCTTTTATATCGGCCGTAGCTGTTAGTTTGGCGGCATAACCGGGTAACGTAAGGCAGGTTAACGCGGTGGTGGTAAACAGGGAAAGACAGGCAGATTTTACTTGTGTCTTCGTCATCAGTGACTCCTCCTTCTTTGTTTATTTGACTGGGAGCGGAAGCACACACTCGGAATTGTTTGGGCGGACAAGCTGTAATCGGCAAACGAAAATACTCGCCTAAATCCTACCTAAAAAGCCCATTGAAGAATGGAAACTTAGGGTCAGTTCCAGTCGCTAGTCTTTAGCATAGACCACTTCTAACCCATTGCCACTGAATGTCGCATAAGGGTCGTTCTTTCTCGTTTAGTGACTAGTAATATAAGGCTTGGCTAAAGTTCTGGGTTTGAGCGGTAACTTGCCGTTCAAAGTCTGGTGAGTGCCACAGCCTGGCGCTGGTGTGTACGGTGAAGTTCGGCCAGAATGCGACATTCCCAGAAATAGAAAACCCCGCTGGTGCGGGGTAATCGAGCCCGGACTATCGCCCATCCGGAAGGTTTCGTTTGTAGATCGTTTATATATTCACTTTGCACTATGCCCCATCCGGCCAGGATGAGCACCGGAGATCTCGCTTACCGACTTATGAGGACGAACTTTCACTTTTTCTTCTGACTTATCGCGACGGTCACCGTAGCCTGCTCAGTCGTCACATTGCCGCTCTGGTCTATAGCCTCGTAAGTCACGGTATAGACCCTGCCATCGCCAAGACCCGACCGCTCGGCGCGAAGTTCCAGCGTGAAATCGTCGATGATCACGATATCGCCCGGCATGTCACCGTCGCCGAGCCCGTTATCCGGCTCATTACTCGTCACCGAGACGAGCCGTATCTCCGGATTCGCATCGCAAGTGTCCGTCGTGGTGACCGTCACCGCGATGAAGGCCAACTTGTGATTCGGTGGCCACAGGTTCGTCGGTGAGAGTTCAACGCTGAGCTCCGGCGGCGTCGTGTCGACAACCGTGACGTCTTGCGTGTCGCTACCGATGTTGCCCGCATCATCCTTGGCGGTCCAATTCACAGACGTCAAACCGAGTGGGAACTGGGCTGGTGCATCATTGGCAACCACCAAGTCTACATCGCAGTTGTCGAATACAGCCGTTGGGGTGCCGAGCAAAACGCTGGTACCGCCCGATGAAGAACATTCTTGAACGACATTTACGGGCGCGGCTATCGAAGGGACTTCTTTGTCCAGCACAAGGACCGTCGCTGAGCATGAATCTGCCCCCCCTCTGTCATCAGTTACCGTCAGTGTCACATTGGTAGCCCCCAAAGAATACGGGCCTGTAGGCGTTTGCATGGTTACAATTGGATCTCTATTGGGATCAAGAGAACCGTTGTCGATTGATGCATTATTTATACTTGCAGAGCAGGCGCCTGGATCGGTCGATACAACGCGATCTCGACACTGTGAAAATGGATCCGAATTTTCCCATTCACATATCGCGCTGCACATATCGCCATTGAAGATGTTCCCATCATCACACTGTTCACCCAAGTCCACACTGCCGTCGCCACAGATACTTGGGTATGCGGCTGGATCATAAGGGTCGCTGCCGAGATTTGTTTCGTCTTCATCAGACTTGCCATCCCTGTCGGTGTCTGCAACGATCATGACATTAATCTCACTGCGCACCGAAGCACCGCTTTTATCCGTGACTGTCAGAGCAACCGTGTGAGATCCAACACCCATTGGCAACGATACTGGCCCAGCAGGTGTAAGGATGGTGCGATCCCCGGTACGAACCGGATTTCCACTCGCAAGAGTGACCCCATCCACTTCCCAGATCATACTGTCTCCAGATAATACCCCGTCCTCTGGATCGTACGCTGAGCCGCGCAACTGTATCGTACTGCCTTCCATTATCTGCTCCCCATCCTTTGGGGTGATAATGGAAACCACGGGCGCCTTGGTGGGTACAGTAAACGGCGCCGACAACGCGCTGCCTCGATGGAACCCATCGCCTGCGACCACTTCGATGACTGCACTACTGGAGCCTCCCTGTATGGCATGATTCCAGCTGAATCGCGTATCGCTCAGACCCACTGCGATGGGGATGAAGCTCTGACCACCGTCAGTCGAATAGTAAACTGCGTAGTTTAATTCATCGCCGTCAGCATCTGTAGCAGACCATCCAATCGTATAGGGACCAAACTCCCGCGTGGTAACACTCACATCGGAAACGCTGGGTACAGTGTTGCTGGGCACAATCGATTTGAGAACTCGACCAAGCAGGCGAATCTCTACCCTCGCCGTATTTTCCGGCAATGGGCGAACCAGACTGAAAAGTGCGGCAGAGGATGAGGAATCACTTGCGGTATCGTACAAGGGGGACTCTGGCAGAAACCCAGTTTGAGACAGGACCTGGTCCTCGCCATCAAGAAAAACCAGCTCGAGATCAGATCGAACCGCCGGCGTAGGTTCTTCCGCGTAATCTCTGACGTACGAGGTTTCGATCGTGACTTCCCCATCGTCAGTGATAGTGCCAATGATCACGTACTGCTTCTCGCCGGTAACCCGAGTAAAACTCTGCGTCTTAAAACCTGGTTCTGGATTACGCTGCCGCAACATCGAGCGATACTCAAGATCCTCGTCGCCTTCCGGTCCGCTGTACTGGCTCTCGAAGAACGCCATATCTCTCGGAGAGCTACCCCAACTCATAATAGAAACCGCAGACTCAGCCCCGATTAAGCCATCCGTGATCGGATTCCATGCAGTTATCGGCGCGCCCTTCTCGTTTTCCAAGGTAATATTCTTGGTGTGATTATCGCCTCCTTTTGCTTCGAACTTAATATAGTTCTTTTTGCCCTTGGCAACCTGTTTCAAGGTATGGCCCAATTCGTGTGCCAGTGTTTTTGCCCACCCTTCTAATCCACCGCCTTGGTCGGCGGTAAAGAAAGTACAAGCACTGTCAGATCCAAATCCGGCCCAGCCAGTTATATTGACATTTTCGGGTCTTATCGCCGCATCTACCAGACCCACTGTCTTCTCAGGTCTAAATGCCGTTTTATCCGCGTAGTGCGCACCAATGTTGCTCGTTACGCCTCGAATATAGGCTCGCCCGATATCGGTCTCGGCATCATCACTGAGATCTGCCCCCAGTTTTTCGTGGTTCGAACTCAGTGTTTCGTGAAAGTTATAGGTTAGCTCGTTAGGCTCTACCGGCAGCACACGCTTAAGAAGGTCAATTGCCGACAAAAACGTTCTGGTATCAAACCACTCGTATGGTTGCGCTGGAGAGCCTTCTTCTTCCGGGGAATCAAATTTGACAAATAAAAGCGGAAAGCCTTTAACCTCATAAACACGCCGAGTAACGCTGACCTGAGCGATGCTAGTGCCACCATGGTTAGCGCTGGCGAAGAATTCATGATCCCCGGTTGAAGACAGCCGCGGAATGTGTAGCATCACAGTAGTCTTGTTGTTCCTGTCGTCGTAGCGAATATCATCCCAACCCAATGGGAAACCGATTAAAAGCTGCTTCCCATTGGGGTCCGTCACCTGAAAACTCACCGAATCGCGACCAGGATCGCCAAAACGCCCGTTAAATCTGAGGTACATCAGTGTTTCTTTGCCCCGAACCAATGGGTTGGTTTCCAGTCCCTGAGTCACCTCGAACTTATCCAGGGTGACTGGACCCTCGTCGTCAAGCACCTTGAAGATCTTGACACTGTCAGTCGTACCTTCAGGTGTAGTAACCGTGATGAGCCCATCTACAGCACCCGGTGGTACGGCGACGATAAGTTGCTCGCTCCCTGATGGCGCGAATACTTCGATGCACTGGCAACCGTCCACTGGGAATGCCCCGTAAAGCATCGTATTCG
>JBHPFC010000122.1:0-4564 GCA_042576405.1 Pseudomonadota bacterium | reverse complement strand
CGTGCGAGACAGGGATCCGGTTCCTCACCGCTGAACATGTACAGCAAACTCTCTGCGTAGCTAAGATCCTTGCGAATGGGATAAGGATCATAACCATTACGCACGTGTTCCCACATCGCCACAATCGTGGCCATGCGGGCAATAATTTTGACCGACATGTTGTGGACGTAATTGAGATCCTCACACATGTCACCACCGGTGAGACATTCGTCTCCCTGGTAGAACATGCCCAGACTGGCAACAGCGGTTTGCAGCATCTCCATCGGATGCCCGGTGGCTGGCAGATATTTCATAATCTCCCGGACGTTATATTTGACGACCCGATTGGCGCGCAATTCATGGTCAAACTGTGCCAGCTCATCCGCACTCGGAAGGCGGCCATCAAGCAACAGAAGAGTGGTTTCCTCGAACGTGCTGTTAACTGCCAGGTCAGCTATGCGGTAACCACGATAGGTGAGCAGACCGTTGACACCATCCAGTTCCGAGATGTTTGACTGGGTAGCCGGCACGCCTTCAAGGCCAGGCAAATATTCGTTCATTCCGTTCTCCAGAAAATCTGTACAGCTACTGCCATCGGGCGGCCAAGTATAACGGGTTATAAAAATTTATGAGTACCCGATCGGGCACACGAAAAAGGGGCGCTTGCGCGCCCCTCCGGGGAATTCATAAAAACGGGAATCCCAAAAATTCAGGTCAGGCCGAGAACGACGACCCACATCCGCAAGTAGTGGTGGCATTGGGATTTCGAATCACGAAGCGCGCGCCTTCCAGATCTTCCTTGTAGTCAATTTCAGAGCCTGCCAGGTACTGGAAGCTCATCGGATCAACGACCAGCTTGACACCATTCTTCTCGACCTCGGTATCACCGTCATTGATCGCTTCATCAAACGTGAAGCCGTACTGAAAGCCGGAGCAACCACCGCCCGTGATGTAAACACGCAGTAACAGGCCGGGATTACCTTCTTCTTCTATCAATCCCTTGACCTTGGTCGCCGCCGCATCTGTAAATACCAGCGGTTCTTCAGTATTGATTTCCTGGGCTGCGCTGTCAGTCATCAGTCCATCTCCAAAATAACTTTATTAACAAGAGTGCAAGTATGCATTTCCTGACTAATTCGGTCAAGTATTACTTGGCGGGGGTCATGCCTGCTGCATCAATATTACCAACATCCTCACTTGATACGCTCTCCTGACGCTCAGTACCCCGATGGACCAGATTACCATTTACTTCAGCACCCATGGCCATTTCGATGAGGTTGTAATACACGTTGCCAGTCACCTTGGCATGACTGGCCAGCTCAACACGCTCACTGGCATGAACATCACCCTCTACCGCACCATTGAGCTCAAGATTCGGCACCTGCACATCGCCTTCAATGCGCCCTTTTTCACTGACTGTCAGCACATTGTCTGACCCGGGCTCGGCAATAATATTACCTTTTACCGTACCGTCAACATGCAGCCCGCCGGTGAAACGAATGTCTCCTTCCAGGCGGGTCTGCTGACCAATAACTGTATCGATTCTCGAACAGCTGGATTTCTTGCCCTTTCCAAACATGGTTCTCTCCTGTAACACCTGTTAGCCGAACAAACTACGCCGGCCACTCCATTGTTTTGTCGACGCCTGGAGGCTTGCCTTTACCACCCGGCAACACTTTAATCGTCACCCTTTCCGGGAGAAAGCCATCCGGTATAACCAGCTCTCCGCCAAACTCCTGAAAATAACGAAATTTAAATTTCAATTCCTTCTTGTCACTCGCCAGCACAGACAGCGGCAGAACACGGTTCTTGCCACCCTCTACGCCTTCGACCTCGATTTCTATGACACCGCGCACATAACGCTCATTTCGTTGCACCTGCGTCAGCATCAGCTGATAGTTAAAGACGCCACTGACCGAGCCAGGCTCGATATTAAAACGCTGGATCCTGAGCCCAGCCTTACCGTCTTTTGGCGAAACGATACCGCGATAGAACTCCAGTTCCTCACTCAATGCGAGCATTTGGTCCTGCAGGACCGCAAATTCACTACGTACCTCCATACTGGCCAGCCGATCGATTTCACTGGATCTTTGCAATATGGCTATCTGTTGGCTCAATTCAGCATTTTTTTCGCGCTCGTCCTGGAGCTGCTCGCTGAGTTCCTCGCCCCGCCCCCTGAGCTCCGTCCAATCTGTACCTGCATAATCAATACCTCTCTGGAACAGCAGGTAACCGGCACTGATCAGTATCACTACAACGACAGCGCTGCCCAGCCAGATGTAGGCTGGCTGGTACACCAGAATTTTTCGGTTACCGGATTCCATAATGATATCCCTGCAGAAAGACACGCAACTATTGTGCCCGATTAGGGAATCAGACCAATTTGTTTGAGGCCTTCCCGCTCATCCAGCGAGAACATGATATTCATATTCTGCATGGCCTGTCCGGCCGCACCCTTGACCAGATTATCTATCACCGAAAGCACCACCAGAGTCTGGCCGTCAGGTGCAAGATGAACCGCCAGTCGACAGTCATTCGCTCCTTTTACGGACCGGGTTTCAGGGTGTGAACCGGCAGGCAGCATATCGACGAAAGGCTCATCGACGTAGCGCTGCTCAAACAATGTCTGCACATCGGTAGTCCGATCGACCAGGCGGGCATACAGCGTGGCGTGAATACCGCGAATCATTGGCGTCAGGTGTGGCACAAAAGTTAATCCTACCGGCCCCGCTTTCACGCTCTCCAGCCCCTGCCGAATTTCCGGCAGGTGGCGGTGTCCTGGCACCGCGTAAGCCTTGAAGCTTTCCGAAGCCTCCGATAATAGCGCGCCTACGTTAGCACCACGCCCGGCCCCGCTTACACCGGATTTGCAATCCGCAATAAGGGCATCGGATTCGATACAACCAGCTTCTACAAGTGGCAGGAAACCCAGCTGCACCGCTGTCGGGTAACACCCCGGATTTGCCACCAGGCGTGCACCGGCTATCGCAGCACGATTAACTTCCGGGAGCCCGTAGACCGCCTCTTCAAGCAATTCAGGACACGCATGTTCCATGCCGTACCATTGCTGCCAGACTGCAACATCACGTATGCGAAAGTCCGCTGCCAGGTCGATAACCCGCACTCCCCTTTCCAGCAGCTGCCGAGCCATACCCATAGCAATGCCGTTGGGCGTAGCAAAAAATACCACGTCACAATTTGCCAGCACCTCTGGATCCGGTTCAGTGAAGGCCAGCTCAATATGACCCCGCAGGTTCGGAAACAGGTCTGCAACCGGTGTACCGGCTTCGCCTCGAGAAGTAACGGCCTCGAGCTGTACTCGTGGGTGCAAAGCCAGCAGGCGCAACAACTCTACACCCGTATAACCAGTTCCACCGACAACCCCCACCTTGATCATTCTGCTCACCTGAATCCGTTTGCATAAACGTCGTATTCTCCGTTCTCCCAGAAGACTTGTCTATTCCTGGACATTGCGCGGCCATACACGGCAATAGTAAGGTGGCCGGATGTTTCGTCATATTCGCAAATCAAGCCAGTCACTGCTGTGCCCTGACGCCTGGAAAATTCGCATACTCTTCTGGTCCGGCGCTGTCATTGTCGGCCTGGTAGCCACAGGGTTTGCGCTCAGCACCGAATTCGTCGACCACAGCTTTCATCAGCTGATTCAATCGTCACCCTATTTGCCGCTGGTTATCTGCCCACTGGGTTTGATGCTGGTGTCCTGGATGACAAGGCGCTTCTTCCCGGGATCTCAAGGCAGCGGTATACCGCAATCCATTGCAGCATTGCAGATGATTGACCACACGTCCCGTACCGCAGTACTGTCGTTTCGCATCGCTTTTGGAAAAATATTAATGACCCTGATAGGCCTTCTGTCAGGTGCCTCTATTGGCCGGGAGGGTCCCACAGTACACATCGGCGCAGCCATTATGTTTTCGTTGGGACGCTTCGCCAAATTCCCTCACCATTACATGGACAAGGGCCTGATACTCGCCGGCGGAGCTGCGGGCATTGCCGCGGCATTCAATACACCCCTGGCCGGTATTCTGTTTGCTGTTGAAGAGATGGGACGCTCATTCGAAGAACGAACCAGTGGCGTACTGCTCACAGCCGTATTTATTGCCGGTATTACAGCGATTTCCATTCAGGGAAATTATACTTATTTCGGTTCAACCGATGCCTCGCTGGAAACCTCACAGTTTCTGCTGCCCATTATTGTCTGTGGCCTTGTCGGCGGCCTGCTGGGCGGACTCTTCAGCACTGTACTTATTCACGGCTCGCGCCGGATCGCACCACTGATGAAGCGGCGACCATTAGTCATTGCCGCTGTTTGCGGCCTGGGAATTGCCATCGTCGGGCTGCTGTCGGGTAATACTGTCTACGGCACCGGTTACGAGGAAGCCCAGGCGCTGATCACCGGCACCAGCACCGCTCCCGATGGCTACCCGGCCTATAAAATGATTGCCACTGTGTTTTCCTACCTGAGCGGCATCCCCGGCGGTATCTTTGCACCATCATTAGCCGCAGGCGCCGGCGTCGGCGCCGAGCTCACCCACTGGCTGCCAGGTATTCCAGCTTCTGCGAT
>JBHPFC010000121.1:0-4785 GCA_042576405.1 Pseudomonadota bacterium | reverse complement strand
GATTCAGAGACTGCTGTGATGGAAATTCCTTCTACCGCCGCGCCTGAAACCGATGAAAAACTCGAGGTTGCCGCTGTTGAAATCGCCGCACTGCAAACCACAGAAGCGGACAGCGACGGCGACAGTATCCCCGACCGCGCTGACCTGTGCGGCGAGACCAGGCAAGGCGTCACCGTGGACGCAACCGGCTGCGCAGATGGCGTCGCGATCAATCTGCAAGGTGTGAACTTCCTTTATGACTCGCATGAACTCACCCCTGAGGCACAACGTATTCTCGACCGTGTGGCTGACATCCTCAGCCAGCAGCCCGACCTTCGCCTCGAGGTTGCCGGTCATACTGATGCGCAGGGCGACCCGGCCTACAACCAGTGGTTATCCCTTAAACGCGCTGAAGCTGTCAGGGATTACATGGTTGCGCAAGGCGTGAATCCCAATCATATCGGTGCCGGCGGTTACGGTGGGCAACGGCCCATTGCGGATAACACAACGAAAGAAGGTCTGCGGATGAACCGGCGGGTTGAATTGCGCCGCCTGCAATAATAGTCAACGGCAGTCGCGCGATCAGGCGCCACAGCCCTGTGTCTTGCAGAAGTACAGCAGTATGCACAGGAATACGAACGCACCAAGGAATCCCGCTAAAGTAAATCCGTCTAGAAACATGATATTCCCCTCTGAAAACATTCCCGGTATAGCGAAACAGATCTATTAGCAGTTAAAAACATTAATTGAATCTTAACTACCCGCGCAAAATGAAACTGCAAACTTTTGTGAAACTTCATTTAAAACACTGGAACAGATAGCTGGGCAACCAATAGCGCCAGCGTTTGTCACAATAGCCATGGACCCGGTTCTTATAACACTGTCAGGCCTGCTGCTTGCGACGCTGCTGGGATTCTTGCTTGGCGTGATCCCCTACCCCATCGGCCTGTTTGTCCTGGCAGCCTTCATTGCAGCCCGGATACTTTATCTGCAGGGACCGGGCAAACGTGATCGTTGACCAACCTGAGCAGCGGCTATACAGGTTTAGTGGCGCAAAGGGGCACATCCCTGTACCCCTGAACAACCTGATGCTGTGAGCTAGATGCCAACACCCAGCGATTCCAGAGTGCGAATCGTCAGGCCACCGGTCGGTAACCCCTTGCTACGCTGGTAGTCATCTACTGCGCGCATCGTCGCGCCACCCGGAATCCCGTCGACCACTCCGATATTGTAACCGGCGTCTTTAAGTGCCTGCTGCACGCGGATCGCGATATCCTTGGTCATATTGGTTTCACACAGTACCTGCTGCCATTCCAGGCTTTCACCGCTCACCTTGGCGCGTTTCGCGACAGTTTTGTACTCTGCAGGAATCGCACTACGCTTTTCAGTCGCGTTAGCGACCAGCTTGCGCACCTTGACGACTTCAGTCCCTGCGGGCAGTTGTTGTTTGGCAAATCCTGCCGGCTTGCTAACCACCAGCTTGGTGACTGTCTGGTACTTGGCAGGGATTTCCTTCAGACAGATTTGCAGCCCGGTCGGGGTGCCTTCCGGTTTGGTTGTTTCATGGGCTCCATGCCAGGCGAAACGGGCATCGGCAATTTTCTTACGCTTGGTGATTTCCTTATAACTGGCAGGTACCTTGGTGCGTTTTTCCTGTTCGGGCGTAATCAACTTGCGTACCTTAACGGTCTTGTACACGGCCGGCACCTCAACTTCCTTGGTAGTAGCAGCTGTTTTAACGACCTGTTTCTTCACCGTCTTGTACTTTGCCGGAATCTCCACCAGGCACATAATTTCACCGGTAGTGTTGTCGATTTTCTCTATCGGCCCTGTGCCTTTCTTCCAGACCGTTTTTGCCGCTTCAATCAGCACCTTCTCGGAAACCGTTTCATAGGTAGCCGGCACCTCGATAATCTTCTTCGAAGCTTCCTTGATCATGACCTGCTCTACTATGGTTTCATATTCGGCCGGAATACTGGCAACTTCTTCAGAGGCATCCTTAACCACAATGTCCTGAATCTCGGTCTTGAACTGTGTCGGCGTGTAGTATTCCTTGAAACACATGCCCGGCAACGCTTCCTCGATTTTAACACCCAGGACTTTTGCAGCGGTCAGCATACCCGGACTGGCAGGTTTGGCATTCTTGTCAAAGCTCGTAACCCAGATATTCATCGCCGGGCTGGTTTCGATTTTCTCGACAACCTTTTTAAATTTTGCAGGTTCAGGTACCAGCTTGGTATGCGCTGCCTGGATGGTTACCGTCTTTTCCGCCCACTCATATTTGGCAGGGATAGTATCAATCTTCTGCGCGGCTTCACGTACCAGGACCTTATCCTGCCTGGTTTCGTATTTTGCCGGCACCATGACCTTTGCATAACATTGCCCCGGCTTTGCGTCAGGCAGCGTATTGGTTTTATCAACGGGTTGCGCCAGGCTGGATTGCATTGGCATTGCCAGGCCCGCACTTATCAAAATAGCTGTTAGTTTATTGTTCATGAGTCTCCTTCCTGAAATATATAAATCTGCATTATTACTGCTATACAAGCATATAAAGGTATTGCAGTATTTGGCTAGATGTCTCAGGGTGCCGACAGGTGTCGGTGATAGAAGACAGACGATCACTGATAAGCGTTCCTGTGTTTTATTTTATTCTTATACGCTGGCCTCGTTTCCCGTTGATTGCACGTTACTTTATGCGAAGCGTTTTCGCCTTTGGCGATAAAGCATAATTTTTCGTCAATTAAGCGTCGCAACAACTGTATTACCCGCATCACCGGAATGTCGCTGTTATCCGACAGCGACATTCATCCGGCCTGTAAATACCCTCTTACGGGTTACTGCATCAGGGGCCGGCGACAACCTGTTGCAGGAGGATCATATCCTGCAGGTTGATGCTGCCATCAGGCGCACCGGATGGGTAAAGATCGCCGTGAGCAAGTTCGAGCGCACTGGCGGGAATTGATTTAAGCGCAGTTTCAAGGTCGATCGGCGGCGCAGCATTGACCGCCCAGGGCAACAGACAGACCAACAACCACAACAACAAGCTGACGCGCAGACGCATGTGTATTTCCTGTTATTGCAGCGAGGATGCCACTCCTGGAAAGGGTATATCACAATCCGCCATGTTTGGGAAAATACAGGTACAGCGGCGTTTACAGCATGCCTTACCAGCCTGATCTCACCGGAAACCAGCGACCACTGTCTAATAACGAATCAAGAGTGGCTGGTAGGCATAAAGAGCATTCAGATGATGCAAAACCGCGTGCTGTCCTTCCTCTCGCCAGATACGGCTAATGTCTTCATGCACCTTTTTGTATTTGACTTCAATGCCGCCAATACCGCTCTCACGGGCGGCAACTTCTGATACCAGGTCAAGCCACATCCTGCTGCTGCCCATAATCATGGCCGGCCATGTCTTCTGCACAGAGAGTGGCCAGCTATCATCACTGGTATCTTCTATATTCGGCCGGGTTATCCTGGTGACGTCATCAATGACCACCTTGGTCAACCGTCCGTTTTCCAGCAGAGATTTGACTAGCTCATGGTTTTCAATAGACTTGTAAATACGCTGCGCATTCTGCGGCGTACTGTAGAAAATAAAACTGAAGACATGTCCATTACCATCCCGGCCTGCACGCCGGTGTACCCGCCAGATAGATATATCCTGGTAATATTCATCAAAGGTCGGCGCAATGACTTCACCACCAATCAGCGTGCCTATATACCAGCTGATTTCCTCACCTTCAGGCCAGTCGATATGGAATCTCGCATACCACCACCCTTCACCCTCGGGCAAGGTACCTGGCTGTGCGTGATCATATTCCCTGGCGTCATTACTCTCCGTAACGGGTGAAAGCGATGCGCAGCCCCATAGACCAAGTGCGAGAATGGCAGTTATTAACTTTTTATGGAACACATTGACACTCCTTTGAGTTCAACTCACACATACGTCATCAGTCACCCCGCCAGACCATACCCTGCTGGAATACCGCGCATTGATATCAAACCGATACATATCAGCGGTGCTTCACGCTCCTGCCGTCCTCTACCGCATCGCTCGGATGATTGATCACCATTTCGCCTTGCGTTACGCCATTCAGTATCTGTGCGATCAGTCCGTTGCGTTGACCGACATCGACTTCGCGGCGTTTTGCGTGCCGGCCTTCGATAACAAATATGCCCCAGCCATTGCGGTAGCGAAACAGGCTGCTGGCCGGTACTTGCAGCACATTGTCTTCATGCCAGAGAATGAAGCGCGCTTCCACGCGATAGCCGTCACCCAGGCGCTGCCATTGTTCGGCCGGTGATGTGAAGTCGGAGATAACCAGAACCCGCTGCTCTTCAACACCAAGGGCGGAAAACTTGGTAAAGCCAACCGGCTCAACGACGCGCACAATGCCTTGCAATGGCTGATCCCCGCCCCAGCGGTCGAACAGCACATCCATGCCAGGCTTGATCTTCACCGCATCGGCTGAAAGCACGTCCACTTCGATTTCCAGTACAGCGGGATCACCCACTTCCAGCAGCGCATCGCCGGTGCGCACCGGGCCTTCGCATTCGTGCTCGACTTTCAGAATCCTGCCGGTGATCGGGGAGCGCACCGGCACCCGCTCAGCGGGCTCCCCGTTGTTGCCAGCGGTATAGTCAAGCACTGACCGGGCTGCCTGCAGTTCATACTCCGCCACTTCAACATTGAAGTCAGCCGAGCGTTTGGCGGCGGCGGTCGTCTTCGCTTCGGTGACAGCCTCGTCAAAGGCGCCATAGGAAATCACTCCCTTGTCCTTGAGTGGGCTCACACGCTTGAGT
>JBHPFC010000120.1:0-5083 GCA_042576405.1 Pseudomonadota bacterium | reverse complement strand
ATCGATTTCCGCTGCGTAACTCAGACCGGTCTCTTTTAGATAGGTCTCCAGTTGTTCAGTCAGAAACGCCGGCCGGTAGTAAAGCGGCTTGGGATCGCTCTGGGCTCGCTCAATGAGCTTTTGTTCCTCTGCCTTGTCTGTGACCTGTATGTAAAGGATCAGCGTATGTTTCACAAGCAG
This sequence comes from Pseudomonadota bacterium, assembly GCA_042576405.1. Taxonomy (GTDB): domain Bacteria; phylum Pseudomonadota; class Gammaproteobacteria; order DSM-19610; family DSM-19610; genus Thiogranum. The sequence goes on along the minus strand of JBHPFC010000120.1, from coordinate 4,903 downwards.
ATCAATCACTGAAGGTTCGTCAAGTTCACACAGGCTGCCGCCCACATCGTTGACGAAGTGCTGGTAGCCATAGATCTGCTGCGCCTTGCGAACAAAGTCTGGTACATCGTTCATCGCGGCGATTTCAGCTTCGCGGTACATGGCCTGACGGCGGCGGAATTCGTCCAGTGGCACACCGCCTTTTTCAGGGTTCCCAAGCTTGCCGACGAAACTGAGCACCGGCCCGAGGTCATCAACCTTGATGTTATTGCGAATATATATCCAGTCGCGCCGCAGCAGATCGTGCAGAAATGGCACCTGCATCGCCTGTTGCTTGATGAGGTCGAGAATCGGTTCATCCAGGTACCGCGTGCCTATGCGGTAGTCGCCGGAATAATGAAACCAGTTGTGCCCGCACAGCAGCGAAGACAGGTAGGTCTTGCCCACCCCGGACATTCCCAGCAGCGTGACATTCTTGTTTGGCCAGGCACGAAATTCGTCGATACTGAACTTCACAACTGATACTCCAAAGGCTCTAAAAGCGTTTGATTATGCGGTATTTAATCACGTGCTGGAATAGGCGCCGAAGAATTCCCGCAATCCACGTGACGGCCAGGCAATTGCCCCGACGCCGGACTTTGCTGTATGGTGCGGCGTTTTCCCCCTGAATTTGGCCATAATCATAGAGGACAGCATGCAGATCGAAGCCCAGAAAGTCGTCACCTTGAACTACACCCTCACCGATAATGAAGGCAACCTCATCGACGAATCCAAAGACAGCAGCTTCGCTTACCTGCACGGCGCCAGCAATATTATTCCCGGTCTCGAAAATGCGCTGGCTGGCAAGACGGCCGGGGAAGCCCTTAGCGTCGCTGTGGAGCCTGCCGAAGGCTACGGCGAGCGCGACCCGGAAAAAACCCAGTCAGTACCACGCAACATGTTTCCGGAAGACACTGACATTGATGTAGGTATGCAGTTTCACGCCCAGGGTCCCAACGGTGAAACCATGGTCGTTACTGTAGCCACAGTCGAGGACGACTCAATCACGGTAGATGGCAACCACCCCCTGGCCGGCGTAGCACTGAACTTTGCCGTTGAAATTATAGACGTTCGCGAAGCCTCAGCTGAAGAACTGGATCATGGACACGTGCATGGCGCGAACGGCCACGACCACTAGGCATCTGAACTGTTAATCTGCGCCCTGCAGGTACCGACGCCCGGTGTAATACCGGGCTGTCCAGCTGAATAATATAGCTGTGATCAGCATCAGGCTGGTAAAGAACAGGTAATAGTCCGCACCCTGCAACAGCTCACCACCTTGATCATCCTGTATGAAAAAGTTCACGGCACTGGTGAACAAGTTGCCTGCAGAGATCGATAACATAAAGAAAGCCATCACGAACGACTTCATTTTTCGCGGCGCCTGGGTATAGGAAAACTCCAGGCAAGTGATAGACACCATCACCTCCGCAGAGGTCAACACCACATAGGCCAACAATTGCCAGGCAATTGTTGGCGTTGCACCCTCATCTATCTGCACCTGCACCCAGGTTGGAATGGCGAATGCGGCCGCTGTTACGAACAGACCGAGACCAATTTTGCGCAGCTCGGTCAAGCGCCAGACCCGGTTTAGCAGCGGATACACTAAATAAGAAAACACCGGTATCAACAGCATAACCAGCAGTGGATTGGCCGCCTGGATTTGAGCCGGTAGCACCTCCACACCAAACAGTACCGTGTCCATATGCTGGGCCTGCAACACCCAGGCTGACCCCGTCTGGTCAAATAGTGACCAGAATACGGCGACGAAAGCGTAGATAAGCGTCAGTTTTGCCAGCGCCTTCAATCCCGCACCACTAAACACCTCGCGCACAAAGCCGAATCCCGCAGGCGGAATATGCACGAAACGGTAACGTCCCGACCAGAACACCAGCGTTGCAATCAACATGAGTACGCCTGGCACCGCAAAGGCCAGCGAAGCGCCGTAGTGATCCATTAACCAAGGAGTCATTAATATGGAGACAAAGGCCCCCATATTGATCGCAAAATAAAACCAGCCGAATACACTCGACAGGAGATGGCCGTTCTGTCCACCGAACTGGTCACCGACATGTGCAGAAACACAGGGTTTGATGCCACCGGCACCAAGTGCTATCAGTCCCAGTCCGATAGCAAGCCCGATACGACTATGGTCAAGTGCCAGTGCAAGATGCCCGGCACAATACACCAGAGAGAGTAAAATTATAGTGCGATATTTTCCCAGCAGAGCATCGGAAAGCAGAGCGCCCAGCAGGGGCGTAAAATAGACCGCCGAAACAAACAGGTGATACCAGCCTTTTGCTTCGGCCTCATCCATGGGTTCAGACGCACCGCCTGGGCCCAGCAAATATTGCGTCATGAATACCACGAGGACTGCGCGCATGCCGTAAAAACTGAAACGCTCGGCAGCCTCGTTGCCGATAATGTACGGAATACCGGCTGGAACACGTGATGAGGGCAAAGGGGTTTGTCGGTAACCACGCATGCCAGCATTCTACAGCCCTTAACCCTGACAGCGCATCATCCCGATTTTGTCGGCAGCAGGCGATAATTAATATACAGTGATTGCGGATTTAACGCTCTGCCGCCAATTTGACGGCATATCCCAACAGGATCTGTTTGGTGCACTATAATTAAACAAGCGGAACGTTTGAGCTGTTCCTTTGTCCATTGTTGGTAACCGGATATTTTAGCGGTAACGGACTTAGCCATGACAGAGCAATCACAATTTTATATCGGCCAGGTAGTTCACCACCGGAAATTTGATTACCGCGGGGTGATCATCGATGTCGATGCGGAATTTGAGGGTGATGACGAGTGGTATGAACAGGTCGCAATTAGCCGGCCACCCAAAGATGCGCCCTGGTATCACATACTGGTTGATAATGCGGATCATATGACCTACGTGGCCGAGCGCCACCTGGAAGCTGATGACTCGTTACTGCCAGTGAATCATCCCTATGTAACCAGCATATTTGGCAGCTTTGCTGATGGCGTGTACCAGCGCCGAGAACGTATCAACTGATTAACACCCATTCAATCATCAGCGAATTCCAGTCGTTCCAGCACACTGTCCAGCCCCGCCTTTGCACAAACTGCATCTTTGTCACCGCCCGGCGCGCCACTCACGCCAACAGCACCAAGCAGAGACCCGGCAGCACGAATCGGCAGCCCACCTTCAAGCACGAGAATACCATCCACCTCATTCATTTCAGCACGTATATCTGCCCGGTTAACCCTGAACTCGCCTGAATCAATGCCCGACAACACCACGGCGTTTGCCTTGCGTTCGGCAATCTCTATAGTAAACCGACTGGCGAACACATCCCGCATTACCACCTGGGTCGCACCACTTCGATCCACAACCACAGCGCTAACCTGATAGCCGGATGCGGCGCACGCCCTGACTGCCTCACTGGCGATATCACTGGCCAGCGATAACGTCATCAGCCGTGCTTCTACAACATCCGCCGCATACGCCTGCGACGACGCCATCAGTCCCATACAGGCGGCAAACATGTATTTCCTAATGGCGAGCATAAGCCTGCACCTCCGATTTAGTGGCTGTCTTGAGTTCGTTAATAGCCGATACAATCAAGAGTTCCTTGTCCGGCCGCCGCAGACGCTTGATGGCTGCTTCGCGCCGACTGGCGCTGCTCCGGTCATCAGCGCCTTCAAGGTAAACAATCTCTACCGGTTTTCGACCGCGGAAATATTTGGCGCCACGCTGGTCAACATGCTGCTGCCAGCGGCGTTCAACGTCATTGCTAATACCGGTGTAAAGCGAGTCATCGCTGCAACGGATAATATAAACCTGCCAACTCACACTGCCACCAGAACGGAGCCGCACTGCCGACAATGGTAGCGTGCCCTGCCCTGGTTGACCCGGTTGTGTCGGCAGGCACTCAATTCATGCGTATCGCAATCACACTGGTAGGTAAAACGGCGCTGCCGCCGCATCGGCAAACCACTCAAGTCAAAATATGCAGTAGCACGCGGCTCGACGCCGAGTTTTCGCATGATCGATTGCCATTCACCACCATGAGGGCGCACGTGCGGCAATCCGTATACCCGATCAGTGACATAATGCGCCACCTCGTGAGGCACCGTCACCTGCAAGCCATGTTCGAAATAGCGTGCAAAAATAAACGGGTTATAACGAATTACAGCACTTTGCCGCGTGACCCGATACATGCCTGCTGCCCGGCCTCGCAAATCAAAATGCACTGGAATGGGCTGGTGCGATAAATCGAATAAGGCCTCTGCACGACGCAGGCACGCCAGTGTTTGAGCACTGATCTGTTCCCGCTGGCCGTCACTGATTACCTCGGCCGTCAATCTACACAGGCCTTGAAGTAAAGCTCATCCCGCAGCGACTCTCCACACCGCCCACTGCTGTAAGTCATTACATCCGGGCTACTGGCATCGGCACGCTCGTCAGTCTCACTCGTTAGCAGTTGCCGTGCCACGCCACAGGCCTCGACCTGTTTGCACAGTCCATTGACACCACAGACCTTGAGCTCAAGTTGTTCACAGGGCGACAAGCCAACTATTGGGCTGCCAACCCAGCCCATCGCAGGGTCATCTATCGGCTCCTGGAGTTGCCTGCGAGACTTGACGATTGCATCGTTGGGCAGCGCCTGTCCCGCGCGAACTGTCAATGTCGAACCATCACTGAGCCGATGCACACCATCCCAGAGTGTCGTGGAAACGCCAGCACGCGTCACCGTGGCCCGATTGGTATTGGGATCCACTGTTACTGTGCCGCCACCCTCAAGGGTGGAAGTCCACTGTGCCAGGAGTGGGCCGGCGATAATTAACATGCCCCCCGCAAAAACATAACGTGCCAACTGTTTCATACCCATTTTCACGCCGCACCTATGCC
>JBHPFC010000119.1:0-5538 GCA_042576405.1 Pseudomonadota bacterium | reverse complement strand
CGACACCTGGAACGATGATGAGGGAAGCTGGCTGCAAAGTACGCTGCGCTTTATCGCCCGTGAAGCCAGGGAACTGCGACCGGGTGGAGAAACCGTCATCACGCATCTGGCGGATATCCTCATCATTCAGGCCATCCGCGCCTGGATTGACTCGGTGCCCGAAACGGAACGCGGTTGGCTGGCGGCCTTGCGCGATAAACAGGTCGGCACGTCGCTCGCTGCGATACACCGCGAACCCGAAAAAGACTGGACCGTGGCGTCGCTTGCCAAAGCGGTCGGTATGTCGCGCTCAGGTTTTTCGGCCCGCTTCACCAACCTGGTCGGTGAATCTGCCAAGCGCTATCTCACCCGGTTGCGGATGCAACTCGCACGCGTTCAGCTGCAGGAATCATCGGATTCACTCGCGCTGCTTGCCGATCGCTTCGGCTATCAATCGGAAGCGGCATTCTCAAGGGCGTTCAAGCGCGAGTTTGGGGTCGCGCCGGGGAGTGTTAGACATGAATAAACGGAAAAGGGGTCAGTACCCTTTATGCGAATTAAGAGACATGGGGGATCAATTGACTGTGCCCCCACTTATTTCAGCCTCGCCAAGGGGTAAATCAATATAGAAGGTGGAACCGGCGCCGGGTTCGGGGTTAAAGCCGGCTTTACCGCCGTGTGCCTCTGCAATGAGTTTGACAATACTCAGGCCCAGCCCCGTGCCGCCGACCTTGCGGGTGTCGGAACTGTCTAACTGCTCGAATTTCCGAAACAGGCGGTGTCGTGAGGCTTCGGGAATACCGGGTCCGTGATCGGTGACGTTGACCCGGACGAATTGACCGTTGACAGCCATGCCCACCTCAATGGTGTCCCGTTCCGCACCATACTTAGCGGCGTTGGACAACAAGTTTGACATAACCTGGCGGATCCGGCTTTCATCCATATTGACGATGATTCCCGGCGAGGCATCTTTAAGCACAAAGCTGCTGGAAAACTGTTCACCGTAACTGCGATTGTCGCTGATGCAGCGTTCCAGTAGCGGCTTCAGTTCTACCGGGCCCATATGGAAATCCATTTTTCCGGCGCTGATCTTCTGCACATCCAATATATCGTTCACCAGCGTTTCGAGCCGCAAGGTGTTGCTCAGGGCAACTGTTGCCAGCGATTTGGTTTCAGGTTCCAGCTTGCCGGTTACCTCGCTGTCGATCAGCGCCAGGGAACCACGGATGGCTGTCAGCGGTGTGCGTAGCTCATGGCTGACGACGGATAGAAACTCGTCCTTGTGTTTCTCCGCCCTGCGGCGAAGTGCTTCCTCGCGCCGCACATAGATCAACATGGCAATGCTCACAAGGACAAAAGGCACAAAAATGAAAGCTGATTGCCTCAGGAGGCCTGCCACGTAATTGGTAAAAAGACCGGGTGCGTGCAGGTCGACAGCCTCCCACACGCTGCCGGGGACCGCTTGCCGGGAGAGTATACGTCGCTGTTCGTCCGTTGACAGGCGATAGTCGTCACGATCCCAGTTGATACGGGCGCCGTCTGCAGTGACTTCGATGAGTCTAGAGGCTTCCGGATAAATCAACATGGTCTGGTGTTGCGGTGATTGTGCGTTTTTCAGCACGCCCCCCAGAATGTCAGCATGGAAACTGATAAACAGGTTTCCGGACGTAGCACCGGCACCGAACGGGGCCAGTATGTCAAAGTGGTAAACTTCGGAATGCGGATGTATGCGCGGGCGCTGTTCTCCCCCGGTCACAAAGGTATCGATGTCCTGCTGGCACAGGTCACCGATCAGGCCGTCAAAATCCTCCATATAAAGTGTTCCATCTGAATCGGTCAGCGTAAAGGCAAAATGATTCGGGAAATGCGCACTAATGCGTTCTTGTAGCCGTTGCTGCAAGCTTTCGTCGTGCGGCTTGTCGGCCAGCTGTTGAATCAGCTGCAGATACTCCCTGGCAAACAGGCCAACCAGCCGCTTTTTTTCCGCGATGAAACGCGCCGTCTGGCTGGCAATGCCGGTGGTCGATTCCTGCGCAGTAGCGGTATGGTAGGCCTTGAAGTCCTGTAAACGCGTCTGTGCAATCCACGCCAGCATGCCGGCAACGAGGCAGATGACGACCAGAATGAAAACATTATAGTTTTTCACGGCTCCTTTATCGGCCGAGCCGGCAGGAGTTTAAGCGCCTGCCGCCAATGCAATCCAGGCGCAGACCGGCTTCGACCAGGTTTCACCAGGGCCGAAAGCGATCATTGCTGGATGGAACCCAATGAAAATCCGACTGGATTCTGAAAACGTGTACCAATTGGCCACATAATTGGGGTCAGAGTAAAAACTTCAATTCCCTCGAAAAACAACTAAAGTGATTATTTTTGCTCTGACCCTGAATATCTAAACATCCAGACACCGGTTTCTATGGTCTTTTACACATAGGTTTTGAAGTCTTTCGCCGGTCGAGCAAGCGGGTCAGTACCCTGTAATTCGCATAAAGGGTACTGACCCCTTTAGTGCCCTATTTGCTACAATCCAAACGGAAGTGGCAAGGTGGCTTGCTGGTCTAAAGCTGGTGATTGGCTGTAAAAAACCTTAAAACAGGGAAATATTCAAGCAAGGGCGGCAGTAAAAACCCGCAATGCCTAATAAGCCGATAGTTTTTACTATGACACTGGATGTTAAGCTTATCGTGAGATCAAGACAATGAAGTCAGCACCCTTACCGGACAACGAAGCAGAGCGAATCCGTCGTCTGGACGAGCTAGGTATCCTCGACACACTGGAGGAACAGGCCTACGACGATCTCACCAATCTCGCAGCAACTATCTGCGACACCCCGATCGCGCTGGTAAGTCTGGTTGACCGTGATCGCCAATGGTTCAAATCCCACCATGGTCTGGACGCGCGCGAGACTCCGCGCAATGTCGCCTTCTGTTCGCACGCTATTCTTGACGATAATGTTTTTATTGTGGAGGATTCCGGCAAAGATGAAAGGTTTTTTGATAACCCCCTCGCGACTGGCGCCCCACTTGTCAAATTCTATGCGGGGGCACCGCTGGTAACCAGTGACAACCTAAGGCTTGGAACCTTATGCGTTATTGCCAATGAACCTCGAACTATTTCCGAGACGCAAAAGAGTGCTCTTGGGGCCCTGGCGCGTCAAGTCGTATCGCAGCTGGAACTGCGTCTGAAAGTTAAAGAGCTGGAGAGCCTGGAGAACGCCAAGGACGAATTTATCTCCATGGTGAGTCATGAGCTGAGAACTCCCCTGACGTCTATTAGTGGATCGCTTTCACTGCTCCTGAATAACCAGGTAGGCCAATTAGAGAATGAACAACTCGATATGGTGGGTATAGCTTTTCGCAACGCTAATCGGCTTCTTTGCATTGTTAACGACATTCTTGATCTCGCGAAAATGGAAGCAGGCAAACTGCAAATTGATCAAAATATTTCTGACTTGCTGCCACTGCTTGAAAAGGCAATAGAACTGAATAGATCCTACTGTAAACAATGTAACTGTGACCTTGTTTTCAGATCTACAGCAAAAGGCCCCGTTCTGGTTAATTGTGATGAAAATCGTCTACTACAAGTATTGGCCAATCTCGTTTCCAATGCGGCGAAATTCTCTTACGATGCAGACACGATTGAAATTTCGCTTGTCCTCAATGACGATAATGTACGCATCGAAGTTGTTGATCATGGCCCTGGCATTCCCGAAGATCAGCAGGAACATATATTTCAAAGATTTAAGCAGATTAATACAACAGAGAACAAGAAAAAGCCCGGTACAGGTTTGGGCTTGAATATTTGTAAGCAGATTATCGAGCTTCACGGAGGAACGATTGGATTTGATTCACTGCCCAACAATTTCACGACTTTCTACTTCACATTACCACTTGTAAAAAAGCCTTAAATAATTGGGGTCGGAGTAAAAACTCCTTCCCTTTTTTCGATATAGACGCGTTTTCTGTCCCCTATTCTTTTGAATATTCCCTTTCGCGCCACGCGTTCTATTTAGACTTCCCCAGCCGCTTTCGTACAGCCTGCAGCCGCCTGGTTAGACTGGCCGGTGGCTTTACGGTACCCGGGATATGACGATTGGCCCAGCGGGCGATCTCCGCAAGCACGGGTAACAGGTCTTCGCCCCTGGAAGTGAGTTCATAGGCGTAACGTACCGGGCGTTCCTGGTAAGGCTGTTTGCTGATGATTCCGGACGCCTCCAGCCGCTTGAGCCGCTCTGCCAGGATGTTGGTGGGGATTCCCTCGGGGGATTCCGTGAACTCGCGATAGTGACTTTTGCCCAGGAACAGGTCCCGGATTACCAGCAGGGTCCACTTGTCGCCCAGGATGTCCAGGGTATTGGTGATCGGGCACGGGGATCGTTTGAATGCCCCATTGCCCGATGACGACTTGGCAGATTTACGCATAGATTAATTTATAACACCGGAACGACTGACTTGCAATTAACAAGTTAGTAGCCTAGGCTTTAGTCACTTGCTTTTTGCAATCCACTAATACAGGAGTGAAAGCGACCATGACCAGCGAAACAGCACCGTCAACCACCGAGCAGGAACCCCAACTCCAGACTCCGGGTGCCGGACTCCCGCCGCTTGAGAATTTTATTCTGAGAACCGTCGGTTTCGGTATCGTGGGGCCGATGGTCTCCTGGAAGCTGGCCCGGCGGGTATTGATTCCCCGTATCACCGCCATTGAAGACAGCTCCCGTTACTGGTCACCGGCCATGACGCTCGCCCACCTGGTCATCGTGGGCGAAGCCATCGCCGACTTCGTAGTACGCCTCAGCCGGGGGGAATCTATCGAAGGTGAAGTCCGCATCCAGGACGTGAAACCCGACCACCACACCCTGCCGAACATCCTGGACGACTACCGGGCGTTCCTGCCGCGCTTTGACCGCACCCTGTCCCGGGACGTGGTGAACCAGCACTCACCATGCACCCATCCCCATCCCTGGGTCGGCCCGCTGACCGCAAGGCAGTGGCTGAACCTGGGCGCGGTGCACCAGCGGGTGCATCGCAAGCAGATCGAGAAGATCCTGCAGCTCGGAGGCATGCAGCCATGATGACTCTGTACGGGCTGTCGGGAAGCCGCTCCACCCGGGTACTGTGGACACTTGAGGAATTGGGTTTGCGTTATCAATACGTAGCAGCGGACCTGCGCCATGGACGCGCCGGCGATCGCTCGCTTGCGGAGCTCAACCCGGGAATGAAGGTGCCAGTCCTGCAGGATGAAGATCTCCTGCTTACCGAGTCGATGGCCATTTGCCTTTACCTGGCGGAGCTGGACCCGGAACGTCGCCTGCTGCCCCATCCCTCGCCGCGACAACAGGCCCGGTTGCTGCAGTGGTGCAGTTTTTCGGTCACCGAACTCGAGCAACCCCTGTGGACCCATGCCAAGCATACCTTTGCCCTGCCCAAACAGTGGCGGGTTGCTGGTATGGACAAAACGGCCAGGCACGAGTTCAGCGTCGCCCTGGAGGTTCTGGAAGCCGGGCTGCCGCAGGACGCTTGCATCCTCGGCGAACAATTCACGGTAGCGGATATACTGATT
>JBHPFC010000118.1:0-5792 GCA_042576405.1 Pseudomonadota bacterium | reverse complement strand
ACAAAATTTCTATTGACGTCCGACCGGACCTGCGGCTCTTCTCCGTAAGCTGAACTCAGCGCCAGTACAAAGGCCAGCCAGACCTGGACCAGGCGTGCTGACAGGCTGAAAGCTCTCATGAGTTGCCCCTTCTGATAATTGAATAATCAGGGTCAGAGTAAAAACTCCTAGCTTATTTTTACTCTGACCCCTTTTCTCCCAGACTTACCCAGGCTGCAGTGAAGCCTCCCGATAGCAGACTATGACGTTTTTTAAAGATGAATAGAACCTGATGCCGCTCACGGCCAAATCCGCCCATTCGCCGGACACAGAAAACCCAACTGAAGCAAGGTCTCATGAAAGTTACCTTCTGAATGGAAGCTCTTGCGGTAACGCTGTATCACAGCCAGATCACCTCCTCATATATAAGTTGTCCACCAGATATGTCGATTCTCCGCCTTGAACTCGCGGTACCACCGGCAGGGGAAATACAGGACAACCAATGCCAACAGGCTAATCAGATAAACAACCCAGAGCTGATCGGTAAAACCGCGAAGATCCAGCCATGTTGCGCTCCCTTCGAGCAGAATACGATGTATCAGGTAAAAGAACATCGCTGTCTGCCCGAAGACCAGCAAGGGACCATTAGGCCGAACTCCATAGCGACGCTCAAACATGATCATCACGGCCAGTAACCAGGCGGTCAGGCCAAGCTCCAGGCCGGTGAACGTCAGGGATGGTGGGTACTTGCTGACATGCAGCCACTGAACCCAGGCCATACTGTCACGCAACAGCCACATGTTGCCGTAGTCGTTGAAATAACGGAAAACAGTGAATACGGACAGTCCAACCGCGCCCCAGATCCACAGTAAAGGCACCAGGTCGAGCCGGGCCCTGCCGGCGCTATAGGCATTCAGATAGCGGCCGAACACCCAGCCCAGGGCCATCATCGCCAACCAGGGTATCAGGGGATACTTGATGATCAGCGTTGACGAACTGTAACTGGAAACCAGCAGTGCCGAGGTGATTGAAGGCGTGGTGTCTGCAGGGTCCCAGAAGAAACCTGTGACCCACTCACCGGCAAAAAACCAGCCCAGGCAAAGACCCAGCAGCACCGTGCTGGGAAAGCGGCGCAGGAAAGCCATGCAGATCATCGCGGCCCCGATGGCATACAGGACCTGGAAACGCCAGCCACCCGAAAACAGGGAAATAATTGTCGGATCCAGAATAGCGATAAAGGCACCGCGTTTAATGATGCCCAGGTCGAGCTGCCAGGCATCTGCACCACTGGCAAGCTTACGTTCGACGCTGATGGCCAGCGCGGTACCCGCCAGAAAAACGAATATCGGCGCACAGATATGGCTGACCCAGCGGGCGAAAAACTCCAGGTCACCCAACTGTGTCCCCGCTATCCACAGCGCTGCAGAGTCGCTGGAGATGTGATGACGATTATACGCCATGGAAACATGATCAAGGACCATTAGTAACATGGCCACACCACGAACCCAGTCAATGGCAGCAATACGCCTGGAGCGCTGTTTGCCAGGCATAGCAGGCGATGATTCAGCAGAAGGCAGGGTTGTTGACGCGGCAGTATCGGCAGATGAGGTCATGTCCGGCGTCACAGACTTGGGCGGCGATTCCATCGTTGGAGTTTAACGGTGGAAGCTTGCAAGTCCAAGGATCGGCAACGCACTATGCCATGAACATCCGCCTATGCTGGCTGAGGATCTTTTCCTACTGCCTGGGATGGTACTCGTAGGGGTTACCTCCGAGTGCATTGGAAATGTCGGCAATGGCTCTCTGCGCACGAATACTGTTACCCGCTTCATCGAGCGGCGGCGAGATGGCGGCGATACCGAATTTACCTGGTGACACTGCAATAATACCGCCACCAACACCACTCTTGGCCGGCAAGCCGGTCAAGTAAAGCCACTGACCGGAATCATCATACAAGCCGGCAGTCGCCATCACGGCCAGAATCTCGGGACTATGTTCCGGACTTATGACCTGCTTGCCAGTGACCGGATTCTTGCCTCCGTTGGCAAGGGTGGCAGCCATGGTTGCGAGATCCCTTGTGTTAACGCCAACCGAGCACTGGCGAGTATAGATATCGGTAGCTTCAAGCGGTTTTTCGTCTATGCGACCATAAGCGTGCATGAGCATGGCCAGCGCCTGGTTTCGCTGGTTGGTTTCCGCCTCTGATTTATAGACATCCGGCAGAACAGACAGCTTGCGCCCGGCAAAATCGCTGTAAGTGCCAATGATCTTGTTCCAAACTTCTTTTTCATTCGCACCCTTGACCATGCTGGTCGCCGCGATGGCCCCCGGGTTGACCATGGCATTCATCTGCTGGCCCTGGTACTGCTCGATGGCCACAATGGAGTTGAATACCTGGCCTGTCGCGTCAACCCCCATATTGTCAGAGATCGCTACAGTGCCTTTATCCTCGATAACCCTGGCCATGGTGAAGACCTTGGATATGGACTGGATAGAAACCTCGGTGGTGATATCTCCCGCTGAATATACATCGCCATCGACGGTGATCAGCACAATGCCAAACAGCGTTGGGGCCACCTCGGCCAGCGCCGGGATGTAATCAGCATTGGCGCCTTCGTCGAGATCCTTGTACTTGTCATAGGCGGCCTTTACAACAGTGTCTATGTCAGCGGCCTGGGCCAGCGTGAAACAGCTGCCAATGACCAGGCTGACAACCACTACCATGCGGATCAGAATACTCTGCCGGGTTATCATGCTTATCTCCTCTAGAATTTGTACCCACCGATCAGGCGCAAGGCCCATGTAGTCGGCTCGTGGTCTATCTTGTGTTGTTCATAGGTTCCCGTGAAGTAACCGCCCGAAAGGAACTTGTACTTCAGCTGTATACCACCCATTTTCATGAAATCCTGTCTCCTGCCATCAGAGCTGATCGAATATTTGGATTCAAGATCAAAATAGGTATATCGCAAGGCAAGGCTTAGCTTGTCGATTCCCATCCTGGAGAAATCATAAGCACCCTGAAGCTTGTAGGATGCCGCGTCGCGCAGGGATCCCGCCTCGAAGAAATGAAAGATCATGCCGTTAGCAAAGTAGGGATAACCACCCCAGGCACCCAGCGTAGAGCCCTGACCGTCACCGTCGGTGTATTTTGCAACTCCAGTGGCAACGGAAAACCCGTTTTCGAGCGCAGCGTCATATTTCAACGAGTAAATACTGTAATCAATTCGGGTGTCGCTGCTTTTGAGGTCCCCCACTTCATTAAAGTTTATAAACTGTGCGCCAGCATCATAATTGAAATACCTGTTCTTGCTGGTGAAATTGTATTGAGCAAAAACCGTGTTGTAGAGATCGTCAGCATAGTAGTTCCACAGCTGCGCATGGTGTAGACCGTTGTTGAAATCCACTGCGGCGTAGTACACGCCGGCATCGTCCGCCTCATCCTTGTTTATTTGCGGCACAAAACTGGCGTCAGACATTGAGTTGAACTCGGTGCCGTCGTCACCACTGTCCCAGACACCGGCCATTTTTCCAAAATAGCCGATATGCAGCTCAGTATCCTGAAAAGAGCTGTTGATGTATCTCGCCACTTCAAAGCTGTTAGCCAGCATGTAATAGTCATCGGCTTCGATCATCGGCGTGACGATTTCGTTACGACCGACGAGCACGTTGTGCTCTTTATCGGCATACTCTACGTACATTTCCTGCAGGATTGAAAAAGGGTCGTTATTTTCAGGGTCGAAGACAAAGTTCCGGCTTTGTTTGTCATTCTCATTCAGACCAAAATCGGTGGCTCCTGCCCCGGTTACCTTTGCCTTGAAACCCCTGTAAGTCGGCGTCTCGATTGAGAGCTTCGGTATGACATAGAAACCGCGCGAGTCTTTGTGCCCTCTGTTAATGGTGGGCAGGCCATCCGGGTTATCATACTCATACTCGACGTAGCCGACTCGTTGGTCACCTGACAGGGTGAACCCACTCATATCCAAAGCGTGGGCAGGATCGGAGTACAGTCCTGCGGCAAGCAGTGTAAATAATAGTTTACAGATTGCCTGGCGATACCTCAGATGCTTCATATGACTAGACCTAGCGAATAGATTTACATAGAATCCGTGGCCTTTTTGTAACCTTCACATGCCTTCTCATCGCCCTTGTTTTTATTCAGGCATTTCCTGTAATCCTCGAGTATTTTCGCCTTTTGATTTGAAACTTCGGCCTCGGCTTTTGATGCTTCCGTCGAGGCCTTCGCTGCCTCTTTATGTGGATTACTGCAGCCCATTTGCCCGATCACCAACACGGCACAACAAACACCGGCCATTGCATTACGCATCATTTTTATTCCTCCTATATGAATTTAGTAAACATTATTACCAGCAACAAAAGATGCTACCTAGTGATACTTACGACTGCAAGAAGACTGATTAGTGGGAACCGATACTCAGCACTCCTCGTGTCTGGGACTTGAAAGTCTTAAAAGGGTCGTCTCCCGCCTGTTAGCAGATGCTTATATGCAATCAGTCTGCTAGGTCAAGGTTTGACCCGAATCCTGCCGTTCAAAGTCCGGGGAGTGCCATAGCCTGACGCTGGTGCCGATGGTGAAGTCCGGCCATTAAGCACCGCGGCTGAGCAGCAACTTGTTAACAATCTACTATACAACCGGAAAACCCGGCCAGCGCGTGTCAAAATGTCCTCATTTATAGCATGGCTGTGTGAACTGGATCACATCCCTTCCATGCAACCATAAAAGGACGCTGTTTTTTTCCGTTAGAACTGTTAGTAGCTGGACAATCCGGTCACCCTAGTCAATAAGAGAGACCAGCCATGCAGACAATATTGGTTATTAATTCAAAAGGTGGTACCGGCAAAACGACCCTGACAACGAATATCGCGAGTTATTTTGCCAGCAGAAACCACAACACCGCGATCATGGATTATGATCCTCAAGGATCAAGTTTGCATTGGCTGAAAATACGTTCGAATGATCAAAACGCTATCCACGCCGCCAATGCTGCCACCCAGAAAGGTAAACTGATCCGCAGCCTGCAGATGTACGTTCCGGAACACACCGAAAAACTGATCATTGACGCACCTGCCGGTGTGGAAGGCATGCTTTTACAGGAGATGGTCAGAAAAACAGATTTCATTGTCATTCCCGTCACCCCTTCCACAATCGACATTCACGCTACCGCGGATTTCATCAAGGAGCTGTTGTTCAGGGGTGGAATTCGCAAACAGCACACGAAAATTGCTGTGGTCGCCAACCGGGTACGCAAAACCATGCGGGTTTATGAGCCTTTCGAACGCTTTTTACAGGGATTAAGTCTGCCTTTCCTGACCAGGCTGTCCGACTCCGACCGATACATCCTGGCGGTAGAACAGGGAACAGGTATTTTTGATATGGATGAAACAAGTGTCGCAGCGGAACGAGAAGAATTCGAGCCAATAGTAAACTGGCTGAATCCAGGCACGGATCAGCAAACGGCCAGACCGAGTAATGTTGTAAACTTTGGCCGTTTACGAATCGGGGGATGATTCGAGCCGACAAGCGCCGTATCCAGCATTTCTTTCATCTGTAACCCCCTCGGTTACAGCTTGGATCCCTACTTTTACACTGCACCTGAATCAGCCGACTTTAGCTGTGTGATAGCCAAACGTGGAGTCCGGTTAGGCTAAGTTGCCGTTCAGGGGGTTTGGTCTGATGGCGGGATTGGGTCGTTACCCGCCTGTTAGCCAATTCTTATGCTGGTATCAGTCGTTTAGTCTGAGTTCGGCCCAGACTGTGTAAAAACCAGAAATGCCTGGTCAGTTTAGTCGGTAGC
>JBHPFC010000117.1:0-5884 GCA_042576405.1 Pseudomonadota bacterium | reverse complement strand
GGGGTGGCATCGTGGACGAGTTTGCGCTGGTCGAAGCGCTGCAAAAGAGATGGATTGCTGGTGCCGGTGTCGATGTCCTCAGCACAGAACCGCCGAGGGAACACAACCCGCTACTTGATTACCGCTCACCCCGCCTGATCGTCACACCACATATCGCCTGGGCCAGCCGCTCTGCCCGCCAGCAACTGCTGAGTGAAATTGTATCCAACATCCATGCTTTTCAGGCCGGAGAGATTCGTAATCAGGTTGCCTAATGTCTCGGCCGGCGCATACGCCAGACGCCCCTGGGCTTGGCCAGGTTGACCTTCAGGTTACGCCCTTCGAATTCGACACCATCGGTCGCGTTGATCGCCTCATCGACACCGTCATCATCCATTTCGACAAAAGCAAAGCCCCTCGGCTTACCCGTGTAACGGTCATTGATCAGTTTGACCGAAAGCACATCACCATGTGGCGAAAACAAGTCTCGCAACTGGTCAGGCGTAGTCTCGAAAGAGATGTTTCCTACATATATTGATTTCATTTTTATTGCCAACCTCCGAGTCGGTATTCCGATACTTGGCCACGTCGGGCCCTTTCAGGTATCAGATTGTTTTTCTTCCCTGCCGTACAGCCGGGTCTGGGCTGCACCTAGATAGTGCGGCACCGCAGGCGCGACGACGTCCACCCTCGGAAGTATAGTAGAAGAAATTCAACATTGAAGGTCATCCCCGTTATACTGGCCTTCAGCTGCAGGAGGGTAGATTCGTGGAGAGTGGTTTTAGCTCAAGCTGGGCCTGGGGTGTCGGGCTCATAAGTTTTGCCTTTGGTCTGGCTTGCGGAATTGCTGGTGCCTACTTCACAACAGGAAACCGGCAACGCATCAGAGAACTGGAATCCGAACTGGCCTCAGCACAACAACAGTTCGATGGCTACCGTGAACAGGTCAGCCAGCATTTCATGAAAACATCCGATCTGGTTCAGAAAATGACTGCCAGTTATCGTGACGTCTACGAACACCTGGCCGGTGGCTCACAGGCACTCTGCAAAGATCCGGTATCCACGCCACAACTCGACATACCTTATCAGCCGGTACTTGGCAATGACGGTCACGACGACCCGGCAGAGCCAAACGAGGCATCGGAAAATGAGTTCGCTGATGCAGAAACTGACCCGCTACAGACGAGCGAAGAAGACGCCTGTCTTGGCGATGCGCCGAATGTTCCGGATCTCGGCAACCAGACCCGGCATTAGTCTCCGCACACGGTTAGCGTTATGCGGCGTCGATGCGCTGCCTGGCGATGTTCCCACAAATAGATGCCTTGCCAGACTCCGAGATCGAACCGGCCCGCCGTCACTGGCACACTCAAAGAATTTGAGGTCAGAATACTGCGGACATGAGCCGGCATATCGTCCGGCCCCTCATCGATATGCCTGAACAGGGGATCGCCGTCCGGGACCAGTCGGGCCATAAACCGCTCGAGATCCGCGCGCACTTCAGGGTCAGCATTCTCACAAAGGATCAGCGAAGCGCTGGTATGGTGGACAAACACCAGACCTATTCCCGCCTTGATAGCGCTTTCTGCGAGCCACCGCTCGGCCTCCTCGCGAATTGAGTAACTGCCGCGCCCGCGTGTGACAACCTCGAAACTACACTGGTAAACCATTCAATGTCCTTTATCTGCCGCTTTCAGGTATAATCCCGGCTCTTTTACCTGCTGGAATCTGCTGTGATCGAACACCGCCGTAATATTGCCATAATCGCCCACGTTGACCATGGGAAAACCACGCTTGTCGACCAGTTATTATCCCAGTCGGGCACCCTGGGTGACCGCAGTGCCGCTCCCGAGCGCGTTATGGATTCCAATGACCTTGAGCGAGAGCGCGGGATTACCATTCTGTCCAAGAACA
The DNA here is from genome assembly GCA_042576405.1 of Pseudomonadota bacterium. Taxonomy (GTDB): domain Bacteria; phylum Pseudomonadota; class Gammaproteobacteria; order DSM-19610; family DSM-19610; genus Thiogranum. The sequence continues at coordinate 3,994 of JBHPFC010000117.1, read as the reverse complement.
CGGCAATTAACTGGCAGGGCTACCGCATCAACATTGTTGATACACCCGGGCATGCCGATTTTGGCGGCGAAGTGGAACGCGTCATGTCGATGGTTGATTCCGTGCTGCTACTGGTCGATGCTGTTGAAGGGCCGATGCCGCAGACCCGTTTCGTCACCCAGAAAGCCCTGGAACAGGGCCTGCATCCAATTGTTGTCATCAACAAAATAGACCGCCCCGGATCCCGCCCGGACTGGGTGCTCGACCAGACCTTTGATCTGTTCGACCGGCTCGGTGCCACAGACGAACAGCTCGATTTCCCGGTCATTTATGCTTCCGGGCTGCAAGGCTTTGCCAGTGCCGACGTTGACGCACGCGACGGTGACATGAATCCGCTATTACAACTCATTGTCGACAAAGTGCCCGCTCCGGACGTGGATGTCGATGGCACTTTCCAGATGCAGATCAGCTCACTGGACTACAACAGCTATGTCGGCGTCATTGGTGTTGGCCGCATCAACCGCGGCAAAGTGCGCACCAATACCAATATCACCATTGTTGACCGTGACGGCAAACAGCGGAACGGTCGCATGCTGCAGTTGTTCGGCTTTCTCGGACTGGAACGTATCGAAGTGGATGAAGCTCAGGCCGGAGACATTATCGCTTTCACCGGTATAGATGGACTGGGAATTTCAGATACCCTGTGCGACCCGAACAATGTCGAAGTGCTACCCGCCCTGAGCGTCGATGAACCCACCGTGAGTATGACTTTCCAGGTCAACAGTTCACCTTTCGCCGGACGCGAGGGCAAATTCGTCACTTCGCGCCAGGTCAGGGAACGCCTCGACCGAGAACTGATACATAACGTTGCATTAAGGGTTGAAAACACTGACGACCCGGACAAGTTCAAGGTCTCCGGGCGCGGTGAGCTGCACCTGTCCATTCTCATCGAAAACATGCGCCGCGAAGGTTATGAACTCGGTGTCTCCCGCCCCGAGGTCATCTACCGGGAGGTTGATGGCGAACTACATGAACCGCAAGAGCAGCTGACCGTGGATGTCGAGGAGCAGCACCAGGGCACAGTGATGGAAAAGCTTGGCACACGCGGAGCCGATTTACAGAATATGGTGCCGGATGGTGATGGCCGCGTACGTCTGGATTTCATTATTCCGTCGCGTGGACTGATCGGCTTTCGTACCGAGTTCCTCACTGCCACCCAGGGCAGCGGTCTGCTGTACAGCGTTTTCGATCACTATGCACCGGTGCGCAAAGGTGAATTTGGCAAACGTGCCAATGGCGTGCTGATCGCCAACGGCAGCGGCAAAGCACTGGGCTATTCTTTGTTCAACCTGCAGGAACGCGGTCGACTCTTTATTGACCCGAACACAGCCGTCTACGAAGGAATGATCATTGGCATCCATTCACGCAATAACGATCTGGTGGTCAATCCGCTCAAAGGCAAGCAGCTCACCAACGTGCGCGCCTCGGGTACCGATGAAAACATTGTTTTGACACCGCCCATACGTATGTCACTCGAACAGGCACTGGAATTCATCGACGAAGATGAACTGGTGGAAGTCACGCCCGAAAGCATCCGGATTCGCAAGAAACTGCTATTGGAACACGAACGCAAGCGCGCGGCACGCGCCAGCTAGGAATCCTTTTCTTCATAGACGGCCATGATGGCCTGCAACTCAAACAACAGGGCGGCCCGCTGCGTGGCATCCAGTTGGGCGAATTCGGGCCGGCTCTCGTCTTTTTTCAGCGCCACGATATAGGCACTGACCAGCTCGCAACCCTGTGCACAGATCTTGTCCATAGCCAATTCAACCTGCGGTGAACATTGCCTCATAAACTCACCCACCATAGCCGCAGGCGCAACCCGATTTCCGTCGTATAGCCCATTTCAACGAAACGGATATCGCCCACGCGATCAATAATGATACTAGTGGGTACGCCCTCTACCCCATAGAGACCAGACAAGCGACCACCCGCATCAAGAACCACCGGGTACGACACACCCTGCTCGTCCAGCCAGCTACGCATCTCCGCTTCTGCCAACTCATCCATAGCTACCGTTAGCACGGCGTTTTGCCGGGCCAGGGCATCAATACTGTCCTGCTCATACCGGCAAATCGGGCACCAGGTCGCCCAGAATTGCAGCAGCAATGCTTGCCCGCGGTAATCCTGCAGCCTGACTGCTGTTCCATCCAGCAGCCTGGCCTGAAATTCCGGCGCCGGACCTCGCACGATGTTGCGGGTCTGGAAACCGTGCACAACCATAAGAATTGCAATCAAAACCAGCCCCTCAAGCAACCATCGTATATAACGACGCTTGCGGCTGTTACCTTGATTACCTGTGACTTCTGTCATGACTCACCATTTTGTGTGTCGCATCACAGTTTTACAGCAGACGGAGGCATAGGCTATGCCAAAACCCGGAACAACATTATTTTAATGTCAGCACGCATCTTATCTCTGAGCCGAACCCTGTTCCTGTCCGCTATCGTTCTGGGTGTACATGGGAATGCTCTGGCGCGGGAATACGACAGGGTTATGGCCGAGATGCCCGCTGAACAGGCTGTCATCGGGTCGGTTGCACTCGCAAAACTCAACATTGCCCTGCGTTCTGCGAGGCTCCATGCACAACAGAAACTCTGCCAGGGCCAATGGTCCCCCGGTGGCAAGACCATACAGGTAAGCGGACCAGAACCAGCCAGCGGTTCAACAGGCCAGCCGGTCTGGCATTATCAATCGCTCCGTCAGCCCCATCCATTAGCCTGCACAGGGGTGTCACGCACCCAGTTTTTCCTTGAAATGAGTCGGCATCTCCCGGAATGGGTAACAATACGCCCCGCCGGATACACTGTTACCTTCAGACTGGGTGAAATCGAGTCTACCCACCCAACTTCACTGGCAACCCGCTAGCGCCCCCACCACTCTCGACCATATCTTTTAACGTCTGCTCACCCAGCTCAGATCGCACGGCAGACTGCAGTGCCGCCATCGCCGTGTCCACTTGCTGCTGATGCGGGAACGTCTTGAGCGACAAAAACCTGTTTTCCCCCGCGCTGCGTACAACCTCGTACAGTTCGGACAGTGAAATAGTCTCTACGTCGCGTCTTGGAAGGTATGCAGGTGGTTCATCACTGGTTTCAGCCAGAAACTCACTGCTTACCATCAACTGCAATACATGGTGTATCGGCTGCATTGGCAACCCAAGATGATGTACCAGTGCTTCGGAAGTCCAGGGCGCACGATTATGTATATGATGCTCGGCGACCATGAACATGATCTGCAGCGCCAGGCGTTCACGCAGGCGGTTACTCAGCCTCAATTGCACCGGTTCACGCGTCATATACTGGGGATACTGCATATAAAACGCGACCTGTGCGCCCAGCAAGAGTATCAACCAGTTCAGATATAACCAGATCAGCAGCAGTATCATTATGGCGAAACCAGAATATATTGCCGCATACTTTGAAGAAGACGCAATAAACGCTGCGAATGCCCATCCGCTGGATTGCCACAATACACCCGCTACCAGACCACCGATCAATGCCGGCCCCAGCTTCACACGAGTATTTGGAATGAACATATACAAGAAAGAAAACGCTGCGATGATCAGCAGGTAAGGCACCAGTTTGCTCATGGCCAGTAACACATAACCCAGCGGTTCCACTGTCATTAGCTGCTGCACCAGTGAATTACTCATCGCCGTAGCAGTCAAACCCAGCGCAGCGAACACCAGAACAGGCCCTATCAGAATGACACTGAGATAGCTCGAAAAGCGCTGTGCAAGTCCGCGCAAACGCCCTACCTGCCACACATAATTAAATGAAGATTCAACTTTTTGTATAAGAGAAACAACAGTATAGAGAAGAAACAACAAGCCCAGAGAGCCCAGCACACCCACCTTAACGTTCTCGACGAAACCTATAATGTTATCTGACAACTCAACCCCTCGGGAGCCCAGAGGCTGAAGAAAGTTAAGCAGCAAAGGTTCGACCTGGTT
>JBHPFC010000116.1:0-6065 GCA_042576405.1 Pseudomonadota bacterium | reverse complement strand
GTACGTAGCCGATTTCAGTGTCAATGGTGACAGCGTCAAACCGCTTCCGGCCGAAGTGACGGCGCACTCTGACGCGTTGGCAAGCGTTTACCAGGCCCTGGTGCTGGGTGTGCGCGATTACATTGAGAAGAATGGGTTCCACGGCGCCGTTATCGGCTTGTCGGGCGGGGTGGACTCGGCACTGACACTGGCGATAGCTGTTGACGCTATTGGTGCCGGGCAGGTCGAAGCTGTGATGATGCCGTCGCGCTATACCGCGGATATGAGTCTTGAAGACGCACGTGCCGAAGCGGAGATACTGGGCGTGAGTTATCTCGAAATTCCTATCGAAAAGCCGTTTGAAGCATTTCTTGACGTTCTTTCCGATGCCTTTGCCGGTAGCGCGCGCGATACCACCGAGGAAAACATCCAGGCGCGTTGTCGTGGCCTGATTCTCATGGCATTGTCCAACAAGCAGGGCCGCATCGTGCTCACCACCGGTAACAAGAGTGAAATGTCGGTAGGTTATGCCACGCTCTACGGCGATATGGCGGGTGGTTTTGCGCCGATCAAGGATGTGCCAAAGTTGCTGGTTTACGCGTTGTGTGAATACCGGAACGGTATTTCCCCTGTAATTCCCCAGCGAGTGATTGATCGTCCGCCATCCGCAGAACTGGCGCCTGATCAGAAAGATGAGGACTCGTTGCCGCCCTATGAGGTGCTGGACCCGATACTGGAAGCTTATATAGAAGGTGACAGGAGTATCGACGATATTGTCAGTCTGGGCTTCGAAGAAGCCACTGTGCGTCGTATCGCGGGCCTGGTCGATCGTAACGAGTACAAACGGCGTCAATCACCGCCGGGAGTGCGCATCAGTCAGCGTGCCTTTGGTCGTGACCGGCGCTACCCGATTACTTCGGGTTATTTGCGTGCCTGGCCGGGAGCCAAGTAGATTTGAAATCCATCCTGCTTTAACTGTATCGTTAGCCGACTGATTCGGCCTCAAAAGGGGAACGACGCATGAAAAAAATCGAAGCTGTCATCAAGCCGTTCAAGCTGGACGATGTGCGCGAAGCACTGTCCGGTATCGGCATTACTGGAATGACCGCCATTGAGGTTAAGGGATTTGGGCGCCAGAAAGGCCATACCGAGCTGTATCGTGGTGCCGAATACGTGGTGGATTTTCTGCCCAAGGTGAAACTTGAAGTTGTCGTCAAGGAAGAGGACGCCGAGCGTTGTATTGAAACAATTACCAATGCCGCGCGTACCGGAAAAATCGGTGACGGCAAAATTTTTGTTACCCCTGTTGACCGGGTGGTGCGTATACGTACCGGCGAAACTGACGGCGACGCTGTTTAGGCAGGTTTCGTGGTGAATAAATCAGAAGGACAGGTTAAACGCCTGTCCTTTTTTATGGGGCCGCCGGAGCTGGCGGGGTGACAGTGTTTATGTCCAGCACGCGCTGGGCATCGTCTGACAGACCGTGCAGTTCCATCTGGGTATAGGCGCGAATCAGCACTTTGAGGGCATCCTGGGCAGCCGGAGTGCGCTGATAGTTCTCAACGACATACTTGGCACGGTTGGCCGCGGCAACATAAGCGCCGCGCTTCATGTAATACTCGGCGACGTTGATTTCATACTGCGCCAACGTATTGTGCAGAAACACGATGCGCTTTTTGGCGTCAGGTGCATAGCGGCTGTCGGGGAATTTTTTCACCAGCAGGGTGAAGTCATTGAAGGCGTCACGCAGCGCACGCGTATCCTTGTCCGATGGTTCGCGCGAGGATAGTCGATCGACAAAGTTAGACCCGCGGGCGTAGTTGGTCAGTCCCTTCAGGTAATAGGCGTAGTCGATGTGCGGGTTGCCCGGGTTATTGCGGATAAAGCGATCAGCAGTGGCAATGCAGGAATCCGGTTCGTCGAACTTGTAGTAAGCATAGGCAATTTCAAGTTGTGCCTGCTGGGCAAACTTGCCAAAAGGGTAGCGCGCTTCAAGCTGTTCGAAAGTATTGATGGCCGTTTCATAGTCACCAGACGTCAATGCCGCCTTGGCCTTGTCGTAAAGCTCCTGGGCCGACATATTGGCAAATTCATCGTCTGGCGAGCCCGCGCAACCAAATAGGAACAATACTGCCAGAAGAGATAAAGGGCGTAACCAGCGCATCAGCCTGTAAATCCGCATTTTCAGTGTTAAAGTGAAATTGTAAAGCGCGACCCCCCCGCTTGGCCACTAACTTCTATGTCAGAACTGATTAAATTAAGTGCCCGTATCCCCGAAAATGCCGCTGGTCGGCGTTTCGACCAGGTGTTGGCGGAGCTGTTTTCGGATTATTCACGCAGCCGGCTGCAGCAATGGGTCCGTGACGGAGCGGTGCTGCTTGACGCTCGGCGTGTGGAAGCCAAGTACCGGGTTAGCGGTGGTGAGTGGGTGGAGATCGTAGCCAAGCTCCCCGAAGACAGTGAAGTTTTGCCGCAGGCAATACCGCTGGATGTGCGCTATGAAGATAAACATCTGCTGGTGATCAATAAGCCGGCAGGCCTGGTGGTTCATCCTGCAGCAGGCAATCGCGATGGAACATTGCAGAATGCGCTGTTGCACTATGATGCAGGGCTGGCAGCACTGCCGCGTGCCGGTATCGTCCACAGGCTGGATAAAGATACCAGCGGGCTAATGGTGGTCGCGCGTCAGTTGAGTGCCCACAAGTCACTGGTCGAACAGCTGCAAGCACGCAGCGTACATCGTGAATACCTGGCTCTGGTGCAGGCCCAGGTGACTGCAAGTGGCCATGTAGATGCGCCGATCGGGCGTCATCCGCGCGATCGTCTGCGCATGGCGGTGGTGGAATCGGGGAAGCCGGCAGTGACTCACTACCGGGTGCTCGAGCGTTTTCCAGCGCATACACTTGTCGAGGCCAGGCTCGAGACCGGGCGCACCCACCAAATCAGGGTGCACATGGCATATATTCACCACCCTTTGGTCGGAGACCCGCTGTATGGCGGACGTTTTCGACTGCCGGCGGGGGCTTCGGAGGCGCTTGCCGAGGCACTACGCAAGTTTCGCCGCCAGGCTTTGCACGCCCGCCGACTGGAGTTTATCCATCCGGCCAGTGGCGAGCCCGTTGGTTGGGAAGCCGAGTTACCGGCCGATTTTGAACACCTGCTGGCGCTGCTCAGGGAAGCTTCATGATTTACCCTCAGTGGCCAGCCCCTGCACATGTCCGCGCAGTTTCGACGACACGCACAGGTGGCGTCAGCCAGCCGCCCTACGACAGTTTGAATCTGGCAAGCCATGTCGGTGATCAGGACGGTGCAGTGCAGGCAAACCGTCAGCAACTGGTTAAACAGCTGGGCCTGGCGGTTGAGCCCGTCTGGCTTGAACAGGTCCATGGGGACAAAGTGGTTAATGCCGCGCTAGCGGCAGGCACACCACCCGCCGATGCCAGTTACACCCAACAGCCCGGGGTAGTGTGTGCGGTAATGACCGCAGACTGTCTGCCGGTCTTGTTCTGTGATCGGCAGGGTGAGGTGGTGGCGGCTGCGCACGCTGGTTGGCGTGGTCTGGCGGGCGGCGTGCTGGAGGCAACCGTGGCGGCAATGGGTGCCCCGGTCGATTCGCTGCTGGCCTGGCTGGGTCCGGCGATTGGCCCTGCGGCATTTGAGGTCGGCGATGAAGTGCGCACAACATTTGTCGACCGGCAGGCGGAGGCGACTGCAGCGTTCAGCCGGTCGGACAATGGCCAGTGGTTGGCAGATATCTATCAGCTGGCGCGATTCCGCCTGGCGTCGGCAGGTATCGAGCGTATATATGGTGGAGGTTTCTGCACTTTCAATGACAGCCATCGTTTCTACTCCTTCCGTCGGCAGTCAACCACCGGGCGGATGGCTTCGCTGGTATGGATTGCGCCGTGACTGGCCGAACGCCGGGCTGCCCCGGATGGTGCGGATTCCGTATACTGTCCCGCTTTGCGATTGAAGTTGGCTGAATGTCTTTACTGACCTGGATTCTTGTTTTTTGCCTGCTGGGTGGTGTACTCAGCGTGCTGGCGGCCGCCGTATATCTGTTGTTGCCGGACCTGCTGCGCGCTCGCTTGCTGCCGCATACGGTGAGTTTTGCTATTGGTGCCCTGCTGGGGGCGGCCCTGCTGGGGCTGCTTCCCCATGCTTTGGAAGGCGCAGGCGGTCAGGATTTTCATGCCATCACCGGCACCCTGATGCTGGGGCTGTTCGTATTTTTCCTGTTGGAAAAGCTGGTGCTGTGGCGACACTGTCATCACGAGCATTGCGAAGTACATGGCCCGGACGAGCCCGGTCAGCGGCACCAGGCAGCGGGGACCCTGATTCTGATCGGGGATGGTCTGCATAACTTTATCGATGGAATTTTGATCGGTGCAGCCTTCCTTACCGATATTCATCTCGGTATTGTCACCAGCCTGGCGGTGGCAGCGCACGAGATTCCGCAGGAAGTAGGCGATTTTGCAGTGTTGCTGCACAGTGGTTTCAGTACCTCAAAGGCGTTCTTTTATAACCTGCTGTCCAGCCTGGCAACCGTCGTCGGTGGTGTGCTGGCCTACTACGCGCTTCGCCAGGTCGAACCGGTGTTGCCCTACGTGCTGGCGGTGGCAGCATCGAGCTTTATCTATGTGGCTGTGGCTGACCTGATTCCGGGCTTGCACAAGCGAGTGGAATTCAGTGCCACAGTTAAGCAAATGGTGCTGATAGGTGCCGGTGTGGCGCTCATTTACGTTACCCATTTCAGCCTCCACAACTGAAGGTGCAGCGACTGTTCAGGCTTGCGCCTGTAGCAAGGCGCTGCTTATAGTGCTGTTTCTGAGGACGCACTGGGGGCATTCATGTCCAACTGGTATATGTTGACGCTGGTCGGGAAAGATCAGGCGGGTATCGTAGCGCAACTGACAACGGCGCTGTTCGAGGCGGGTTGTAACCTTGGTGAATCTTCCATGATCCGCCTTGGCGACAGTTTTACTGTCATGATGATGGTTGACAGCCCTGAGGGCGAAGCGCGTTTGCGAACGGTATTGCAGCCTGTGGTCGACAAACTTCAACTGGCGTTGCATGTCGACGCGATTGAAGCGGGCCTCCACCAGCGACCAGTGCCGGACGTCTGTATTCTGGTGCACGGTGCCGACCGAACCGGGATTGTCTCCCGGGTGACCAGTTCAGCCGCAGCAGCCGGGTTGAATATCCTCGATCTTGAGTCCGATGTTGCCGGTACGGAAGCCGCGCCTATCTATATTCTCCAGATTGAAGGCGTTGCTGCACAGGGCGTGGACGCAATTGAAGCGGCGCTGGCGCCCCTGCAGGCAGAGGGTGTCAAGGTTGAGGTGCGCCCCATAGATACATTTATCGGGTGATGTGTGGCAGTTCTGGAGATTCTCACCTATCCGGATGAACGGCTGCGCCAGATATCGGAGCCTGTGCAGGTATTCGATGCCGGGTTTCAGGCCCGGATCGATGACCTGGAAGAAACCCGGCTTGCCGGGCCAGGTGCGGTCGGTATTGCAGCACCGCAGGTGGGCTGGTTTGAGCGCGTAGTGATCGTAGATGTCTCCGGCCGGAAAAAAACGCGCAATCACGGCCACCTGATTTTGGTAAACCCGGAAATTACCAAATGGGAAGGCCACAAGGTAGGCTGTGAAGGCTGCCTGTCGGTGCCCGACTACACTGGCAATGTCATCCGCGCAGAAAAAATCCACCTCGATGCACTGGGCCGGGATGGAAACCCGCTTTCATTTGACATGGATGGCTTCGAGGCACGCGCCATTCAGCACGAAATGGACCATATTGACGGCCTGTTATTTCTGGATCGGCTGGTCAGCCGGCGCCAGGACTTGTTCCAACGCAAGGTTTACGAGTAAATATCCCCACTCCAGCCCTTGATTTATCCCGCGATTCGACCCATATATTGCCTAAGTCATAATTTTTGAGGGGAGTTTCCGTCATGAGGATGGATAAGCTGACATCCAAGTTCCAGATGGCGCTGGCCGATGCCCAGAGCCTGGCCGTTGGGCGCGACCATAATTACATCGAGCCGGTGCACGTGCTGGTGGCATTGCTTGACCAGGAGG
>JBHPFC010000115.1:0-6124 GCA_042576405.1 Pseudomonadota bacterium | reverse complement strand
TGCATTACTGATAGAGGCGGTGGATGCGCTGCTCGAGAGTAACCTCGCGACCGGTAAAGCTCTGCTGCGTGACTATATCAATGCCACCATTGGATTCGAAGCGCTGGCCGATAGACTGGATAAAGACAGTAAGAGTGTTCACCGCATGTTGGGCCCGAAGGGTAATCCACGTGCGGACAATATGTTTGCGATTATCAAAGTGCTTCAGGATATGGACGAAGTACGCCTTCAGGTGAAAGCTGTCACGTCGAAAGCGGCATGAAATACGAAAAAATGGGTCAGGCCCCTTTTTCATAAAACAGTAAAATACCGTTTCTCATAACCGCAGCTGGAATGCAGTTGGGGCGCTGCGCCGTGGCTGCTATGCTTGCCTTCGCCGCTGTTCTGGAAATATATAGCAACCCTATGACGTGTTGCCCGTTGGAAGCGGTGGTTTATCGATGCACATTAATTGATAGCAGGAATTGGGCAAACTTATAAGGGGTCTGACCCCGGTTTTATGACCCCGGTTTTAACAGGTAGGAGAGTTTATTTGCCACAGAGAGTTTTCCAAAGGTTTGTTCGATGGATTGGCTATGATCTGGGGATAACGCCAAACCAGATCACCTGGGGTCGACTGATTATTTTTATCCCGGGCTTGTTGACGTGGATATACAAGAATGAACTGGCTCAGTGGACAGGCATGCCATGGCAGTTCTTTGGTGTTGTCGCCCTGGTTGTTATCACCATTGTGATCGTTTTCGATATTGTTGACGGTGCCCTGGCCAGGGAAACCGGGCAGGTCACCCCGCACGGCAAGGTCCTGGACCCCCTTGTCGATAAATTCATTACCTACAGTACCCTGATCCTGTTCTGGTCAGCCATCGACAAGACAGGTTTTGTTATCCTGTTTGCCCTGGATATAACCTCGACGTTGCTAAGAGGTTCGCAAGTGCAGGGGGCCAATCAGTTCGGCAAAAACAAGGCGCTTGCGCAAAATATTTCAAAGTTCTTTTTTGCCACAGCCGTGTTAACGGCAACGCCCTGGCTCAATCATGTCGGCAATTTTCTTATCTGGCTCGCGGTTGTGTTAGCCGCATTTTCTGTCGGGATTCGGGTTCTCCCTGCAAAAGTGCAAGACAGCATTCGGGTTGCCATTCCCCAGATCCTGACGCTTGGTAACCTGGCAGCCGGAACTGGTGCAGTCTGGTGTGCGTTGAACAACAGAATCGGGACTGGCGTGTTATTGGTATTTATAGCCATGGCCTGTGATTTACTGGATGGCGCAGTAGCAAGAAAACTTGGCGTTATCAGCAATTTTGGTAAATATTTCGATACGGTTGCTGACCTGATCAGTTTCGGCGCCGGCCCGGCATTCCTGGTGGCTGCGGTGAATGACTTTTCTCCCCTGTCTGTCGGTCTGGGCGTTGTTTATTTTATAGCCACCTGCATCCGGTTGGTTGACTATGGCCGCGCCAGTGATAGAACTCCCGCGGGTTTTTTCAGGGGGGTCCCAAGTCCGGCCGGAGCGTGGCTGGTTGTCTCGTCGGTGTTACTTGGCGAACCGGCGATAGCTTTGCTGGTGCTGGTCATTGCCGCTCTGCTGATGTGCCTGTTTAAAATACACTGGATTCATTTTGGCCGGGTACTGGCCAATATGACGGTTTTTGAAATTGCCGGGAGTCTTGTTATTGGCGGCGGGCTGGCTTATGCGTTTACCCCGCTGGGCGCTGTTGCCGGTCCGATCGTGATTTATATTTTTTCGCCGGCCTGGAGAAGACCTGAAGCCAAAAGTGAATAATTGGGGTCATGCAGCATTCCCGAACCAGAAGGCCCTGTCCTTTTGCAGCAACTCGTCGTAACGCATGTGTTGCGTTCCGTCGCAGGAAAAGGTCAGACTGACCATGCCATTGAACAGGTTGATAGACGCCATGCGCAGATAGATGGTCTCGTCGGCCAGGCGCAGTGCCTTCATGGTATCCAGAACACGTGGAATATCCGTCCTGGGGGTCAGCGCGTTATCGGCATAGGGCCCGTGTGGATAAACCAGACATATATCCGGATCTGTCATCGCCTCGTGATCGAGTGTCCGGTAGCGGAAGGGATCATCCACTGTCCAGATGGTTGCCTGGCTGCTCGAGAAGCGAATCTGGCACTGAAATATACCGCGTTCTGTGAGTAACTCTTCCAGGATGGACATGGCCTGGTCCAGGTTGCGGTCCATCGGCGTTTCGACCCGGGTCTGCTGAAAAAGCGTGCTTCTGATCGCCGGGTCTCCCTTGATCTGCTGCCAGTTACCGGGTTCTTCATACAGATCAGAAGTGACCGGTAAATCGCGCAGGTCGAAATCGGCAACCAGATAGCCGAGTACCCCTCGTTCCGAACGAACCACTTGTAATGCGGTCAGTGAGGGTCGGCGCGTCAGAATACTGATATAAGCATCGGATAACAGGAAGCCCCAGGCTGGAACCTGCTCTTTCATGTAGGGGCGTTGCGACCGGTCCTGCGCGTAGTGTCCGGGAATGATCCCGGCGCGGCCGATATTGTCGCTGAGCTGCATGCCGTCGGTGGCGAGCACATAGAGCCAGGTGCAGTGGGGAACAGTTGCAAGTCCGTCTAACAGAATCCTGTTCAAATGTTCCTTATCGCCCCAGGCGGGTGCGCATTGCTCACCCAGTTGTGTCAGGGGTTCCCGCAGCTTATGCGCCAGTTGTTCGCGCTGCCGGTAGATACAATCTTTCCATGATTGGAGCATCGTTTTCTCCTCCTTAGAGACTGCATTGATGCCAGACGTTCGTTGACCTGATTAGCTGAGCGTTATTATCTGACCCTTTTTGATGCCAAGTGTTCAGTATGTACTGCAAACGCTTGATTAACAGTCAAGAATAGAGCAGCAATGTGTATGCCAACTTGCATGGCGATAGCGTATCTCCTTTAATAAGCCTGCAGGGCATTCTGCTGAAGAAATGTTACCGTTTTAATCGCCTGTTTCTGTCATCGATCGGCGACATCTTCTGGTTTTTCTAATATTGGATAAATAAAAGGGGTCAGACCCCTTTTTCTTGTTATGGACATGCAACAAACGGAATTATTCAAAGCATCTCGAACTATACAGATCGGGCCTTCCGAGATGCCTGATTGCGATCTTTATTGGGTGCGTGAATTCTTCGATCTTTCCCAAAGCGACGATTATTTTCAAACGTTGTTAGCCGGGGTTCAGTGGCGACAGGACGCCATCAAACACGGTCGAAAAGAGACACAATTGCCCAGGCTCACCGCGTGGTACGGTAATCCGGGTAAACACTATTCTTATTCTGGCATTCGCATGCAACCGCTCCCATGGAACGCGCCTTTATTAGCGATTAAACAGGCCGTCGATGCTGAAGCCGGCGCTGAATTTAACAGCGTCTTGTTGAATTACTATCGCAATGAACGTGATTCGGTTGCGTGGCATAGCGACGATGAACCGGAACTGGGTAACAACCCGATCATCGCTTCAGTCAGTTTTGGAGCGACACGTCGGTTTGTCCTGAAGCACAAGAATGAAAAACATCTCCCGAAAATCGAAATGGAATTGTCGCATGGAAGTCTGCTTCTGATGCGAGGCCCTACGCAACATCACTGGCTACATGCCATTCCTAAATCCAGGATTCCTGTTGGACCGCGTGTTAATTTGACTTTTCGGATTATTCGCTAGAATCGGATACCCGGGAATGGGGGCTGACCTCTTTTCCGCACTTTTCCGCATATATCTGCTGAAAATTCCTGCCCGAGCCGCCGTTTGTCAATTCAGTGTACACTGGGTGCGCAGTGGCGCGGATAACGCAAAGCAGCGCAGAGGTTTCGGAAGGAAACCATGAAGTTTCTGTATCACTGAAGACGCAGCGGGCAAATAGACTCACGGCGGATGCTAAAAGGATAATTATGACGAAAATGATGGTGCAAAATTTGTCTTCGCGTACGACCGCGGAAAGTCTGAACAAGCTGTTCTCGGAGTTTGGTGATGTCAGGTCAGTCAACCTGGCTACGGACGTGATGACAGGGCGCTGTGAGGGCTTCGGTTTTGTGCATCTGGACGAACAGCACACCGGTGCTGCACTCGATGCGCTGAACGGGCGGCGTGTTGGCAATCGCGTTCTTCGTGTGACCTACGAGAAAAAAAGGGACTGCCACAGTGTTCCCACCCAGTACAACCGAAACGGCCGATAAGCCGCCGACATCGGCATAGCATGCATTTCAAACGTAAGGTATGACAATGGTTTCCTGTTCAGACTGTGAGGCCTGCTGTTGCCGTTTGGAAGTAATGCTCATCACCGATACCGGAGTACCCGATCGTTATATCGATGTCGATAAATGGGGCGGCAGGCGCATGGCGCGGCTGGATGATGGCTGGTGTTCGGCGCTTGACCGAAACACCATGCTTTGTTCGATTTACGAGCAGCGGCCAGGGATCTGCCGTGAACTTGAGATGGGTGAATACGAATGTCTTACCGAGCGAGCCGCCTGGGCGCTGGGTAAGCGGGTAAAGATTCAGTAAATGGGGTCAGAGAGCAATTATCTCTACTATTAGAGACAATTGCTCTCTGACCCCATTTTCACATTTTCAGAACGCCTTGCTAGTCAATCACAAATGAAACTTTCGCATTTACACGGTACCTGGCGATTTTTCCATCTTCCACCACCGCCTGCATGTCCTGCACATAGAGTGATTTGATGTTGCGTATGCTTTTCGATGCCTGTTTGACTGCATTGTCTGCTGCGTCGCTCCAGGATTTTTTTGACTCTGCAATGATTTCTACGACCTTGACCATTGACATGACGGTTCCTCCTTCGTGTTAACACACGGTTATTCTTCCAGTTTAATTTTCATCTCGCCTTCTTGAGCCAGTGGAAGCTGCTCACGCCAGGCCGTGGGGATCATGCGCCACATACACTGCGTGTGCAAAGGAATTGGAGAGAAATCGGCAGCGTGATTTAATCCCCGGAACGACTATCATATCGACACCGGCCGTTCCGGTTTTCAACTCCCGGGTTTACCATGAAAAAATCAGATTATATGGTTGCTGCAGTCCTGATCCTGGTGGTCGTGATAGCGGTGAAGTATTTTCGGCCGCAGGAACCGGAGCAGCCGCTGCTGGATCTGCCATCCACGACCAACGAGCAGCCAGCCAGCGTAGAGGTGCCGGAACCGGCAATCCGTTACCCGATCCCGGCGCATCCCCCTCAAATCGAACAGCCAACCGCTGAGACTGCAACCACCGAGCCCGGGTTGCCGCAGGAAGAACCCACCGAAGAGGTCGCAGAATCCGCGCCGGAAAAACCGCTGCCGACGCTGGACGGCAGTGATGCAGCGGTAAGAGAGAGTCTTTACACGCTGGCAGCCAGACAGGCGATCGATTCGCTGTTCAACCTGAATCGCATCATCCGGCGTTTCGTCGTGACCTACGAGAAAAAAAGGGACTGCCACAGTGTTCCCACCCGATCAGCGGGCAACTGCGAGTCGAGGAAGACAGCAATGGCATTTATCTGAGCAATGATAACTATGCGCGTTATGATGCCTTCATTGACCTGTTTGCAAGCATCAACAACGATCAGATGATCGCGCTTTACCTGCATTACTACCCCTTGATACAAGCGGCGTATGACAACCTGGGTTACTCCTCTGCCTATTTCAACGACCGGCTGATCGACGTCATCGACCACCTGCTGCAGGCCCCCGACCTCGGCGGGCGAATTGCACTGGTACGTCCGCGCGTACTGTATAAGTATGTTGACCCGGAACTTGAGGCGTTGTCGGCCGGACAGAAAGTACTCATTCGCATCGGGCCGCGTAACGCCGCCAGGGTCAAGTCGAAACTGCGCGAACTGCGCCAGGCTCTGGCGGGCGAATAGTGGTTTCTCCTCCCGGTGCGCCTTATTGATACCCGTCATTTACTGAACGGCGCCAGCATGCTGCCTGTCCGACTGGAGTCTGCCCCCCACTTATAGGATGATTCCCCTCAATAAAGAATAATTTTCGGAGTTGAGGAGAATAAGCTTATGCAACTGGATACAGCGAGTATAAAGAAATGGCTGTCCGCGGACGTCACGGACATGCTGATCCGCCTGGCCATCGTCGCGTTTCTGGTGGTGTTATGCGTGCGCA
>JBHPFC010000114.1:0-6333 GCA_042576405.1 Pseudomonadota bacterium | reverse complement strand
ATCTGAAGTAATTGTAGTGCAGTCCCGTCTCCCGATCATAATACTGCCCCGGCAACCGCACATTAAACGTGACCGGTGTCTCATCCCCATCCGGATCTTCATTGATGGTCGTCTTGCCAAACGGATCGTATTGCCCTGTCCAGACAACAATACCTGATTCATCGGTGAGCGCCTGCGGTGTGCCTAACGGATCATTGTGCACATAGTACAGCACACCACTGTTGGCGGGTACGGCGTGGGCTTGGGATATCAGGCTGTTGAACCAGTCAGCAATAAAGGGGACAGAGCTGGCAACAGGCCAGGTCTGTCCCCGGAGGGAGGGCAGCGGGTTCGCTTTAGCTCCGGTGGTATTGATGCCCAGCGCCGCCGTTAACAATTGCCGCTGCAGCAACAGGATATCTGCCACCGTCAGTTCGCCATCCTGGTTCATGTCCGCGTGCGTAAACTCCTCGGTTGTCGGGGTGCGGTTACCGGGGCAGTATTATGATCGGGAGACGGGACTGCACTACAATTACTTCAGATATTACGATCCTGCGACCGGCAGATATTTAACGAGTGACCCGATTGGTCTTTATGGCGGTCCTAACACGTATGCGTACGTTGGAGGGAATCCATTAAAGTGGACCGATCGCCGGGGGCTGGATGCGCCAGGATGTGACGGGATTCCAAACTTCCTTGAGAGTAACTGTATGCTCAATATGTGCGCTGAACATGACCTTTGCTATTTCGAGAACAGATGTAGAGCGACATCCTGGTTACTCCCATTATCAGAATGCAACTTGAAGTGTAATCTTCCGGCGGTAGGTGATGCGATCAGTTCAGGTACAGCGGCGCTTCTTGGAATCGAGTGCGAACTTAAACCAGATGAAACGCCCAGAGAAGGTTCTTGCAAGCAGAAATAAGTATGTAATTTTTAGCTTAAGGGGTGATACTTGCCGTGAAAATGAGAACTAAATGCGCCTGGGAATATATTACCAAGGAATTAATTGTTAACTCTAGCGTGCTTACACTAGCCGCTGCGCTATTCTTGCTTTCAGTTGGTTTGATAGGTTGCAGCGATTGCGACTTTAAGACCATAGATTCGTTACCAAATAACTATTGGACCGCAGACTTGGAGTATCGCGTGTGTGGATATTATTCTGGATTTGCTATCGTTATCTATCCGACAAAAGAAGGACACCCAGGATATGGTCATGGTAGTAAAGAGCCGTTTCAGGCGGCCATAAGGTCCAGCGAGCGTTACTCGTCTAGTTCACCCCCGATATCAATCAAATGGATAGGCGATAATAAATTAGTCGTTCGGCATGTGACCAGAATAAGCGTCGAGGATACGAGTACAAAGCTAAAAATTTTGAAGGCTAACGAACAGTTTGAGGACATTTCGATTACTTACGACCCGGAGCCAGTAATTTGGGAGAGAAAATAGTCTGTTTGCACGGAAAAGGGGTCGGGAAAAGGGGTCAGTACCCTTTTACCCATACCCTTAAACCCCATAACGCGCTAACATCTCTACCGACAACTTCAAACGAACAAGGACGTTCGCATGCCACGCAAACCACGGTTTTATTTGCCGGATATTCCGGCGCATGTTATTCAGCGAGGAAACTGCCGTCAGGCCGTGTTCTTTGATGCAGCAGACTACGCAGCTTATCTACACTGGCTAAAAGAAGGCGCATTGCGGCACGGCTGCGCTATCCATGCTTATGTACTTATGACAAATCATGTCCATCTGCTAATGACACCGCACACACCTGAATCCATCAGCCAAACTATGCAGTTTATCGGCCGTCATTATGTCACTTATATAAATCATACCTATAATAAAAGCGGCACTCTCTGGGAGGGTCGCCACAAAGGCTGCGTGATAGCCAGTGAGGACTACCTGCTTTCATGTATGCGCTATATCGAACTTAACCCGGTACGCGCCGGCATGGTCGCCAGACCCATCGAATACCGCTGGTCAAGCTATCGCGCCAATGCTGCTGGCCATCCGGATCGCGCCGTTACTCCTCATAACCTGTATCAAGCGTTGGGTAACCATATCCAAACCAGACAACATGCTTACCGGGAACTGTTTCACAGTACACTTGACCAGGAACAGGTGCATGACATTCGGGCAACGGTACAGACCGGCACCCCGCTAGGTAACAGTCATTTTAGGAAACACATTGAACGAACACTAGAGTGCAAGGTTGGGCAGGCCAGGCGCGGACGACCTAACAAGGCTGCCAATAAAGGGTACTGACCCCTTTATCCCGGATCTATCCTGCCTGGATGGTACTGGCCCTATTCTCAGGTCAGGCTGTAGACATTGATGGCTAGTGCCGGGCAGGCAGATACACATGCACCGCAGCCGTTACACAGCATCTCTTCAAGGATAGGAACAGATTCATTTCCAACTTGCGGGCGGAAGTTGATCGCTTCAGCAGGACAGGATTCTCTGCATTCGTTGCATTGCATACCCCTGTTTGCGAGGCAGGTATTAGCGATAAAGGCTCTCAGGTTCCAGGGATGACTATCCGGTGGGCGTAATCCACCAGGTCCGCATGCCAGCGAGCATTCGCCGCAAAAAGTGCAACCGCCTTTGGAAAAATCAATCTCCGGGTAATCACCTCTACCATAGATGAGAACGCGTTGCGGGCAGGCATCGACACACTTGCCACAATGATCACAGGTTTGGACAAAAGGCCGCTCTGCGATCGCCCAGGGAGGGCGAAAAGGAGCGTTGCGCGTAACAAACTGGTCGCCCAGCAAATGGAATTCCTCGGTAATCAAGTGCATAGCTATTACCCCTGTATTCCTTGTATGTTACATACACTTTGCATACCTGTGTTTACCCCTGACATTGAGCTATATCAAATAAAACGCAGTTTATTTTTTGAGCCAATATCCATGCAGGTAGTTAAAAAAGGGTACTGACCCCTTTATTCTTGATCTTGGTGTATTCTGTGACCTGAAGAATCGAATTTACTTGTGGAGAGAACGATGAGTGACACGCTCATGATTTTGCCATCCAGGGATTGCACCGATATCCGGCTGGTACGTATACCGGATGATATTGAACAGCACGAAGTCTTCCGCCATGTCACCGGGCTGATCGCCAGTATTGAGGAAAAGGTTCCAGGCTATAGCTGGGAAGACATCGCTGCCGTGCTGGAGGATCACGGTTTCGAACCGGTGGACTTTATCCTTGGGCCGGCGCTCGACTAAACACACTTGTGACATCAGGCCGTTAGCAGGCTGACAATTTCGCCGATTTCCTGCCGGGCATTTTCCACGAGTTTAACCGGATCAATTGCACCCAGATCCAGACGTTTAAAGGCTGCCAGCTCAATCAGCGGTGGCGCATCGACCTTGCTTCCGCCAAGCATTTCGGAATGTAATTGCGCCACTTGCACGATGTCGCAGTAATCGGCTTCATCCACTTCACGCGCCCAGCTTGCTGCTTCCCGCGCAGCAGTCACGAACGGAGATTCGAAACCCCATTGCTTCAGCAGCAGTGCGCCAACCGGCCCGGCCAGTTCCTCGATCACTTGTTCAAGCACTGCCGGATCCTGGTTGAGATCGGCACGGCGGTCGGCCTGAATCAACAGCGGCAGGACACCAATGTTATGCATCAGCCCGGCAAGAAATGCCTGCTCGGGATCAAAGCCCGGCAGTCGTGAAGCCAATGCATGACAGATAGCCCCTATACGTATGCTGTGCAGGTAATAGGCCTTCATCCGTTTGCGAACGACGGGGCTTTGCGGCGTAAACAGGTTCTTCAACACGACAGTCATGACAATAACGCGGGTGGCCTGAAGGCCGATACGGGTAATGGCATTCTGCACTGATTCAACCCGGTTAACACCGACATACATGGCACTGTTGGCGACCTGCACGATACGGGCCGAGATGACCGGGTCGGCCTGCACGGTAGTTGCGATCTGCCGGAAATCCGCATCCTGGTTCTGAATGGCACTACTGATTCTCAGTGCCACGTCCGGCATGCTGGGAAGATCGACTTCGTTGTGATAGAAAGCCTGTTTTACGTCATCAATCAGACTCGGCTTGGCGCCCGATGCAAGATATTCCTCAACCTTGATACCGGTTGTCGCCCCCTGCCCGGGGCGCAAGGTGGCCGTGTAGCGTTCAAAGGTCGCTTCATTCAGTGACAACAGCCGTGCTGAACCGGAACAGCGGGCGCCGAGACCCCTGGTATGAATTCGAAATATCGGTAGCAAGGCACGCTCGGTACCAGCGGTAACTGTTTGCATGATCTTGCCATCGGCAAACAGTTCCACCTCACCCTCGACAAGATAGACATGACGGTCAAGGTGTTCGTCGGCATGGAGCACCTTGCCCCTGTCCAGCGTTTCAATGCGCGCATCCTGCGCCAGATCCAGCAAGGCCACGTCTCCCATATCATCCAGATCCCGCAGATCAAGGAGCAAGCGCAATATATCCATTACGTCGGGAGACGTTTCCATTCATAACCTCAAAAAAACATCACAGGTTCAATTCCTGTCTATAGCCGATCCTATCAATGAGAAGTGTAGAATAGAAGCCGACCAACGTTTAACATCGGCATCATGATCCGCATATTCTCATTACTAATTTTCCTGACAATAATCATTATCGCCATGCTGTCCCTGAAACCGGACAGCAAACGCTCTACTGAAAGCGTTGAGGGTTTGCCCTGGCAGATAGAAGTATTGCCGGAGGGCCGTTCGAAAGTCTTCGGTGTCACACTCGGTCAAAGCACGCTTGGAGACGCACGCGAACAGCTTGGCGAGGATATGACGCTGGCCATTATCGTCGCCCCCGGCCAGGGTATCGGTGCACTGGAAATGTTCTACAGCCGTTACAAGGCAGGCGTGTTTTCCGGCAAACTGGTATTGGCCGCAGACCTGGAACCAGAAACTGTGGCGCAACTGATGGAACGTGCCGTCAAGGCCGGGTATATGGACAGCGGTGCGCGAAAATTCACCCTGCATCCCGAAGACCTCCCCGTTGCCTTCCAGGCCCCGCTGGCGAGTATGGCATTTATTCCCACGATGAACATCGACGAGGCCTCGGCCATCAAACGCTTTGGCCCCGCCACCGAAACAATCCGTGCCAGCGAACAGGTAGCGCACCTGCTCTACCCTGACAAAGGCCTGGACCTCATTATCAACACGGATGGTAAAGAAGTACTGCAGTATGTTGCACCACGTGATTTTGAACGCCTGCGCGAACCACTGCGGTAACAAGTAGTCTAGTTACCGAGTGGCTGCTTGATACTGACCGCCCCGCGCAGATCACCGGGATTGTAACCCACCGCCCTGTCGTACGGGTACATACTCTCCAGCTGGGTACGCACCGGTTCCGCGATCTGCCCGGCATTGCCGTGGCAAGCCATACACTGTGGCGCCACACCGATTGCCTTCATGTAACGGAGAAACTTGCCGGCCGGTTCATCAACGACTTCGTAATGGGTCATTGCATCAAATTTTTCACCTTTCGCTGCGCGTTCTTCGAATGCCTTCAACACACCCTGCTCCCAGACATCAGGCGATCCAAGCATCGGGTTGCGCACCCGTGTGCCGACCCGTGTTACTTTCCAGCCTTTGTCCAGAGATATGTCATTGGCAACTGTTGGCGCCACGTCACGGCAGACTTTCATTGCTGCAACCGGCCCGCCGGCCTTCATTTCGCGCTTCATGGTTCCACCAAGCTGTTTCAGGAAATCGCCCGTCACAGCGGTGGCTGCATCTACTCTGGCCTGCACATCAGCATCATCACCTGTAGCCTGTGCCGTTGGCACGACACTGACGGCGGCCAGCGACGCTGCAATCAGCAGCTTTGTAACATTGGTTTTCACTTTCAGACTCCTGTCTCAATCAATCGGAAACAATTGCGTTCAGACAGTTTACTCTTATTCAGAGCAGCATAAAGGGAATGGGTATAGCTGGCTGATCACACGCTCTTAAAGATCAGGCGGGACCAGGAGAACCGGTGACTACCAGCGGCGGACGCGTCCGGTATCGATGTGGATAAAGTTGGATTTGGCGTAATAGCCGACGCCGCCTGCCTTCAGGTCCAGGGCCGCGTTGCGCAAATCCTTGAGCTTGCACCCCGGCAGGCGAATATCGATTGCCCTGCCCTGCATATGCAGGCTGCGCTTGGCTACACCACTGCTCTTCGAACGCAGTTTTTCGTTGGTTGCCGGAGAACGGAAACCGGAAATAATCTGGAAGCTGCCTTTCACACCCGTGGTCTGTTGTAACAGATACATCTGGTCAAACAGTTTTGTATCCATACCGTAAACAGCACCACTGCGATGATCGCGCAAAAGCTTGTTGATAGCGGCAA
>JBHPFC010000113.1:0-6428 GCA_042576405.1 Pseudomonadota bacterium | reverse complement strand
GGCGAAACGGAGCGCGAATGGGGACGACCCATCAGCATGGATGCAGACGTTCAGCAGCGAGTCGACGAGATGTGGGAAAAACTGGGCATAGCACCCTGAACCTGTGCTCTGAAGCAGATCCGAAGCTGTTGCTGAGCACCAGCCCGCGCCTAGCAACCGACGAGCCGGCATATGGCCAAATCCAGACATGCCTGCTACCAAGTATTTTATAGATATTACATATAGTTAATGGGATATCGCAGTATTTCTGGCGCGCGCCCGCAAGCCTCGACCGATGCTACACCGCAAGGTCAATAACAATGAACGAATATCCAATGAATATTCGCTATTTTTTTGTAGTTTCAATGAGATGACGCACTAAATATTGAGGGATTCCAGCCGCCACACTTTATAAGAACATGACGCTAGTTGTGAGGGCGCATTGACCAATCGAATCTACAGGCTGATATTCGGCATCATACTGCTGTTGGCGCTCTACTTTGACCAGCATGTAGTTATCTACGGGCTTATCGCGCTTGCGCTGACCGAGGCTGTCACCAACGTTCGAATTCCTCTTGTCGTTTCACGTATTCGTAATGGTAACGATGGTGACAGCAAAGAGGGCTCGCTGGGCATTCCCTTTAAAGTCCGCTCCAGCTTCGAAGCCGAGCGCGCCTGGCGCTTGGCGGTTTCTGTCATGCTGATCGTTAGCCTGTTCGCCTATCCACAAGCACTGTGGTTTTTCCCCTGGTTTATGGGCTTTGCCATTCTGGGTGCCGGAATCAGTGGTGTCTGTCCAGCCTTTCTGGCACTGAAATGGGCCGGCCTCAAGTAACACAACCCCTGCAGAGCGATACGCTTGAGCAGGGTGTCCATATAGGGTTGCCGCTGAAGATTACCGGTATTGTCTTCTGGGGTCTGGTGGCGATCGGTCTGGTACTGGTAGCCGAAGCCATTCACTGGCTGCACCGGGATATGGACAAGGCACAGTTCGAGCATACCCGACAAGCGACACTGATGGTGCAGGCACTGTTTCAGCAAGATAATCTGGTCGCACTCAACACACTACAGCCGCAACTCGACATGCTGGTAAACAGTACCAATATTGTTGGCATCAGGATCCACTCCGGGCTAAACAGTACCGCTGCGGGTGATTCCGGGCCTCACCTGACGCTCTATACCAATAACTTTACAGTCGGCACGACTGCCGGCGACTCCACAGACGTAATTACTTACGTGTGGATGATGCCGATTGACGAGGCGCTGGCTCCGCAGAAGAAACGTTTGATCATGGAAATGGGCCTGATGGTGTTTGCCTTTGGCGCCATTCTGCAGTGGATCCTGCAAAAATTGCTCACCAGCCCTATTACAAGCATGGTGGTGGCAGCTCACGAATGCAGTTTGGGTAAGACGACACAATTTGATGAAACGCGTCGCGATGAATTTGGCTACCTGGCCCGTTTTATCAACAAGGCTCTCTACAATCTTACCCAGCGTCAGGATGAGGCTGTTACCGCGTTGCAACGAGCGCTGGCCTCGGAACAGGCACTTTCCGAAGAAAAGGAACGCGCCGAAGTCACCCTGCACTCTATTGCTGAAGGCGTGATTACAACCGATGAAGTTGGTCATATTCAATATATGAATCCAGCAGCTGAAAACCTGTGCGGCTTCAGACAAGCTGATGCAGCTGGCGTTGCCATAAACCGTGTCATGGAACTCAAGGACGAGCACGGCGCAAGATCGTTAGAGTCGTCCGTCCTTAAGTGCCTGCGTACCGACGGTATCGTACGCGCCCTGAAAGGCAGGACGCTGGTACGTTCCGATGGTGAAGAAATCGCCATCGAAGAAAATGCCGCGCCCATACGGGATCACTCCGGACGAACAATCGGCGCCGTACTGGCATTCGAAGATGTGCGACAGACACGCGAACTGACACGCAAACTTTCCTATCAGGCCAGTCACGACACATTGACTGGGCTGTTCAATCGCTATGAGTTCGAAAACCGCCTGCGAGATGCTCTGGAACTTGCACGTGCAGGTAACTCCCCGGTCACGCTGTGCTACATGGACCTCGACCAGTTCAAAATAGTCAACGACACTTGTGGACATATTGCCGGTGACGAATTGTTACGCCAATTATCACATGTGCTTAAAGATGTGCTGCGTGACAACGACACTATTGCCCGACTGGGAGGCGATGAATTCGGGGTTCTGCTGCCCGGATGCTCACTGGGCAGTGCTAAACGGCTGGCGTCGAAACTGCGGGAATCCGTTCGCGAACACAACTTCACATGGGACGGAAAATCTTTTGAGATCGGCGTAAGTATAGGCGTAGTACCAATATCAACCGACACCCGCGACGTAACCGAGGCGTTGAGCGCCGCTGACGTGGCCTGTTATGCAGCCAAGGAAGGTGGCCGGGATTGCGTACACGTATACGAAGCCGATGATGATACATTGCAACGCAGGCGTAGCGACATGCAGTGGGTTAGCAGAATCCGTCAGGCCTTGAAGGAAGACCGCTTCCAGCTTTTCCAGCAACCCATCGTCCCTGTGTCGCAAAACGAGAACGATATCGTCTGTCACCACGAAGTACTGCTACGCATGCTCGATGAAGAAGGCGCACTGATAGCCCCGGCCCAATTTCTGGGTGCCGCAGAACAGTTTGGATTAATGATAGACATTGACAAATGGGTGCTTCGCCATGCGCTTGACTGGCTGTCTGCACACACTACTGAACATCAGGAACATCGGCTGGCTATCAATCTGTCCGGCCAGTCAATGTCGTCCAACACTTTCCTGGAAAACGTAATTGTCATACTCAAGGCCAGCGGCATCAATCTTCGGCAAATCTGCTTTGAGATTACCGAAACTGCTGCCATTGCGGATTTGGATAAAGCCACCCGTTTCATCACGGCACTTCAGGTCATGGGCTGTGAATTCGCACTGGATGATTTCGGCAGTGGCATGTCATCATTCGCATACCTTAAAAATCTTCCCGTGAACTACCTGAAGATTGATGGCAGTTACGTACGTGATTTGGTCAAAAATCCCGTCGATCGCTCCATGGTTGAAGCCGTCAACCAGATCGGACACGCCATGGGCATGAAAACCATTGCCGAATTCGTCGAAGACGAGGCGACTTTGGGCGCACTGGCAGTCATCGGAGTGGACTATGCACAGGGCTACGGCATTGCCAAACCAGCCCCCCTGGAGAACATGTCTACCAACAACGTAATGCCGTTACGCAAAGCCTGAGGCCCGCGAATCGTAATCGCACAGGATTCCTACGTTTACCCACACATGAAAATCAAGGAGAATGCGGCACTTTCGTTAGCGGATACCGGAATGAGCTTCCAGGTCTCAATAAAATCCAGTGGGCACAGCTTCCCGGCCGAGCCCGGACAGCCAATACTCGACGCCGCTCTTCAGCACGGCATCGGTCTGCCATATGGCTGTCGCAACGGGGCCTGCGGCTCGTGCATCGCTACGTTGCTGTCCGGAAGTGTCGACTACCCTGAGGGCACACCGGACGCACTCATGCCAGGCAGCCCGGCTGACCAGGTCGTCATCTGCCAGGCAGTGGCCACCAGTGACCTGGTCATTCGCGTACGTGAAGTGCAGGTCGAGCAGGATATTAGTATCAGAATGCTGCCCTGCCGGGCCGAGCACCTGCAACGCCTTTCACACGATGTTATGCAGGTACAGCTCAAACTGCCTGAATCCGAACGCCTGCAGTTTCTTGCCGGCCAGTATATCGAATTCATTCTGAAAGATGGCCGCCGGCGCGCATTTTCTATCGCCAATGCACCACACCAGGACGACTTTATTGAATTACACATCCGTCATGTACCAGGAGGCTCCTTTACCGGGCACGTGTTCGATGAAATGAAGGACCGCGCCTTGCTCCGTATAGAAGGCCCCCTCGGCTCTTTTTATCTGCGCGAAGAATCTCCGCGACCCGTCATTATGATGGCCGGCGGCACGGGTATCGCGCCGTTAAAGGGTATCCTCGATCATGCTTTTTACATCGGATTTGATCGCCCCATCCACCTTTTCTGGGGGGTAAGGGAAAAACGCGACCTTTACATGGATGCACTGCCAAAGGCATGGGCTGAAGAGTACCCGCAATTTCGCTACACAGCTGTACTCTCGGACCCGGAGGAAGGCGATGCCTGGCAAGGTGAAACCGGCTTCGTCAACGATGCTGTGGTGCGCGCGTACCCCCAGCTGGATGAATTCGATATCTACATGAGCGGCCCGCCCGCCATGATTGAGGCCGCTACACCGGTGTTCGTAGAACACGGCGCACAAATGGATCACATGTATTCAGATGCCTTTGAATTTGCCAGCGACATAATGGAAAAAATCAGGCAGAACGACTGATCGGAACCACTTTATCCTTTTCGCTGCCACCAATCATCAACGCCGTTCCCGGTGACATTTCGCCTAAAAGCTTTAACCCCTGCCGGTAGCATTCTGCCGCCTGTTCCGGCTCATCAAGCTGTTCAAGCAAGCCTGCCAGCAAGCGATAGGATTCAGCATCCGGGCGCGCATTTATGGAAGCCTCGAGGTAGCTACGTGCCTTGCCCCAAAGCTGCATACGCAGACTGATTTTACCCAGCGTTAACAGCAACACACCATCGTCCGCGTGTTGCGCCAGCCATTTTTCTGCGACCGATTGTTGCGCGGCGGAATCGCTCTCCTGAACATCGCCATACAGATACACCAGGCGCTCATCCCAGGACAGTGCAAGTTGATTGCGCACCAGCTCGGCGGCCTGACTGTGCGAACCCAGCCTAACCAGTTGCTCGACATACACAGCAAGTAATCCCGCATCCTGCTGCACCGGTGGCGGCAGCTGTTTCCAACCCGCATTCAGGCCCTCTATATCCGTAGCAGATGCGAATTCCGCGATACGCTCTCTGTAAACCTGTATTGCAAGCCTGTGCCATTGCTGGTGATCTATCACCTGACTGCGCCGCAACTCTGGTAACAGTTCACGCAGCTTCTGCCAGTTCTGCTGCTGAAGCCAGAGCTGCATCAATAGCCGCAGCGTCTGGTTACTGTGTGGCGCCAGCGCGCGCAGCCTGGTTAACGTAGTTTGCGCCTGATCCGACTGACCATCTGCGAGCTGCAGTTCGGCCTGATTAATGAGAATGCTGACTTCCGCCTGCGGCAACCGCTGCTGCGCCAGCTGAAGATAGGCATCACGGCGCTCATCGGCACCAAGGCTCCCCGCTGCCTGGGCCGCAGACAAGTATGCCTGTAAAGGTGCCTGGTTCGATTTCAGCAGGCGGGCAAAGCGACGTTCGGCACGCTCGAACCGACCCTCAATGAGCTCCAGTGTGCCGCTGTCGAACCACTGCTGCAGGCGCAAAGCACGTCGACGACGCCCCCAGCGCTGTACACGCACCGGCACACGCCACACACTTGCCAATGCACGCAGACCCAGAAAAACCAGCCCGATAACTACAACAAAGACCAGCAGTGAAGTCTCAACACTGTACTTGCCATAACCAAGCAGCACATAACCCGGATCCGGCAATGCCACCAGCGCTACCGCCACCGACCCCACCAACGTTGCGAGCGCCAGTAGTAACCATTTCATTGTGCTTGTCCCGCGGCCTGGCTTTTATCAACCCTGGTGTCAGTCTTCTGCTCTTCGACTGGTGCTTTTTCCGGTACGACAGGTAATAGCGCTTGTTGTTCACTGAGCTGTATCTGCTGACGCAACAGACGGAGAGATGCTGACACGTCTGGCAGTGCCGGGCTGATATTCACCTGGGCCAACTGTTCAAGCTCGGCTGTGAGCTTTTGCACACCAGTACCGGCATTGTCAAAATAACTGCCTAGCCACTGCACTGCGGTCTGCAAGGCAGCGCTATATTGAGCCTCATCGTTACGCAATAAAGCCAGACTTGCTGCGGCCAACTGCAATCGCAGGTTCTCGCGCAGGAAGTACTCGCGATCGGGCGGCAACATGGGTCCTACCGGCTTATCGTGTTCGCGCAAGCGAAACAGCTCTGACAATGAAGACCAGACTAAAGCTGTCAGTTCATCAATACTCTTTGCGGTGGTTTCAGCGTCCAGACCGGCAGCCTCGGTATGCGCGACCGGTTCATAATGTGTTCCGGCTACTGGCAAGCCGTCGATGTTCTGCAGTGCGGCACTGAGCTTCGCAGACAGGCCCTCAATATCGACGACCGGAACTGCGCCAATGGCATCGAGGTCTTGCGCAATCTGCTCACGCACATTTAGATAGTGCGGATCGGCAAGCTCTCTCAGGCGCCCATCCGCTGCTTCCAGCGCCTGCCTTGCAGTATTCAGGTCACGCTGTAACTGCAAGCGTTGATTGGCAATACGCAGCAGGTATTCGACCTCAGCAAGTGTCCATCCTCGCTCGCTGCGACCCATCAAAGCCGCCAACACATTCAGGCGGCGTCCAA
>JBHPFC010000112.1:0-6433 GCA_042576405.1 Pseudomonadota bacterium | reverse complement strand
TCGCTGCCCCATTGCTGCAGACTGTCGGCTTCCTGCTGTTGTTGATTGCACCGGCAATTACCATGCGCGTATTCAGCGATGAAAAACGCAACCGCACGCTGAGCTTGTTGCTGTCTGCCCCCGTTTCCATGACCGATATCGTGGTTGGAAAATTTCTGGGCGTGACACTGTTCTTCTTCCTCCTGCTATTAATGCTGATGGCAATGCCCTTGTCACTGTCGGCAGGAACAAGCCTCGACCTGGGCAAGCTGGCCGCAGGCGTGCTCGGCCTTGCATTGTTGTTTGCCAGCTTTGCCGCTATCGGCGTGTTCATGTCATCCCTGACGGAGCAGCCTGTTGTCGCCGCTGTCAGTACTTTTGGCCTGTTACTCCTGCTGTGGATCATCGACTGGACCGGCGGCGGAGAGGCGCAGGTGTCCGAGCTGTTTCGCTACCTGTCACTGCAAAGCCATTTGCAATCTTTCCTGAAAGGCCTGTTCAGCAGCGCAGATGTCGCTTACTACCTGCTGCTGATCACCACCTTTTTGATCCTCGGCATCCGCCGCCTCGACCAGCAACGGCTGACAGGCTAACCATATGCAAGTCACCCGGACTTCGCGGCGCCAGCTGCAGCTGCAAAACCTGATTTTCGTCGCCGGCCTGCTGGTGGTGGTCAGCCTGCTGGCCTGGCTGAGCACACGCTATACGGTCGAAGCTGACTGGACTCGCGGTGGACGTAATACCCTGTCACTCGACAGCCGCCAGCTACTTGATGAAATGCCCGATACTGTCCACATTACTGCATTTGCAACCGAAGGCAGTGTAGTCCGCGAGCACATCCAGGATCTGATTGATCGTTACCAGCGTTACCAGCCACAAATTGAGCTGACATTCGTTAATCCGGATGCCGAACCGGAACGCACCCGCGACCTCGGGATCACGCTGGATGGCGAACTACTGATCGCCTATCAGGGCCGAAGTGAAACAATCCAGTCCCTTTCCGAACAGAGCCTCACCAATGCCCTGTTGCGTATTGCACGCCAGAAAGAGCGCAGGGTCAGCTATCTGAGCGGACATGGAGAGCGTGATTTGCTTGGAGAAGCGAATCATGACTTTGGCCAGTTCGGTAAACTGCTCGTTCAGAAGGGTATAGAACTGAATCGTCTCAATCTGGCTGAAACCGGGTCGATTCCGGATGACACCAATTTGCTGGTAATCGCCGACCCGCGAGTGCCGTTGCTTAGCGGCGAAGTTAATCTACTCAATAACTATGTAAAACAGGGAAGAAATCTTCTCTGGCTAAGCGAACCCGGTAGTGACCCCGGTCTGGCGCCGTTGGCCGAGACTCTGGGTGTTGAATTCCTACCCGGCATCATTGTTGATGCCACTACCCAGCTGTTTGGAATCGACAATCCCGCGTTTGCCATCATTCCCAACTATCCAATGCATCCGATTACACGGGAGATAACCAGCCTTACGCTGTACCCGGAAGCGACAGCCATCGAAATCGAGGCGCCTGATGACTGGCAGGCCGAGCCTCTGCTTACCACCCTGGATCGTGCCTGGACCGAAATTGGCCCGATAAGCGGCACGATACGGTTTGACGAAGACAGCGACGAGCGTATGGGTCCGCTGGATATAGGTTTCGTATTTATCCGTCCGCGCCAGAACAAATCCGGCGGCAGCGAAACTGACGACGGCGAGCAGCGCGTGATTGTCATAGGTGACAATGACTTCCTGTCCAACGCCTATCTGGGCAATGCTGGTAATGTTGAACTGGGACTGAATCTGTTTAACTGGCTGAATCATGACGACCAGTTCATTTCCATCACCGCGCGCACTGCCGGCGATGTCAATCTTGAACTCAGCAAAGCAGAACAACTGATTATTGGCTTTGGCTTCCTCTTTGTTTTACCACTGATACTGCTCGGCACCGGGTTTTCCATCTGGTGGCGGCGCCGTAATCGCTAGTCATCCGACAGCCGGGCAAATCCACCATGTCATCTCGCACGATTGTTAACCTTCTGCTGCTGCTGGCCATCGTCATTCTTGGCCTGGTCGCCCGATATGAGCCGGGTATAGACACGCCCGTAGACGCACAGGCTATCACCGGCATCAAAGCTGACCAGGTTCATCGCATTCATATCAACCGGCCGATTCGCAACGACCTGGTATTCGTGAAACAGTCTGACAAACACTGGATCATCGAACGCCCCGAGCCATTACCAGCCGATAGCTTCAAAATAAGAGCACTCGCCCGTCTGGCAGAACAGCAACCGGTGCGCAGCTACTCTGTCGATGAAATGAATCTGGTCGACCTGCAACTCGACCCGCCTTACGCAAGCGCCATCATTAACGATACATCTATAGAGTTTGGTATTCTCGAGCCCATCAACGACTTGCGTTACGTACGCGTCACCGACCACGTCCACCTGATTCCGGATACCTATCTGCAACTTATGGAAACAGGTTTTTCCCAGTTTGTCCGCCCCGGACTGTTCAGCAAGAACGAGCGCATTACCTCAGTTCAGCTACCTGGCCTGCTGGTTAGAAAAACCAACAACGCCTGGGAGACACAACCACCACAGACTGTAAGCACAGACGTACTGGAGCAATTCATTGATATCTGGCAACAGGCCAGCAGCCTGCACATACAGCCTGCCAACGCCGAACAGGATGGTGAACCAGTCGAAATCACCCTTGCCAACGAAACATCACCGGTAAGGTTTTTGATAATTTCAAGCGACCCCGAACTCATTCTCGCTCGCCCGGATTACGGTATACAGTACCGCATGGGCAGCCGCAGCGAAGCCATGCTTACCCTTGACGCCGCAGATGCAGATGCAGATGCAGGCGTCAAAGACTAGACTGCTTGCCAACACATGCCAGAATTACCTGAAGTCGAAACCACAAGGCGTGGTATCGAACCACATGTTCTTGGAAAAACCATACAGCAACTCGATGTGCGTCAACCACGCCTTCGCTGGCCTATACCGGGGCAGCTTGCTGCTCACCTTCGGGACAAACGCATCCAGTACGTTGCACGTCGCGGCAAGTATTTATTAATCACTGTAGAAGGTGGCACACTGATTATCCACCTGGGCATGTCCGGTAGCCTGCGTGTTCTTGAACATCTGAAGCCACCTGGGCGACACGACCATGTTGACCTGCTACTGGCCGGCGGCACACTGTTACGCTTTACCGACCCTCGACGCTTCGGTGCATGGCTATGGACTTCGGGTGCTGTTGAGGATCATCCATTGCTTGCAAACCTTGGTCCCGAACCCCTGAGCGACGATTTCAGCGCCGAATATCTGCACCGTAGCGCACGAAAACGCAAACTCGCCATAAAATCCTTCATTATGAACAGCCACATCGTCGTCGGCGTCGGCAATATCTACGCCAACGAAGCCCTCTTCCGCGCCGGCATTCTTCCGACGCGCGCCGCTGGCCGCATCAGTCTGCAACGCTATGAGTTACTCGTCGCAAGCATCAAGCAGGTGCTACAGGCGGCCATCGAACAGGGCGGCACCACACTTCGCGATTTCGTCGGCGGGGAAGGTAATCCAGGGTACTTCAAACAGCAACTAATGGCATATGGGCGTACAGGTGCCCCTTGCAAGAACTGCGGAGCACCAATCAGGGAAAAACGTCTCGGGCAGCGATCAACATTTTACTGTAATAAGTGCCAGCGCTGATGCCTATTGGACAGATGCGAAAAATTCTTGGAACATCTTGGCTACCTGACTGCAACTGCTGATATCAATTTTTACCATGCCTTGCGGTAGACACCCCGGAACCCGACTTCGCCCATGGCAGGATTGTTTATCTGCCGCGCTTTCCAGCCTTTACGTTACCGGTTAACGAACTTCCGCCGCCCCGATACCGCGTGGATCTGATGCTGCACTAACCTTTCCAGTTGAGAAGTCCCAGTAAATCGCCTGCATATTCCCATACTCGCTGCCCAACAACTTTAATTCATGCCCTTTAGCAGACAAGGATTCAAGCAAGCCTTCATTAAACGTTTCCGGCTCGTACTGGATTACGTCCGGCAGATACTGGTGATGGAACCGCGGCACTGAAACCCATGACTCGGCCCCGCCGCCTGCTTCAAGATCCAGAATACCCAACAACACCATGGTGATGATGCGACTGCCGCCAGGTGTTCCAAGGATTGCAGCACCACGCTCACTGTCGACAAAGCTGGGAGACATGCTCGATAGCGGCCGCTTGCCCGGTGCAATGGCATTGGCTTCGGCGCCAACCAGGCCATAAGCGTTGGGAACCCCGGGTTTGGCGGAGAAATCGTCCATTTCGTCATTCAGCAACACACCTGTACCCGGTACGACAAACGCGGAGCCAAAAGGATAGTTGACGGTAAGCGTAGCCGAGACCCGGTTACCTTGTCTGTCGAGCACCGAAAAATGGCTGGTGTGAAATCCACTGTTCATTGATTGACCGCCCGGTAGTGCCGCACTCGGCGTGGCGCGATCATTGCGGATGGAAGCGCGCAACCCGTCTGCGTACAGCGGGTGAATTAGCTTTTCTACGGGCACTTCAACAAAATCGGGGTCACCCAGATAATCGGCACGGTCGCGGTATGCACGGCGCATGGCCTCAACTATCAGGTGCACACGCTCAGCTTCATCCAGCGACGGCAAAGAATAGCCTTCCAGGATATTCAGCATGGTTGCTAGCGCCACACCGCCAGATGATGGGGGTGGTGCGGAGATAATAAGCATGTCGCGATAACTGAAGCGCACGGGTTCGCGCTCTATCACGCGGTAATCGGTTAAATCTTTCCGGCTCCAGATACCACCGGCGGCCCGCACGCCCTGTACCAACTTCTCGGCAACTGGCCCGTCGTAGAAACCGGCCACCCCCTGCTCCGCCAATGCTTTCAGGGTCACGGCCAGTTCCGGCTGCCGGATGACAGCCCCGACATCGGGTACTTCGCCATCGTCAAGAAAAATTCGCCGTGACTCAGGAAAGCGCTGTAATGCCTTAAGCCGGAAGCGCGCCATGCGCCGATAATAGTCATCAACCTTGAATCCGTTTGCCGCAAGCTCAATAGCTGGCGCCAGTGTGCGAGCCAGAGGCAACCGGCCATAGTGCTCAGCGAGATGCACCAGTGCAGCTGGTTCGCCCGGAATCCCGGCGGATAATGGGCCGTCCATCGATAGCCCGGGCACCACCTCACCCTTCTTATCCAGGTACATATCACGGTGCGCCGCCAGAGGTGCGCGCTCGCGGCCATCGAGCATGACCCGCTTGCCATCGACAGCGCGGTGCAACAGCCAGAAACCACCGCCACCGATGCCGGAGCTGTACGGTTCGACGACCGCCAGTGCAGCACTTACCGCGACGGCGGCATCAAAGGCATTCCCACCGTCATCAAGGATTGCCATACCTGCATGGGTTGCCAGAGGGTGAGCACTGGCAATTGCCTGGGCTGGTGGATAATCTGGCGTATCAGCTGTCACGCCGGAACCCGCGCAAGCACATGAGATAAACAATAAAAAAGCCCCGTACAGGGGCCTTCTCAGGTGAGCGGTCATAGCCATCATCAGGCAGCGTTCTCGTCAGTGATGCGCCGGTATTTCTCCATCAGCTCGTCACGTGTTTCCTCGCGGTCCGGATTCAGCGGTATGCAGTCCACAGGGCAAACATCCACGCACTGCGAGGTTTCGTAGTGACCCACGCATTCCGTACACAGATCCGGGTCAATCTCGTAAATCTCTTCGCCCTGATAGATTGCACCATTCGGACACTCTGGCTCACAGACATCACAATTGATACATTCGTCGGTGATCATCAACGCCATATCGAATCTCCTGAATCCAGCCGATATATAAGTATCCGGTAATACTAACCCAATCGCTGTGCCAATGCAGCCACTACGTCTTTATGGACAAAAGCCGTTACATCGCCACCAAGTTCTGCAATTTCGCGAACAAGGCTGGAAGATACATACGCATAATGCTCCGCAGGCGTCATAAAAAGGGTCTCGATATCAGGCGCCAGCTGGCGATTCATACTGGCCAGCTGGAATTCGTATTCAAAGTCCGACACAGCACGCAGGCCGCGCAGAATCACCTGTGCCGACTGTTCTCGCACGAAGTCGACCAATAAACCATCAAATCCTTCCACCACGACGTTTTCATGACCTTCCAGTACCTGGCGAGCCAGGTTAATGCGTTCCTCCCAATTGAATGCCGGCTGTTTTGGTGTACTGCGGTGAATAGCCACGACCACCCGGTCGAACTGGCGGGCAGCCCGGTCAATAAGGTCAGTGTGACCGTTGGTAATGGGATCAAAGGTCCCCGGGTAAACAGCTGTGCGCATAGTGCTTATCTATCCTGGATACAATCAGTGGTATAGCTTAACAGCTGATAGTCTACCTGCCCGGCCTGTTTATGCCGATAGGTCTGCCAGCTATCCGGGAGTTCAGGAC
>JBHPFC010000111.1:0-6444 GCA_042576405.1 Pseudomonadota bacterium | reverse complement strand
GGTGATCTTTTTTGAGTAGA
Source organism: Pseudomonadota bacterium (assembly GCA_042576405.1). GTDB lineage: Bacteria > Pseudomonadota > Gammaproteobacteria > DSM-19610 > DSM-19610 > Thiogranum. The sequence continues at coordinate 6,424 of JBHPFC010000111.1, read as the reverse complement.
TAGGTGGATCATGCGGTGTGTGGTCATGATCGCCCAGTAACAGCTGGATGGTGTGCTCGCCTGGCGGGAGATCTTCAAGACGAGCTTCCGTTTGCCCACCGCCAAAATGTATATGATTTCGGTCAGAAGGAATTTCTTCATCCAGTGGCGGCAGATCAGTATCCAGCAACAGGTGATGGTGTCCAATATTCGGAATTTCAACGCCCTTGGGCGCCACACCGGCATTACGCAAACCCATGCGCACCCAGAGTTTTCCGCCCCTGATAACTGCCCCGTCCGGAGGCCAGATGATATAGAGCTCGGCATTAGTCGGTGCCGGAGTCAGTTCCGCCAACGCAGGCGCCCCAACCAACCCACCTAGCATTGCCGCGATCGCAATTGCCCTCATCAGCATTCCGGGATCCTCCGTAAAATTTGATCTAAACAACGAACTAGCAGAGAATCAAAGCATAGATGGCCTTAGATGTAAATCAAGTCAAAGGAATCTGACAAATTGCTGTACCCCAAGTGCTATATTATACAACAATCGAGCCTGAACCGGCCTTGCGTTAAAGATGGCCGGACAGGATCGTTCCCCAAACTCGAACTTTGACCACGGACCCTGGACTATGCTAAATCGGCTGTTCGTAGTATGTTTTTTCTTTTTGTCGTTTACTGCTGCCTCTACGGCATCCATACCCGTTACTGATACACCCCCGATCGCCATTACGCCCCGCGTAGCCCTGGTAGTAGGCAACACCCGCTATCACCGCAATCCGCTGCGCACGTCTTCGGCAGATGCCAATGCTGTCGCTGGACTACTCAGGGATCGGGGCTTCGAGGTAATACAGATTGAAAATGCGTCGCTTGAGATGCTGGAGCAGGCGTTGCTGGAGTTCAATGCCCGCCTCGGCGAATCCGGCACAGGCCTGTTTTATTTTGCCGGGCACGGTTTACAAACAGCAAAATCCGTACTGCTCCTGCCCGTGGATACGGATTCTACATCCCTGGATACCATGCAGCGAACAGCACTAGGTATTGACCGGATTATCAGGCAAATGTCACTGGGGCGTCCCGGTCAACCCAATCTGTTAATCATCGATAGCTGCCTCAACAATCCCTACCACCTGCCAGCCCAGACACGTCCGGAGGTCGGCCACTTGCCCGAATTGCCGGCAGAAACCCTGATTGCTTTCGCCACTGCACCAGGCGCTGTCGCTTACGAGGGCGTGGAACAACAGGGTATCTACGCACAGGCTCTCATGAATGCCCTTGGTAAACCCGGGCTGGACGCCGGCACTATCTTTGATGATGTTCAACACACTGTTCGCGTCAGGACCCGCAATCAGCAGGTTCCGTGGGTACTATCATCTCTCGATTCGCCGTTGATGCTGTCCCCTGATTCGGTGCAGGCTCGTGAAGAGTTCGCTACCAGCCACCCCGGGCTACTTTCCCTCGCACAGCTGAAAGCAATGCCCACTCGCGGCATTCTTCCTAAAGATGGCGATGCCCAGTACGAACTGGAATTCTGGCAATCGATAAAAGACAGCACCGATGCCGCAGACTATGAAGCCTATCTTGAGGCCTACCCTGACGGGAAATTCGCACCATTGGCAAAATCGCGGGCGCAGCGCTATAAGAAATCAACACCCGAGCCGGCCAGACAACCCGCCTATGTCGTCAATGAACTGGATGATCAGTACGAAGTCATCCGGAATGCAAATATTCGCCAAACACCGTCCTCAAAATCCAGGCGACTTGCCGAGCTGCAGCGCGGTAGTAGCGTACATGTAACCGGTCAGTTGGCTGACAAACAATGGTACCAGGTAAGGTTTGCAGGAATGACAGGCTATATATATGCCGAACTGTTACGCAAACCTGTCGCAAAGCCTGCGCCTAAAGCTAAACCGGCACCTGAACCAAAACCAAAACCGATAGCCAGACCGACGCCCCAGCCAGTCAAGGTGTTACCGGTTCGGCCGGGCAAGGTCGAAGAGATCCAGGACTGTCCTTCCTGCCCGGTGATGCTGGCACTGCCGGCAGGTAATTTCACTATGGGCGCCAGCCGGGGTGATCGCAGCGAGAAACCCGCGCACAAGGTGTCTATCAATAAACCGTTCGCTATCGGCAAGTATGAAGTAACGGTTGCCCAGTGGAATGAGTGCCACACAGCCGGTGCATGCAGCTACAAACCCGACTTTAATGACCCGCAAGACAATTCTCCCATCAGGGACATCAGCTGGAGCGATGCCCAGGAATATACCAAGTGGCTGAGCACGGTCACCCAAAAGCCATATAGACTGCCAACTGAAGCGGAGTGGGAATACGCAGCCCGGGGCGGCACTGACACAACATACTGGTGGGGAAACGAGGTTGGCGCCAGCCAGGCCGATTGCAAGAATTGCGGTGGCAAATGGAACAATAAATCACCTGCCGCTGTAGATGCTTTCCCGGCTAATCCGTTTGGCTTGCATGGGACCAGTGGTGGCGTATGGGAGTGGGTTGCTGACTGCTGGCACAAGACCTACAAGGGAGCCCCCAAAGACGGCACCGCATGGAGCAGGAATGATTGCCGTGAGAATGTCATTAGGGGCGGAGCATGGCGCAACGACGCCAACTATATTCACTCAGCAAGCAGGTTCAAATACGATACGCATGTGCGCTATCTGCTGAATGGCTTCAGGATAGCCCGAACGCTACCTTAATGATCCACTGTCCTGTCGCGCAGTTTCTGCAGGATAGATTTCGGCCTGGTATCCAGCATGACAAAATCAGCCGTGATTTTGTCGCTGCCGGGGACTTTTGACATACGCTTGAGCTGCTTCTCGACATCGGCCAGGTAATCTTCCTGTGTCTCGTACTCCTCGCGCATCTTGTCAAACAGCGGCTGCGGTGTCAGCAAGACCGTTACCATCTCTGAACCGAACGGTTCTGCGATAGTCCATTCACCCAGATCGCCTATGGTCGCCTTGTAATTGGCTGGCGCCTGATTACCCGAAACTCTCGGCCCTGGCACCATGTGAACAACACCGCCATCGAGTGAAAAATAATCCACATTGACATATGTTTCATAGGCTGGTGTTGAGATCTCCACGACCAGCGGATCCCCTTCTACATATTCACCGCCTGCCTGACTGGTCTTGATTGAGGCACCCTGATCCCTGCCGCTATCCGGCACCCAATAAGGCGCCAGCAATTCGACAATAGCGCACTTCGACACATCAATACGCGCCAGGTTGGAATTGACCTCTTTGGCGCCCGGCAGTGCCAGTAGATCCTTCTCCAGCTTACCGACATCGAACTTGTGCGAAACATAACCTTCAAGGTTCACAACACCATCGTTCACCGAGGTGCCAAGCGCCGCACACTTCACTTCCTGAAGAACGTTAGTCACAGCCGCCGTGGAGAGTTCTGGAATCGGTATCTTTACAGGTATAACCGGTTCCTGTTCTACCATGGCGAGCATTTCAGACTCATCCAGCCCGTTATCCACGTCGGGGCTGACAACATCCGAACCGATACCTGGAAGCTCAAGGCTGGCAAGTTCCGTTTCGCTCTCTTCCACAAAAGTAGCCGCAGGGACAGCCACAGCCAGGGAGTCGGTCCCGGCCGGTTCGATGAGCCCCGCAATGAGGTACTGATACACGAACACACCAACAGCCGCAGCGACGGCAACCTTGCCCAAAGCATAGACGGGTGCCGGTAGTATCCCGGTGTTTTGGGCATGCAGATCCAGCAAAAACTTTTCAACACCGGGTGTTCGTTTGTCACGATCGAATTCAAGCGCCGACTTCAATGCACGCCACTGGCGACGAGTCAGCTTGCGGCGTTCAAGTTCCAGTCCGCCATCACGCGCTTCCGTGGCCTGCATGCGTCCGTACGGGTGCCGCCCGGTAAGCATTTCGTAGACTATGCAGGCCAGGGCGTATACATCATCTCTTGGATCCGGCTCCTCGTGTTCGAGCATTTCCGGGCTGGCATACGTCGGTGTGAGCGCTCCCAGGGTACCAGGATCAAAACGTGTGGCTTCCATGTCTGTGTCTTCGGGCCGCTGGAAGGCACGCGCAATACCAAAGTCGATTACCTTGACCTTGCCGTCATCGCCCAGAATGACATTCGCCGGTTTGAAGTCCGCATGAACAATGCCACTCTCATGGGCGAAAATCAGCGCCCGGGCAATGCCTTCCAGAATCGCCATGGACTCCTTCTCCGGCAACCCCTTGAAACCAGGCGCCCTAAGTACCTTTGCCAGTGATTTGCCTGGCAGGTGCTCCATAGTCATGTACACAGTGGAACCGTCACGGTCGAAATCGTAAACTCTGACAATATTCGGGTGGGCAAGGATCTGGGATTTTTTGGCTTCGCGCTGCAACGCAATCAGTGAATCCGGGTGGGCTCGAAACTCGACGTTCAGGACTTTAACGGCAACGTAGGGGTTTCGATCATCAGCTTCCAGCTTGCGACGGTCAAGCGCCCGGTAGACACTGCTCATACCACCCGTACCGATACATTCTTCCAGCACGAAGCGGTCGTTGAGCACGTCGCCAGTACCTTTCATCCGCTCGGGCGCATTCATCTGAAAAGTATCAGTAGTCGGCACTGCAGGATCAGGCGCCCGGTCCTTTGCGTCATCTGCCCCACTGGCAGGTGCGCCATTGAAGAACAGGCTGGTAGCGAGACGGGTGCGGCTCTGGTCCGGATCGAGCTCACCCTCACCTTCCATGGCTGCGCTGTTCATCTTATTTCTGGTTGCCGCAGCCTTTTCAATCTTGTCCTGTACCTGGTCATGCACGTCATCAGGCAGCGGCACCTTGGTATTTTCATCTTCCAGCGTTTCCATCAGAATAGCTTCGTCAGAACGCCCACCCTCAAGTATGTGATCAACTTCGGCAAACAGCTCTTCCCTGGAAAGGGATCCACTTTGAAATGACCGCAGCGCGCGTACCAGACTAGCCATGATTCATATAGCCTCTGATTTCCGGACGAAACTCTCCAGTCAACTGCGTGCATTGACCGGTTAAACTATAGTTAACCGCTGTATCATCAGGAATCCTTGACTTGAACGCAGTGGTTTCCTCAAATTTGATAACTGCAACCGTCACATTGTCGCGAGCACCACGTTCAAGAGTCAGGTCAACAAGTTCCCGACTGGCATCGTCACAGTCGTACTGGGAGAGGATCTCTTCCACCTCCTCATCGTCGACCTCCTTGTTCAGCCCATCGCTACACAACAACACCGTATCACCGTCCCGCAAGTGGGAACGGTATTCGTCGAGTAACAGTTCGTTTTGGGTACCGATAGCCCGCGTAATCCGGTTTGCAAACGGATGGTAGGCGGCCTGTTCCTGACGTATCTCACCACGTTCCACCATGTCCTGGGCAACACTGTGATCACGGGTAATCTGGGTAAGGCGGCCCTCGCGCATCAGGTAGGCTCTGCTGTCTCCAGCCCACAGACAGCGCCATTCGCGTTTATAGACGAGAAAAGCGACCACGGTACTACCCATGATCTCCCCTGGTTGCAGACCCGGTAGTTGATGGCGCATACGTTCGTTGGCAAGGCTGAGACGATCGCGGACGAGTTCTGCGAACGCATCGGCTGACTGGGGTTTGGCAACGCCCTTGAAAGAATCCACAATCAGGCGACTGGCGATATCACCCTTGGCGTGGCCCCCCATACCGTCGGCGACAATCCACAGACCAATGTTATCCAGGTTAAGGTAAGCGTCTTCGTTAACACGACGCCGCCTTCCGGTATCGGTACGGCCACATGACCACCATCGATAACTCATAATGTCCTCTCCCCGATGCCTGCTGGACCCGGCCTGTGCAACCGGAACCGCTTCAATTCTTTCCTATTATTATTCCAAATGTAGTATAAGCCAGCCAAACTTGATACGGTACTTTCAATAAATCAGCAAGTTCTTATACTTTAATGGCACTTTGGTGGATTATAAGCCCATTGGAAGGTTTTACGACTATACTACTCCCGATTGGCTGTTCACTATTTAGATTAGATACAGGAGAGTCCGACATGGCAAAACTCATCATCAAGGATCTTACAGAAAGCGTTGAACTGGACCGAAAAGCCATGCGAGCAATCACCGGTGGGAAATCCGGACCCCGCGTCGGCATGCCATCATACAATTCGAGCTTCTTCCAGAATCCATTGAGTTTCAATCAGTTAAAATTGATACCGGGCGGCACACGCTGGTAAGCATCCACCTTGTTAAGTGAGCGGGAGGTATACCCGTATCGCCTTTTATTGAGCCCGTTTTCATCTTTACTACCTGAGCCTGCTGCACCTGTTGCAGGCTCACCAACAGCTCCCTGATTTCCGTTTGGCCCGGCCCCACATCTACACCCGCGCACGGCGCCATCAGCGCGCTTGAAAACCCCGCATAAATTATTATTCATTTATTATTCAATAGATTAAAAGTTAATT
>JBHPFC010000110.1:0-6539 GCA_042576405.1 Pseudomonadota bacterium | reverse complement strand
AGCCAGAACGGCANACTCAAAAAAATTCGTTGCATACGTGTCGAGTGGAACAAGGATAACAACGGTGCATGGCAGATGAACGAAGTTGAAGGCAGCGAATTTGAACTCGATGCTGACCTGGTGTTGCTTGCCATGGGCTTTGTGCACCCTGTGCAGGAAGGCATGCTCAATGATCTTGGCGTGGCGTACGATGGTCGCGGCAATGTTCAGGGCGATACTGAAGGCAACGACGCCTACAAAACTTCGGTCGACAAAGTGTTCTCTGCTGGCGATATGCGACGTGGCCAGTCACTGGTTGTCTGGGCAATCCGCGAAGGCCGCCAGTGCGCACGAGCTATCGATGAATTTTTGATGGGTTCTACAGAACTGCCGCGCTGATAGCGAAGCCTGACATTCAACGGCTCTTTTTTAACTATAGCAGCGAGAGCTGTTTACCCTGCCAGAGAAGTCACCATGACTGAACTGAAAAATGACCGCTTTCTAAGAGCCCTGCTACGTCAACCCGTAGACGTCACCCCCGTGTGGATGATGCGCCAGGCCGGCCGCTATCTGCCTGAGTACCGCGAAACCCGCAAGAAAGCCGGTAGCTTCATGGACCTTTGCACCAACCCCGAACTGGCGTGCGAAGTGACGCTGCAGCCACTGGAGCGCTTCCCGCTGGACGCTGCAATTCTGTTCTCGGACATCCTGACTATCCCGGACGCCATGGGTCTCGGTCTGTACTTTGAGGAAGGTGAAGGACCGCGCTTCAAGACACCGCTGCGCGACGAAAAACAGATCCAGGCACTGGGCGTGCCCGACCCCGAACAGGAATTGCGTTATGTTATGGATGCAGTCCGCACCATCCGTCGCGAACTTGATGGCCGCGTGCCTCTGATCGGTTTCTCCGGCAGTCCGTGGACACTCGCGACCTACATGGTTGAAGGTGGATCCAGCAAAGATTTCCGTACCATCAAAGCGATGATGTATGAACGTCCCGAACTGGTTGATCAGTTACTGGGTACCGTTGCCGAGTCCGTCGGCCTGTACCTCAATGCACAAATCGAGGCCGGCGCCCAGACTGTGATGATATTTGATACCTGGGGCGGCGCTCTTACGCCCGGCGATTACTGCCGCTTCTCACTCAAACCCATGGAACGCATCATCCGCTCACTGAAACGCGAGAATGAAGGACGCAAAGTTCCGGTTATTCTGTTCACCAAAAACGGGGGCCAGTGGCTTGAAGCCATGACTGACACTGGCGCCGATGCACTCGGTCTCGACTGGACAACAGATATAGGTGATGCGCGGCGTCGTGTTGGCGAACAGGTCGCATTACAGGGCAACCTTGACCCATCAGTGCTTTATGCTTCACCTGAACATATCCGCGAACAAGTTGCCCGGGTTTTGGCCAGTTACGGCAAAGGCAATGGACACGTTTTCAACCTCGGCCATGGCATACACCCGGGCATAAAACCCGATCATGCCGGCGCAATGATCGAAGCTGTGCACGAACTCAGCCGCCCGTACCACCAATAAACCCGCACTGCGGACATGGCGCTCCCCGTTAACGCACCTGACTTAACAAGTCAGCCATCATGCCTTGTGCCTGGGACAAATAGCCGCCACCAAACATATTAAAGTGATTAATCACGTGATACAGATTGTAGAGCGTCTTGCGTGTTGCATACCCGGAATCAAGGGGCCAGCTGTCACGGTAAGCTGCATAGAACTCGCGGCCGAATCCGCCAAACAGCTCTGTCATCGCAATATCTGTTTCGCGGTCACCATAATAAACAGCGGGATCAAAGATTGCCGGCTCACCGGCGCGTGTATAAGCGTAGTTTCCGGACCACAGGTCACCATGCAGCAACGACGCCTCCGGCATATGACCATCCAGCAATAGCGGTAACACTTCCAGCAGCTGTTCGCCCTGGTTGCGAAAACCCGAACTACCAGCCTTTTGATTAGCCAGGTCAAGCTGGTAGCCCAGGCGCTGTTCTCGCCAGAACTCGCACCAGTTATCGGTATGACGATTACGCTGTGGTGTTGAACCAATGGTGTTGTCGCGATACCACCCGAAACTGTCGGCGTTAACCTGGTGCATGGCTGCCAAGCCGTGACCCAGTGCCACAGCCGAGCCTGAACCATCAAGCTCCATGCATTCCAGCACCAGGTAGGCCTGTTTGTCAGCCAGCCCCCAGGCCAGCGGCGCAGGCACTTGCAGAAACTCTGCCTGCTGCAGCTCCTCGAGGCCTTCGGCTTCGGCGTTGAACATCTCCACGCCATTCGCCGAATTCAGCTTGACGAAAAAAGGTCCCCGGTTCGACTCCACCCGGTAGGCCCGATTGATACTACCCCCACCCACGGGGCTATTTCCCTGCAGGTGTACCGTCTTGCCAAGAGTTGCCGTCAGGCTTTGTTCAATTTCTTCCCACAAATTCATACGTAACTTACCTGGAACACCTGGAATGGGCGGAGTACTTGCACGGGGATAGGAGATCTCCACAGAGATCCCGCACAGAACCAAACTACATCTTCAGCCGTTCATGGATTGGGCTGCTACGCGGGAAATGTGCGCGCAGGAATTCCATTTGGTCGGCAAGCACCCGCTTGCCCTGCAGATAGATGTATTCAGCATGAGTCGGTGTGAACGGGACGGCCAGCAATTCCATCCTGGCCTCTTCCGGACGCCTGCCGGCCTTGTGATTATTGCAACGGCGGCAGGCAGTTACTACATTGGTCCAGATATCCCTGCCCTTCTGGCTGATAGGTGTGACATGGTCACGCGACAGCTCGCGCACCTGGAAGCGCTCGCCGCAATACATACACAGGTGTGCATCGCGCTTGAATAGCGCCGGATTGTTCAGCGGCGGCACATAATGGTTATGCACCTTGCGCAGCAGCTTGTTGCCGCCGTAAGTCGCAATAATGGAGTTGACATCAATATAGCTGCGCAGACCGGTAAGCGCACATATCCCGCCGTGCACGCGGTACAACAAACTTCCACAACTGTAAGCCACCTGACCCAGGTGATAAAGCCGAACGGCATCCTGATAGTTGACCCACTCCAGCGGCATTCCCGCTGCGTCGGTTCTCAGTACCTGATGATGCAGATCGTACACGCTCTACCTCCCCAACCAAGGGTTTGGCTAGTTATCCCAGATATTCCGCACCATGTAAATGGTTAGGCAACAGATTTCATGGTTTTGTCATGCATCCGGGTCGTTTCCTCGCTGCCTGTAATCCAGTATCATGCCGCTTTTGCCGCGTATACGAAGTACATACCGGTCTTAAAGCCAATAATAGCCAGGCTGCGTCAGGCACTAATGCCGGACGCGCTGGAGCAGGAGAAAGAGATGCCAATACGTCTGGGCGTCCCGAAAGAAACCGAAGCGAACGTCGCGTAGCCATTGTCCCCGCTGTTGCCGAACGCTTCAGCAAACTAGGGGTCGAGGTACTGGTGGAAAGCGGTGCCGGGGAAGGCAGTTATTACTCCGATGCCAGCTACACCGGCGCAACAATCGTTCCCTCGGCTGCCGAGCTCTACGCCCAGGCCGACCTGATCGTCAAAGTCCAGCCACCGACCGAGGCCGAAATCGGGCAAATGAAAGCCGGTGCCACTGTTGCCGGCATGATGTTACCTCACCGCTTTCCGGAACGCGTAAAACTGCTGCGTGACAAAAAACTGCTGAGTTTCGCCATGGAACTGGTACCGCGAATTTCGCGCGCCCAGAGTATGGATGTGCTGTCCTCGCAGGCTGCCGTCGCGGGTTACAAGGCTGCACTCATGGCTGCTGACCGCAGCGGTGGCTTCTTTCCCATGCTGACCACCGCAGCCGGCACCATACGCCCGGCCAAGGTGCTGGTCATCGGTGCCGGTGTCGCCGGCCTGCAGGCCATCGCCACCGCCAAACGCCTGGGCGCCATGGTTGAAGGGTATGATGTACGCGGCGCGACCCGGGAACAGGTCGAATCACTGGGCGCCAAGTTTGTCGATACCGGTGTATCTGCCGAAGGCAGCGGTGGTTATGCCCGCGAGCTGACCGACGAGGAAAAACAACAGCAGCAGGAAGTGCTCGAAAAACATATCGTCGCAGCTGATGTTGTCATCACTACGGCCGCGATTCCGGGCAGACCTTCACCGAAGATCATCCGTAAGGACATCGTAGAACAGATGAAACACGGTGCTGTGATTATTGACCTGGCTGCCGAAGGTGGCGGTAATTGTGAGGTCACTGAACCCGGCAAACAGATTGTCCATGGCAAGACAATTGTCTATGGCCCATTGAACGTACCTAGCGAACTGCCAGTCCACGCCTCGGAGATGTACGCCAAGAATCTGCTCAACTTCCTGACTCCCATGATAGAGGATGGTGAGTTCAAGCCTGACTGGGATGACGAAGTGATTGCCGACAGCACCCTGACACGCGACGGCGAAATCAAGCACACCCCGACACGCGAACTGGTGGGATAAGCTCATGATCGAAGGTTTTACCGCACTCTATATATTCATGCTGGCCGCTTTCACCGGCTACGAAGTCATCGCGCGCGTGCCGGTCATCCTGCACACACCACTGATGTCCGGCTCCAACTTCGTCCACGGTATCGTGCTGGTAGGTGCCATGGTCGCCATGGGCCACGCCGTGACCGACATGGAAAAAATTGTCGGCTTTATTGGCGTCATGTTGGCAGCGGGTAACGCGGTCGGTGGTTATGTCGTCACCGAGCGCATGCTGGAAATGTTCAAGAGCAGCAAGGGGGCTGATCAATGAATACCGTGATCCAGCTTAGCTATTTCCTTGCAGCTGTACTGTTCATTCTTGGGCTGAAACGTATGAGCTCGCCGGTCACGGCGCGCGGCGGCATTGTCTGGGCGGGCGCCGGTATGGTGGTCGCCACCCTGGTTACCTTCTTCTGGCCGGGTATGCACAATTACGGCTGGATGATGCTTGCCATTGTTATCGGCGGTGGCGCCGCCTGGTATACCGGCAAGAAGGTCGCCATGACCGATATGCCGCAGATGATCGCCATTTATAACGGCATGGGCGGTGGTGCAGCCGCCGCGATCGCTGCTGTCGAACTGATGCGTGGCGAGTTTTTTTCCACCACTTTCCAGGTGCTCGCGGTGCTTGGCGCACTGATCGGCTCGGTGGCCTTCTCCGGTTCCATGATCGCCTTCGCCAAGCTGCAGGGCATTATCAGAAAGTCCCTGATATTCCCCAACCAGCAGTTGCTCAACCTGTTGGTGTTCGGTGGTGCGCTGGTATTCGGCCTGATTCTGATGGCTGCTGACCAGCCGGGTGATTCCAGCATCTTCCTGTTCTTTCTCCTGGCACTGGCCTTTGGTGTGATGATGACCGTGCCTATCGGCGGCGCCGACATGCCGGTAGTCATTTCTCTCTTTAACGCCCTCACTGGCCTGGCAGTAGCCTTTGAAGGCTTTGTACTGGGCAACGCGGCAATGATCATTGCCGGAACCGTGGTCGGCTCGGCCGGTACCCTGCTCACCCAGTTGATGGCCAAAGCCATGAACCGCTCACTCGGAAACGTATTGTTCTCAGGCTTCGGGGCAGGTGCCACGGCAGCGGCGGAGCAGGGTGAAGAAGGCATCATGAAGGAAGTCGATGCTACTGATGCTGCCGTGATGATGGCCTACGCTGATAAAGTGATTATCGTCCCTGGCTACGGTATGGCCGTAGCACAGGCACAGCACAAGGTCTGGGAATTCACTAAAGCGCTGCAGGAGCGTGGCGTGACGGTGAAGTTCGCCATCCATCCGGTGGCAGGCCGCATGCCCGGACACATGAACGTGTTGCTGGCCGAAGCGGGTGTACCTTACGACATGATCTACGATCTTGAAGAGATCAATAACGAGTTTCCGCAAGCCGATGTGGCGCTGGTCATCGGCGCCAACGACGTGGTCAACCCGGTGGCTCGCAGCAACCCGGAAAGCCCCATCTATGGCATGCCCATCCTCGATGCCGACAAGGCCAAAAATGTCATCGTTGTAAAGCGTGGCCGAGGCAAGGGCTTCTCGGGTATCGAAAACGGCCTGTTCTTCCTCGACAACACGCGCATGCTATACGGCGACGGTCAGGAAGTTGCCGGCAAACTGATTGCTGAACTCAAGCAACTTTAAAGCTAAAACCCCCTGCATTGCGATGACAGGGGGAGCTTCCCCTCGATAACTGCAGCACCCTTCGGAGCGGTCGGCAATCGCACTGTCAAAACCACACATACTCTGGAAGCCACCTCACAGCTGATCGGTCGGCACAAGCGGACGCATACAAGTGTCTACGTAACCCATAGAACCCGAAAAAAGCCAGGCTCATGGCACGCCGGGGCAGGGTAACCCCCCCCCTGGCGTGACACTCGATCAAATGGTTGATTCCTGGTCAGGCTGCTAGCGCCCATACACCAACATCTCTCGATTGTTCGTTGGCCTCAACCCAACACTAGTGCCTGTAAGCGCCATGCTCAGCGCTCCAGAAAACCCCGCATAAATTATTATTCATTTATTATTCAATAGATTAAAAGTTAATTTATCCTCTCTGCCA
>JBHPFC010000109.1:0-6544 GCA_042576405.1 Pseudomonadota bacterium | reverse complement strand
AAACCCCGGCAGAACGATTTAATGCATGTGTTGCGTCGACCGGTTGAAATCGCAGGTCAAACCCAGACCCTAGCAGACAGATTCCATATAAGCATCCGCTAACAGGCGGGAAACGCCCCCTTCCTGCCGTCCCTGGGTCATCACCTTAAGGTCCGTAATGCGCAACAAAGCGGCCATTCCAAATTAACATTAAAATTCACTGTGAAAAGGCGATGTGGAGTGTTAGTTTTGCAAAACGTTGCGATCAACAACAAGACCGGTCCCAATAAATTAGGAGGATGTACATGGCTACCACAACGAAACTTTGCGCGAGTATCATGCTTCCATTTGCTGCCTTGCTACTGGTGCTAAGCGGTTCTACTTGGGCGGAAGAAAAGAAACCTAACATCCTGGTAGTCTGGGGTGACGACGTGGGTCAGTCCAACATCAGCGCCTACACGCACGGTATGGTCGGCTACAAGACTCCGAACATTGATCGCATCGCCAATGAGGGTATGACATTTACCGATTACTACGGCGAGCAGTCGTGCACCGCCGGCCGCTCCTCGTTCATTACGGGACAGAGTGTGTTCCGCACCGGTCTTTCAAAGGTTGGCCTACCTGGTGCCAAAGAGGGCATGAGTGAGAAAGACCCAAGCATCGCCAGCCTGCTCAAGGTGCACGGTTATGCCACCGGCCAGTTCGGCAAGAATCACCTGGGTGACCGCGATGAGCACCTGCCCACCAACCACGGTTTTGACGAGTTTTTCGGTAACCTGTACCACCTCAACGCCGAAGAAGAGCCGGAGAACGAGGACTATTTCAAGAATCCAGAGTTGCGCAAGAAATTCGGTCCACGTGGCGTGATTCATTCCTGGGCCAATCCTGACGGCACCCAAAAGATCGAAGACACTGGCCCCCTGACGAAGAAGCGGATGGAGACGGTAGACGATGAAACCTCGGATGCTGCTCTTGCCTTCATTGAAAAAGCGCAAAAGGACGGCAAGCCCTGGTTCATCTGGTGGAGCGGCACTCGCATGCACTTTCGCACCCATGTCAAAGAGGAACTCCGGGGTATCTCCGGTCAGGATGAGTACGCTGACGGCATGGTCGAGCACGACATGCACATCGGCAAATTCCTCGATAAGCTCGATGAGCTCGGTATTGCCGACAACACCATTGTGTTCTATTCCACCGATAATGGCCCGCACTACAATACCTGGCCGGATGCTGCCGCCACCCCGTTCCGGGGTGAGAAGAACACTAACTGGGAAGGTGGCTGGCGCGTACCGTCTATGGTGCGCTGGACTGGGAAGATCAAGCCGGGCCAATGGAATAACGAGGTCGTCCACCACATGGACTGGATGCCGACATTCCTGGCTGCCGCTGGTGAGCCGGACGTCAAGGAGAAGCTGCTGAAGGGCCACACGGCTGCCGGCCGAAATTTCAAGGTACACCTGGACGGCTACAATATCTTGCCCATGCTTACGGGTGAGACAGAGGAGAGTCCGCGCAAGGAGATATTCTATTTCTCCGATGATGGTGACCTGACCGCACTGCGTTATGATGACTGGAAATTGATTTTCATGGAGCAGAAGGCAGAGGGGACCTTCCGCGTCTGGATGGAGCCGTTCGTGCCACTGCGCGTACCGCTGATTGAGAATCTGCGTCGCGATCCCTACGAGCGAGCCTCCATCACTTCAAATACCTACTATGATTGGCTGCTGGATCGTGCCTTCCTACTGGTACCGGCACAGGCTTACGTCGGGCAATTCCTGGCGACCTTCAAAGAGTACCCGCCACGTCAGAAGGCCGCAAGCTTTAGCCTGGACCAGGTCATGGAGAAGATGCAGTCGGGTGGCGCACACTGACGGCAGGAATCCTGGCATCGTTAGAAGCACTAGTCCGAACGGCAGGGGGTGATCCTCCTGCCGTTCTCATTGGAGAGAGCAGGCAATGAAACGAAATTTAACCCGAGCAAGTGCCCTTCGAGTTATTTTCGCATTGGCACTTCCGGTCTTGTCTGTAACCGTAACCTTTGCCTGGGCAGGTGAACAACCGAAACTGGTCCTGCAGATCACCGTCGATGCCCTGCGTGGCGATCTGCCGAGCCGCTTCTCCAATGTGCTGGGTGACGGTGGTTTTCGTTATCTAATGGGGCAGGGTATTCACTATACTGATGCCCATTATCAGCACTCGAATACCGAGACCATTGTGGGTCACGCGTCACTGGCCACCGGCACTGTTCCTGCAGCCCACGGCATGGTTGCCAACGTCTGGTTCGACCGCGAACTGGACCGCCTTGTGTACAATATCGAGGACCCCGATTACCAACTGCTGACCGTTGGTGCCGACGTGGATACCAAGACCGAGATTGACCCGACCCAAAGAGCGGCCAAGGTAGAGGGCCGTTCGCCGAATAATATCCTGAGTTCCACTTTCAGTGACGAAATGGCTGTTCATTTTGGCGGGCAATCTAGGATTTTTGCCGTGTCGGTGAAGGACCGCGGCGCGGTCTCACTGGCCGGGCATGCTGGCAAGGCCTTCTGGTTTTCCAAGGCCAGTGGCGAGTTCGTCACCAGCAATTATTACTACAAGCAATATCCAGACTGGGTCAATGAGTGGAACGTGCGCAAGCCGGCTGCAGACTATGCAGAGAAGTACTGGACCCTGACGCACCCGCAGGCGAAGTATCTGTTCGGCAATGCAGATGACCGCGAGTATGAAACCGACTTTCCCGGTTTCGGGCGAACCTTTCCTCACCCCTATGGCAAAGCTGATGACAAGTACTTCACCACACGGCTCACCCTAAGCCCTGCCGGTGACGAATTAACTCTGGATTTCGCCAAGACCCTGCTGGTAAACGAGCAGCTTGGCCAGGACGACGTGCCTGACTATCTCGCTATCAGCTTTTCATCCACCGATTATGTTGGTCACCTGTTCGGCGCTTCCAGTTTGGAGACCGAAGACAACATTGTACGTCTGGACCGTACGCTGGCGGATCTGTTTGACTTTGTAGAAAAACAGGTTGGACTGAAAAATACATTGATCGTACTGTCCGCTGATCACGGTCAGCCTGAAGTGCCGGGGCATCTGCACGAGCGGGGCATCGACAAGGCTCATTACTTTGATACCAAGACCCTGGACAAAACACCGGCCATCATGGCTCTGAAGAAGCAGTTCGGCATTGGCGAGGAACTGATCGAAGCCTTCTTCCAGCCCTACCTCTATCTCAATCATGACCTTATCCGGGATAAGGGGCTGGATCAGGCAGAGGTAGAGCAAGCCGTCGCCGAGGAATTGCTGAAGTTTGACGGCGTGGCCTATGCGGTATCCAGTACGGCACTGCGCACGGATAATCTGCCCAGCACATTGATGACGCGCTCGATCTTGCACAACTTTCACCCGAAGCGCTCCGGCGACATCTACCTGGTGTTCGAGCCCAATGTCTTTATTAACGACTTCGACGGTTTAACAGTCGCCTCAACCCATGGTTCACCGTGGCGCTACGACACCTTCGTGCCAGTGATCTTTGCCGGGGCTGGCTTGCCGGCTGTGACGGTTAGTCGTCCTGTCACGCCATATGACATCGCACCTACACTGGCAGCTTATCTCAGTGTGAAGCCACCATCTGGCGCCATCGGCGTGCCTCTGCCGGAAGTATTGAAGTAGTGAGTGGGTTTTCAGGTAATAGGGGAATGTCTGCTCTCAGCATAAGCTGCCGTTTGACAGTAAAGCAGCGAATGACAGCTCATGGCCGAACTTCCCCGTACACACCAGCGCCAGGCTGTGGCACTCCCCTGACTTTGAACGGCAGGATTCAGGTCAAGCCTAGACCTGTCCAGACTGATTCCATATAAGCATCCGCTAACCGGTTGAACCCGCCACCCAAAGACGACCTTTAACGTAAGTTTCTGTATGCCTTAAAAGTATGGCGGGTTCAACTGAAGCCGGACATTCGGATTCATGGGCGACTGCGCTCAAGACTTGGGCGCAGCTCCTCAAGATACAATGATCCTGCCGCAGGGTAGATGGAGTCAGTGTGTCGGAACCCTTGCTTTTTTGTCGGGAATATTTGCAAAAACACCGGAGGCACCGAGGCGTTCTGCTATAAAATACTGTTTTACCTGATCGTGAACACAGATTGCACGAATCTTGCCTGCAGTAAATCACAGCAACTGTTATAAAGGTGCCGTAATAACAATAAACCCGCAAGCCCCGGTTACAGGGGTAAAAGCTGGTAGGGGAAAATTACCATGAAATACATTGCCATGGGGCTGGGTGCCACACTGTTGTTGATCAGCGTTGCGCCGTTTGCCGCTGAGACCATCATATTAATTGCACTTAATTTCGGGTCACCGCCACCCTAAGTTGCCGTTTAGCCGTTGCTTATATTAACAATCACTTAACGGCGATTTTCGACCCTTCACGAAATTAAAATCACGCGCTAATAGCTGATTGAATATACCTAAATGCAGTGTCGCCACTATTTACAGTCGATTACCTCCCTTGTATAGCCATATTCCGTGTGGGAGTATAAAAAACACCTATAATCGAAGAACAAATCGAAGCGTCGCAGAAGGAAAACATAATGAGAAACTATCTACGCCTGTTCACTACATTGGCAACGATGACGCCACTTTCCCTGTTGTTATGCGCTAACGTCGTAGCTCTTGACACTACAGAAGATGATTACAGCCTTAAATTATTGGGGAAGCAGGTGTTCTGGGACAAAATATCCGAACCAAAGCGCATGGCCTGTGTCACCTGTCACGATCCGGCAACTGGAGGGACAGGGAGTGTATCCGGCGTCAACCTTCACCAGGTGGCGATCACCGGCGCGAACCCGCACACGGCTGGTAGCCTCAAGCCGCCGACCAACGCCTATGCGAGCTTCATGCCGGTATTTCAAGAGTGTAATCAGGGCGGCATTGGTGTGATAGATGAATCAGGTGTGCGCACACGCTACTGCGGCGGTAATTTCTGGAATGGTCGTGCCGAGGGTCGCTCTGACGGTCCATTATTGGGCGGAGCCACCAAACATATTGGTGATGAAGTCTTCCAAGGATCTTTGAGTACAGATGACAATGGCTATATCCTAGAATACGCCAAGTATTTCGGCGCGACGGCTGACCAAGCGCTGAACCCCATGCCGAACATCGCAGAACAGAATATCGAGCGACAGGCGGTTTGCGAGCATGTCGCGGCATCAAAGTATGCCCCACTCTACGAAGTGGTTTGGGGCGAGCCGATCGACTGCAGCGATAACGCGGTCGCAATCAGCGCCCCGGATGCCGACGTCTTCCCGGAGCTAGAGTTCGATATCAGCTTCAAACGTCTCATGCTGGCGGTCTGCGCCTGGCAACATTCATCAGAACTGAATTCGTTCAGCTCCAGACGCGATGCCGCACTGCGTGCCGAACTGGCTTGTCTGGCAGGAGCAGCCGACGCCGATCCTGCGGTCTGTGGCCATGAGAATTATGTCGATTCTCCAGGAACGTTCCCGCTCGCAGGCTTCACCGACCAGGAAAATTTGGGGCATGACCTGTTCTACAATACCGCCTTCCCTCGCGGCGAGCCGCCATTCCCGGAATTGCCGGTGACAAACTGTTCATTTTGCCACACAAGTGATACGGATCATTCTGATGGTACGGGATTGCTCGAGCTGTATGCCGACGCCGCCTACCACAATATCGGCACACCGGTAAATCCGGAACTGCCGGCCGCCCCGGATGCGGGCATTAGCGGCCATGCACAAAAAGAGGATCAGAAAGGGGGCTTCAGGACTCCGACCCTGCGCAATGTCGACAAACGCAAAGGCAACGGCTTCACCAAGGCCTACACACACAACGGGTGGTTCAAAAGCCTGGAAAGCATCGTGCATTTCTACAATACATCCGCCATAGGTGGCGATACGGCTATTTCATTCGGCGTGACGCGATGTGACGGCCTTGTGACAGAAAAAAGCGCATTGGCAGACAATTGCTGGCCCGAAGCGGAATGGCCGGACACGGTGTCGTCGACTAGGTTAGTGGGCAACATTGGGATGTCACTTGAGCAAGAGGCTGCGGTTGTTGCGTATCTAAAAACGCTGACAGACACTGTGACGCTCACAGCTCCGGCTCCCTACAAGGCACCCAAGCGGGCTGGGGAGAGGAGATAAGCAGCGTAACCGTTAAAGTGCTATCAAGAAAAACGGCGGCTTCGGTCGCCGTTTATGTTTGTGACAACAGCAATTCTTGGCCGCAAGCCGAAGTACGATTGTAGGGCATGAAAGTCCGGAGTTGCTGCGACTGTGACCTTCGCAGGACTTCCGGGATTGACCGGTTCTGGCCGTACTTCACCGTTTGCACCAGCGCCAGGCTGTGGCGCTCCCCTGACTTGGAACGGCAGGATTCAGGTCAAGCCCAGATATAGCAGACTGACTCCCTATAAGCTTCTACTAACAGGCGGGAGACGACCCTTTTCAGTCATTTCCCTTTCTGCTTCAAAGCAATGGGATGGACTCCCCCTCCCCTAAACGGCATCCAGGTGCCAGACTGGAAGTGTTAGTCACCAGTCACGA
>JBHPFC010000108.1:0-6672 GCA_042576405.1 Pseudomonadota bacterium | reverse complement strand
AGAATTCGATAGCGACAAGCGCTCATTGTGTCTCCTTCCGGTCACCCGGAGTCTCTCGTTGCTGAATACTTTGCTCAATATTGGTCAACGCTTGCAACTGTTGTTCCAACTCGTCGATACGAGCATCAGCCGTCCCCAATTCCCCTTTCAATTCGGTGATTTTCTCACCAGACCAGAGCTGCTCCTCAATCATCTGCGTGATTAACGCTGCCAACGCCCCCGCACTCTCACTGGCCCCGGCATCATCCATACCCTTGAGTAACAACAGCGCCCGACTCTGATCACGCTCCGGCGCAGGACCGGTCGCCAGCAACAATGCCAGGCGCAGGCGCGTTCTTGGATCGGGTTTGCGCTCGAATTCCTGCTCCCGGTTTTTCAACGCCAGTTTGAACTGGATCTCAGACAACTGGCTCACCTGGCGCCACTCTTCCAACCAGTAAGCGGTATCATCCACCCGCACGGAAACCGGTATCGGCCCTTCATCATGATGCTGCACCGTGATCGGCTGACAGGCAGCGAACACAACACAGCTCAACATCAGTAAAATCCTGTTACGCACTCTTTTCCTCAGCTTGCTCAAGCGGCAATACCACCCGCAGACAGGCTCCGGCATTCTCGCCATCAATAACTTCAATATAACCACCGTGTGCCTGCGCGTATTCGCGAGCTATCGATAAACCCAGCCCGGTGCCGCGCACATGCCCATTCGCCGTGTTACTGCCCTGATAAAATGCATCGAAGACACGGCGACGTTCTTCCTCCGGAATACCCGGGCCGGAATCAGCCACCTCGATAATCGCCTGTCCATCGCGCGATTCCAGATACACGCGCAATCGACCCCTCTCCGGAGAGAATTTGATTGCATTCGAAACCAGATTATCCACTACTGTGCACAGCTTTGCTCGATCACCCTGAATTTCCACGGGCTGCAACGAAACATCCAGCACTATTTGCCGCGCCAGAACCGCAACCTTATGATCTGTAAGTACATTATAAATCAGACCACGAAGAGCCACTGGTTCAACATGGAGAGTAAAGGCGCGCGAAATGGCGACATTGAAATTTAACAGGTTCTCGATGAGTTTCTGCAATTGTAGCGTATTATCGCGCAATATAGCGGCAATTTCGGCCTGCTGGGCATTCAAATGACCGACCATTTCCTCGCTGAGAAGTTCAGCCCCCTCGCGGATTGCCGTCAGCGGCGTCTTCAGTTCATGGGAAATATGTTGCAGAAACCGGGTTTTTTCCTGCTCCACTTCTAGCAGGCGGGTGCGCATCCAGTCGAGGCGCTCTCCAAGCTGCTCGAGATCACGGGGTCCCACGATCTGGGCCGGCTTGGAAAAATCACCATCCCCGAGGCGTCGAATCGCCTTATCCATCCGCCGCAGCGGACGGGTAATCAGGATGGTAAAAATACCGGCCATGATCAGCGCCCCGGGCACCAGCGCCATGGCCTGAACGACCAGGCTGCGCTGCACCTCGGCACCCTTGTTTTCCATCGTCCCGACCTCGCGCTCCACTAACTTGCGGTTATCCACCAGCATCTTGCGAGCATCGCGGGCCAGCGAGCCAAAACCGTTAATAGCGTTGGCCGTCTCCTCCGCATCGTGAGGAAACAGCTCCAGAGTCTCGGTGACTTCATTCTCCACACGTATCATCATTTGCAAACGCTCGTGCTGCAGCTGCGAAAGATTCAGCGCCGCGAGCTTCTTCGTGGTATCGATGAATTTCTGACGATTCTCCCGGTAGACGTCCAGCAGTGCTTCGTCACCCAGCACCTTGTATTGCAACGCATTGCGTTCCATATCGGTAATCGATTCCAGCAGCAGCTGGCTGCCCTGCGTTGCTCGCACCGTGGCAAACAGGGCACGTTGACCCTGCGCTACCAGCCGATCCACCTCGTAAGTGGCATGGATCAATGCCACCATCAGCGGCATAACCACGAGCACAAAGCCGACCAGCAAAAGGCGGCGTATCGATTTTGGGCGGTATAGTCTCAACAGTACGATCCCGGAATGAACGAGATGCTATTGTGATTTAATCGGTTCAGGAATTGAAATCATTCCGTCAACCGAGGTTAAGTTGTTGTCCATGTCGCCCCTCAACAAAACTCTGCTCATCCTGGGCCTGTCCTCAGGATCCGCCGGTGTGCTGGCTCAGCCCTCGGTTGAGATTAAGTTTATACCTCGCACGCTTAATCAGATGAGCGCATTCTACGAGGCGCGCGGTTTCCAGCCGGCGACGGTAGAACTGCTTTTGAAACAGCATTTCATCACCATCCGTATTTACAATACTGGGCGGCAGACCATTCAGCTTTCATAACTACCAGCCCGGCACTGAGCGCGAGCGCTGACACAATATCGATACCTCATGGTGTCCGTCATTAAGCCGTCGGTCCAGCACCACTTTTTAGCCCTACCAATATGGACGGCGAGAAACTCGCACTGCGGGACAGTCGTGGCCATTGGGTGTTTGTGGACTTCTGGGCCAGCTGGTGCGGACCCTGCATGGAGGAAATGCCTGCATTACAGAAGATGGCCACGCTACTCGCTAACGAGCCAATACAGTTATTATGATTAACACCGCCGAAGACGATGACACTGTATTCGGATTCCCGAGCAGCTTCGCTACCAGGCGCCAGGGAGCGTCCGTGGGACCAGCCGGAATATCTTGAATTCCTGCGCGGCTTGCTGAAGCAGTAAGCCGCGCAGGAGAAACACCTTTAAACGACGCTACCGAAACCCCGGTCGATCGCACCGGCAGGCGGTTCCAGCCCTGCCAAACGACAGCCTTGAGCGATTGGGCCACCCGGGAACAGTTTGTAGAGGTATTTGTACCCACCCTTGTCATGAAACTTTTCGTCCAGGGCATCATGCAGCTCGCGCACGCTGTACTTGTTACAGTCGTGACGGGAACAATATTCCTGCAGCGCTCGCAACTCTTCCAGATGTTCGTCTCTCAGATCCAGACCCTCTTGCGAGGCAAGATCACGCGCTGCGGACTCACTCCAGTCAGACGGTGCGTAAGGAAAGCCGGACGTTCTATCCAATACTGCCATACTCTATCCTCCTAATTAATACACCCTGCAGTTAAACTGCAGCCCTCAGGGAAAATATAGCACCAATTTCAGAGTTTGCTGTGAAACACGTCCACAATCCGGAATACAGCCTCACTGCGTTTGCTGGTCTATTTCCTGGTTTCTTTGTTCAAAGGCCTTATTCATATCCTGCTCAAGACCTTTTGCTTTATCCAGTGCCTTAACCTGGTCTTTCCAGACATGCTGCGGCTCTCCCGCCCCCGGTGTCGGTGCCGGCTCATCGCCACTCGGTGAGCAGCCCAGCAGCGTATAAATCAGTAATACACCCAAAACTAATATTGAAGACTTCATTTATATCATCTCCAGTTCATCGCCAAACCAGTCACTCGCCATGGCCAGGCGCTCACTGATACGCGGTTTATCGTAGTATTCGGGCTCGCTGTGCCCCCATACCGGGCCAGGCCAGGCCGGATCACTGCTGAAACGCGCGACATGATGGACATGCAGTTGCGGCACAAGATTACCCAGAACACCAACATTCATCTTGTCGGCATGGAAAGCCTGCTTCATACAACGCGACAGGTGTACCGACTCGTGACACAACTGCTGCTGCTCGGCACTTGGCAAATCGAACACCTCGGTCATCCCCGCACGCTGAGGCACGAGCAAAAACCATGGGTAGCGAGCATCATTCAGCAATAACAGCAGACTCAGGGGCAAACGCCCCACAGTAATACAGTCAGCTGCAAGACGAGTATCTAGCTGGAACGCTTCAGTCATTAATCACCTCTGGAATACCCGATCATAATTATTCCTGCCCGGAAGTCTTTATCTTACTACTAACTCGGCCATCGGGCAGTCCTCCGCGGCAGCGGCTAAAACCGCTACTGCGTTCAGATCTGTTGCATGGGTGACGTAATATTAAAGTAGACTCCGGGGTATCAGACACCGGCGGGCTAACCCAGGCTATGCAACATAGATATGAATACTGAAAAAATCCCTCTTCTGGTAGCGCACCGCGGCTATATGCACTGCTACCCCGAGAACACCTGGAGTTCACTGGAAGCGGCCTTACAGGCTGGAGCTTGCTGGGTAGAGTTTGACATACAACTATGCACCGACGGAAAATTTATTCTGCTGCACGACGACAACCTTGAACGCACGTCGGGCGTCAACAAGTCTCCGTTTCACCTTGCAAGCCACCAGATACAGTTGAGTGTTCACGAGCCAGCAAGGTTCGGAAACCGGCATAGCCAAACACCTGTAGCGACACTGGAAGACACACTGGATAAACTGTCGAATTACCCCTCTGTGCATGCCATGGTAGAACTCAAACAGGAAAGCATCGATCACTGGGGACTGGATAGTGTGATGGAAAACCTGTTGCCACTGCTGGATGAATATGGGACACAATGCTGCCTGATTTCTTTCAACAGCGAGGCGCTGCGCTGGTGCCGCTCACACAGCAAACTGGAAATTGGCTGGGTACTGGACAACTACGACACCCGCAGCCAGGACGTGGCGGAACGGCTACAACCCGAATACCTGATTTGCGATTACAGAAAAATCCCCGCAAACGCTTCACTCTGGAACGGCACTTCACAATGGATGCTGTACGATGTTATGGATCCGGAAACGGCCCTTGACTGGGCACAACGCGGCGCCACGCTGATTGAAACAGCCGACGTAGGCAAATTACTACAACATCCAGTGTTAGGGCAGCGGGCCTGTACGCATGGATTATGATCTAACCGTCATTGGCGCCGGTATCCACGGCGCCGCAGTTGCACACGAAGCCGCAGTAAACGGTTACCGCGTGCTTGTACTCGAGCAATACGCAGAAGCCGCCCTGGGAACATCGAGCAAGTCATCCAAACTGATACACGGTGGACTACGCTATCTGGAAAGCGCCCAGTTCAAGCTGGTGCGCGAATGCCTGCAAGAGCGCAAGCACCTGCTGAAAGAGCAGCCGGACCTGGTATCCCTGACACCCTTCTATATACCAGTCTACCGGCAAACAAGCCGAAGCCCGTGGCTGATCGCCTCCGGCCTGAGCCTGTACACCCTGCTGGGCGGAAAAGGTTTCAGGCTGCTGCGAAAAAGTGAATGGCCAAAGATGAACGGCCTGCGGACAAGCGATCTGCGCGCCATATTTCGTTATTGGGATGCCAGAACTGATGACAAGCGACTGACCGAGCGCATAATCTCGGAAGCGGTTTCCAGGGGAGCAGAAGTACACTACAACACAGTGTTCCAAAGCGCCCGGTGCAATTCAAATGCCTGCACAGTCACATTCGCAAAAAACGGTATGGAACACAGCCTCACCAGCCGCGCATTAATCAACGCCACCGGTCCATGGGTAAATGAAGTGCTGAAAGACGTCACTCCCGTGATCAAACCACTGGGCATGGACCTGGTTCAGGGCACACACATTATTGTGCCCGGGACACTTGGAAACAGAGTTTACTATCTGGAAGCACCACAGGATCAACGCGCTGTATTTGCCATGCCCTGGAAAGACCAGATTATGATTGGCACGACAGAAACCGCCTACCGGGGCGACCCTGCACATGTACATCCACTGGAAAGTGAAATCTCCTACTTACTGGAAACCTGGAACCACCACTTCGAAAAAATATTCAATCGCGAAGATGTCATCGATAGTTTTGCCGGCCTGCGAGTTCTGCCATCCAGCGAAAGCAGTGCTTTCAAGCGCTCGCGTGAAACCCGTATACACCAGGACCTTTCCAATCCAAATGTATTATCAATTTATGGCGGGAAACTGACGTCGCACCGAAACACTGCCAAACATGTTCTCAGCCGGCTGCCGGCCGCTATGCGCCGGTGAGAGGTTTCAGGCCCAGTTGCAAATAGGCGTTTTTGGTCGCCATCCGACCACGTGGTGTACGGATAATGAAGCCTTGCTGGATCAGGTAGGGTTCAAGAACATCTTCAATTGTGCCCTTTTCCTCTCCAATCGCTGCTGCCAGGTTGTCTACACCCACCGGACCACCATCAAACTTCTCAATAATGGTGCTTAACAATCTACGGTCCTGGGTATCAAAGCCCTGGTCATCGACGTCCAGCATACTCATGGCAAGTTCTACAACATCCGACGTGATGATGCCCCGCGCCTTGATTTCAGCGTAGTCGCGTACTCGACGCAGCAGGCGGTTAGCAATGCGCGGCGTGCCCCGTGAGCGCTTTGCCAGCGCCAATGCGCCTGCTTCTTCCATCTCTATACCGAGAATATGCGCTGAACGTTTCAGTATGGTGGCAAGATCGGCAGTATTATAGAATTCCAGGCGCTGAACAATACCGAAGCGATCTCGCAACGGCGACGTCAGCAAACCCGCTCGCGTGGTCGCGCCAACGAGCGTAAAAGGTGGCAGGTCCAGCTTTATGGAGCGTGCAGCGGGTCCTTCACCGATCACGATATCCAGCTGATAGTCTTCCATGGCTGGATACAGAATCTCCTCGACCACCGGACTCAGCCGATGAATTTCATCGACGAACAATACGTCGTTTGGCTCAAGGTTTGTCAGCAGCGCTGCAAGGTCACCCTGCTTCTCAAGGACCGGCCCGGCGCTGTGACGCAGGTTAGCCCCCATTTCGTTCGCGATAATGTGGGCCAG
>JBHPFC010000107.1:0-6680 GCA_042576405.1 Pseudomonadota bacterium | reverse complement strand
TTCGGCTTCAACTTCGGCTTCAACTTCGGCTTCAACTTCGGCTTCAACTTCGGCTTCAACTTCGGCTGAATCTATTTCTGAAATCTGAACATCGTCAACTAGCGAATCGTCAATACCGGATAATGATGCACTTGCAACTGGCCCATCCACTTCTAATGCTTCAGAGCTCTCAATATCTGCAGTTGCATCTTCGTCGAGCATTGAGAAGTCAAACTCGAATCCGTCGTCCCCAGCAACCTGCTCTACTTCGTCTGTAGCAGAATCTGATTTACTGGATAGCGAAATCTGTTCCGTATCCGGGGATGAGGAAATATCTTCAGCTTGAACGACACCTTGATCGTCATCGCGGGCATCAGCCGGATAACCCAGGCGATCCACGCCCTGCTCAGCGACATCCATGGCCGAGTTACCGTACATGCGCTGTTCCTTACGGCTTTCAAGAAAATACTCGAGACCGCAAACTGCATCTGCCAGAGAATCCAGCTCGTGCTGATCAGCAACCTTGTTTCCTTCAATAAGCTCAGACTCAATATAGCGTGAAATTGATTCCACCAGCGCTCCTGCACGCACCTCGTTAAGCAGCAGCAGACCGCCTTTAACCTGATTAAACCACTGCGGCACTTGCTGGAGTTCATCTATAGTGGAATCTTCCTTCGTATAGGTGACAATTGCCTCTTTGGCATTCCTGAGGTCTGTCAGTGCTTCCTGTAACACAACGTCCATAACCTGGTCATATTCGTTGGCCGCTAATTGATCTTCGACCCTGGCACCACTGGCACTCACGGAACGGCCACTACCCATACTGTCAACTGAAGATTCAACAAACAGGAGCGTACTGGCAACGTCCATCAACGAAGTTTCCGGTGGAACGGTTTCCGAATCGACGCAATCTTGCAGGTCTTCTGCCTTGGCAATAACAGCACTTCTTGCAGCACCAAGACTGAGCATACCAAGGGTATCTCCAAGCGAACGCAAGGAATCAATCAGCGGGGTTATTTCCTGGCTGTCCTTGCAACCACTACGTAAGGCAATATCCAGCTTGTCCTTAAGGCGCGTTAATTCTTCACGAATTGCAGTACCGACGGTTGCGAACAGGTCCGCATTCTGCCCTGTAAGACTTTCTTGAGCCGCTGCAAGTTCATCCTCGCTGGGCAGAAGTTCCTTCAGCCGAAAAGTCGACTGGATGGACAAGATCCGCTCACTGGCACTCGCTGGTGCCTGCGCCACATAAAACAGCAGATTCTTTAACAGGTCATCCCCGACTTCTGCGGCCATTGCCGCCTCACCCTCGTCTATGAGATGCTTAATTCTGCGATCCACCTGGCCCATCAACCGCTTGACAGCAGCACCGCTCTCAAATCCTTCCGCACACAGTGCCTCAGCCAGACCTGCCGCAACCCACCAAAGACGTAATGCGCGAGCATCGCCACTATGCGTCTGCAATGAATCAAGCACTTCACTAAGCGCATTCAGTGAATTCTTTACATCTTTCTCACGGAACCAGCCAAGCAATCCCAGCTGGAAACGATGCCGCAAACCACGCGCCTCAACCTGCAGGTCGCTACTACTGTTATCGCCACGAAGCGATTCAGGAAGAGTCGCACCCAGATCAGGGGAGAACATTGCGTTAGCTGAAAGCAGATTATCTCCACGCACCGCGCGCAGATCATTCAATAAGGGCAACAGTACTAAAGGAATATCCTGATAACCGGCGATCAGTCGCTCGAGGTAATCTGGCAACTGCAGTATCGCCCGCATCAACACCTCGCAGGCATCGTCGTGCTGACTGACTGATTCGTCTGTTATCGCCTTTGCGACCTGCTCCATCTCTTCGGCCAGCAAGGACGCGCCATACAGTTCAACCATTTGCAAGGTGCCATACACCTGGTGCAGGTGTGCCGCCAGGAAGCCCAGCTGGGCTTCATCCTGCGGGTCCTCCACATGTGCCTCAAGAGACTGCCTGGCCTCCTTGAGAGTGGCATCCAGCTCATTTTTAACCCATGTCAGAGTGCTGAAGTCGATGACTTGATTCATTGTAATTCCTTTCATCCCGCACCGGGTGCTTTTAGTCTGTACGCTGATAGGCAAGCGTATCTGCGTAGCATACTTTTTCCATTTTCGAATGCCGCCAATCCAGCAGCTCTCCGGGACCTATTACCATCATTCCGCCCGGTCGCAAAAACTCACTCAACTCGTTAACTATTTCCAGTCGCCGTTCACGATCAAAATAGATCAGCAGGTTCTGGCAATATACGAGGTCTACTTTTGCCAACGGAGCTGACCTTAGATCCCTGAGATTCAACTGGCTAAAGCAAACCCGTTTCCGCAGGGCCTCATTGACCTGAAACCGTTTTTCCGAAACCCGCGTACAGTACTTCTGCTGGAAATCACCAGATATATCGTTCAGGCGACGCATTAAATACACGCCTTCCCGTGCACGCTGCAACGAGGGCAGGCTAATATCGGTTCCGGTAATACCGTACTGGCGTCGCCCACCAAGGCGATGAACACAATCTTCAATCATCATCGCCAGGCTATATGTCTCTTCCCCGGTCGCGCATCCAACACTCCAGGCAAGAAACTGATCACGGCGCTCCAGTACGGCAGGGATTAATACCTCCCTCACCAGCCGCATGGACGATTCGTGCCGAAAGAAACAGGTTTCGTGCACAGTAAGCTGGTCCACCAGCAAAGACCATTCTTCTGCCTGTACCCCACCACTCATTAAACGGTGATAGTACTGGCGAGAGTTGTTGCAACCGGTTTCGCGCATGCGCGCTTTTATCCCGCTCGCAAGAAATGAACGCCTTTCGGGAGCAATGAACAAACCCATGCGATGTTCCAGCAGCGTCGTCCACTCGACGAACTGCCGGTCATCGATATCCAGAGCAGGTCCCGGTGTAACCGGGGCCTGCTCTGGCGCATGAGAATTACTCGCGGAGCTTGCCATTGTTCGGCGTCCTGGTTACTCCGGCAACTTAAAGCCGTCTACCGATTTACCCATTTCTTCGGCGAGGCCAGCCAGGTTACCGATAGAGGCCGAGGTTTCGTTAGTACCGGCAGATGTCTGCGTAGTAATCTCCTGGATAACATGCATGGTCTCGGAGATGTTGGCTGCTGCCTTGGACTGCTGGCGAGCGGAAGAAGAAATATTCTGAATCAGTCCGGAAAGATCCTCGGACACATTCATGATTTCCTCCAGCGCTGAACCGGATTCCTCAGCCAGGCGCGCACCGTTCACCACACCCGCGGTACTTTGCTCCATGGAGATAACAGCTTCATTGGTATCGGTCTGGATTGTTTTAACCAGTGCCTCGATCTGCTTGGTAGCGTTGGATGAACGTTCAGCAAGGCGCTGGACTTCGTCAGCAACCACCGCGAAACCGCGACCGGCTTCGCCGGCCATAGCCGCCTGGATAGCAGCGTTCAGGGCGAGGATGTTGGTCTGCTCCGCGATGTCGTTAATCAGCTCAACGATATCGCCAATTTCCTGTGAGCTTTCACCCAGGCGCTTGATACGCTTTGATGTTTCCTGAATTGTTTCACGAATGCGATCCATACCTTCGATATTTCTGCGCACCGTATCACCACCCGTCTTCGCGTATTCCACAGAGCGTAGCGCCTTGGTAGCCGTCTCATCGGAGTTCCGGGAGACTTCATCAATGGATACTGCCATCTCGTTAATGGCGGTTGTCGCTGATGTGATCTCTTCGGCCTGGTGGGAACTGGCTTCAGCAAGATGCTGGGCCGTATCCTGCGTTTGATGAGCAGCAGATGATACCTGGCCAGAGGTGGCATTAATGGTTGTTACCATATCGCGCAGGGCGTCGATTGTGTAGTTAACCGAGTCTGCAATAGCACCGGTGAAATCCTCGGTAACGGTCGCATACGTGGTCAAGTCACCGTCTGCAAGGTTACCCATTTCATCGAGCAAGCGCAGGATTGCCTCCTGGTTATTCCTGTTCTCCAGCTCTGCATGCTTGCGACGATTTTCCTGATCGCGGTAAACCTGCATGCCCAGCAAAAACAGTACCAGAAGGCCGATACCACCAAACATATACGCCATCTCGGGCTGCACTGGACGAAGGTCAGCGGCCAACGAATAACTGTTCTGCAAGCGAAGAGCTGCGGCAAACAGGTCATCTGACTGGGACGCTATACTGCGTGCCGTAAACTGCACCTCACGCAGGTCATCCGACATATCAAGCAATTCTTCCACGTTGTCGGCCACGGTTTTGAACAGCATGGAGGTTTCGAACAACTTGGCCTGCACGTCTTCATTGTTAATCATGCCGATAACATCGTTGCCTCGAACCATGCCATCCAGCACCATACCGTATGCTTCAACGTCCTCGGAGAATCGCTCGATGGCCATTTCGACATTCTCGCCACTCAGCGCCAGATTAACATTGTTTACAATACGCTGACTGAGCATCAACTGGCGGGTCGCCAGATTAATGGATTCCCGGCTGACCTTGCGCTCCATAAGGATTTCGACGACCTCTTCATCGTACGCCTGCAGTTTTGGAATCAGGCTGTTAATAGTATCACCGATTTCCGCTACCACGACCGCCACCGTTTCCCTTGAGGCCAGGACGAAATCTACGCTTTCACGGAAGGTCCCCCAGTTCGCCTCAAGCTTCACGAGATCTTTTTCTACTGCTTCCCGACTTGGCGGAAGGCTGGTAGCAACGTTACCGTTACGCTCATGGGAAATGGTTTCGTCGAAACGATCACGATAGTGCGTCAGCTGGTCAAATGCCGCCTCAACACCGGACGAGGCTTCCAGGGCATATTTCGCTATCTGCTGCGACAAGACCTGCTGCTCGCTGGTGTAGCCTATATACTCTTTATCGTAGTCTGCTTCGATACCAACGTACCAGAACACACCTACCATGGTGCCCAATGAAAGCAGCAATGCTGCAATCAGGTACATTGTCCGTTTATGTGAACCCACCTTGCCGTGAGCCTGATTCGCTGTACTCATCTCTTGTCTCCTGACCTAATCAGCTATGTTCTTTCCAGGGATAACCAACTTAATTTCAACTTCAACTAAACAGCGACCTAAACAGCCGCCTTTAGAAATTGCGGCGTGTCAGCAAGCTCGTGCATGCTGAATACGCCCCAGTGTTCTTCATTGCTTTTAAAAGCATGTGTCATATATGCATGGATACCCGCATCTTCACCGGGCAGGTCTTCGCAACGCTGGTCTTCACGGAAATGCCTGAGGCCCATGACAGCATCAACCACCAAGCCCGAATACACACCGTTGTGATTGACTACCAGGATCCGGCTACGTCGATTCAGCGCAGCAGGTCGATCATGCAGGTAGCCCTGCAGATCCATTATCGGCATAAGGTTGCCGCGTACGTTTGCAATACCACAAACCCACGACTTGGTTCTTGGCACTTTCGAAAGGCTGGGCGGTGTTAGAATTTCAGAAACCTCACCAAGCGGCGCAACCAGGTTGAGCCCGCCTAACCGGAAACCAATTCCGACCCACTCTTCGTCAGTCTGTTGTTGCTGCGGCAAACCATGAGCATGATCCAGACAGAGATGCTCAAGTCGCGCTAACACCTCTAGTGGCGATTGACCTGCGTTTTCAGGCATGACAATTGTCCTTTATGTCCTGTAAATCCCTTATGCAACTTCCATTGCAGCGTTTATCTTGTCCATCAGGGTTTTTTCGGCTACCGGCTTGGTCAGAAAATCCCGCGCACCCTGTCGCATACCCCAGACACGGTCAGTTTCCTGATCCTTGGTGGTGACTATTATGACCGGGATATGTTTGGTCTCTGGATCCTTGGTCAGCTGGCGGGTTGCCTGAAAACCGTTAAGGCCTGGCATGACCACATCCATCAAAATGAGGTCCGGTTTGAGTTCCCTGGCTCGCTCGATACCTTCGGTACCATTTTCGGCCGTCTCGACCTCAAATCCGTTCTTTTCCAGCATGCCCTTAAGCACATGCGCTTCGGTTGGTGAATCATCTACGATAAGAATCTGTGCCATTTTGGTATTACCCCGTGGTTAGTTACTGCTCCCTCTGGAAACCGCGTTCGTTTGCGGTGCCCCCGGGCGCGAATGCTAGCGTTGTACGTGCTCGCGAATCGCCCCCAGTAGTTCGTCTTTG
This sequence comes from Pseudomonadota bacterium, assembly GCA_042576405.1. Taxonomy (GTDB): domain Bacteria; phylum Pseudomonadota; class Gammaproteobacteria; order DSM-19610; family DSM-19610; genus Thiogranum. The sequence continues at coordinate 550 of JBHPFC010000107.1, read as the reverse complement.
GTAAACGGTTTTGTCAGATATTTGTCTGAACCGACAATGCGCCCTCGCGCACGGTCGAACAATCCGTCTTTACTGGACAACATAATGACCGGCGTCTCTTTGAAAACCTGGTTGTTCTTGATCAGCGCACAGGTTTGATAACCATCAAGACGCGGCATCATGATGTCGACAAAAATAATGTCTGGTTTCTCATCCGCAATTTTGGCCAGCGCCTCGAAACCATCGGTCGCCGTGACCACAGTGCAACCTTCTTTCTTCAACAAGGTTTCCGCAGTACGGCGAATAGTTTTGGAGTCATCGATAACCATCACCTTGAGGCTATCCATACCCACTTCCTCCGTGGATACGTCAGCACCCTCGGCATCATCGGATGTTAATTCCATTTTTTCCATTTCTTGTGGATCTACAATGGTTTGCATATGGCTCTTACCTGACCCAATTAATATCCCGTTTTGCACTTCGGAGCGTCTCACCTGCTTTTGCCGGTGACCCACCTATCTTCCCAAGCACCCGATTTGCCGGCATATTTACGTTACAATGGCGGCTACAA
>JBHPFC010000106.1:0-7038 GCA_042576405.1 Pseudomonadota bacterium | reverse complement strand
GACAAGGAAGCAGCAGCAAGGGAAGCAGCAGCAAGGGAAGCAGCAGCAAGGGAAGCAGCAGCAAAGCGGGCCGCAGTGGTCGTGGCTAAAGCCGATGCATCGAATACGCAGCAAACTGAGAAGACTATTCTTACTGGAAGTCCGATGGGATCGGTTGCAGCACCGGTAGTGGCAGCAGCTGGCACAGTGCCCGGCGGCGATGTTGTTGAAACTCGGCGCGTCCAGCTAAGGCAGGATGCCGAACAGCGGTTTAAGGAGAAGCAGGCCAACGTGCTTGCAAAGGCCAATGTTTCTTCACGCCAGGAGTCCCCGCCAACTGTTACCAAAACCGTCCCGCCCCAAAAAAAACTCCGTATCACGGCCAGTAAGGTAAAACAGACCCTGTTGCAAGGTCAGTGGAGCAGTGCGGGTAAGCCAGCATCATTGCTGCCTTCGCAATCAACCTCGTGTAGTGAACAGTCTGCGGGTTTGGTGTGCAACAGTGTGCCGCAAAATGTAAAAACGCAGTACGGTTTGGCGCTCTACAAGGTGGAAACCAGGCTGACCGAATTTTCGCCTGAAGGTCATTTCGAGTTGGCGTATCGAACTCTGGTCAGGCTGGTTGACAGGGATTCTTCAAAGCAGCCTGCCAGCGATGACGCCGGTTGGCAGATCACGGAATATTCGATGAGTTGCACTCTCAGGGATAACAATAGGGTGTCTTGCCTGGATGGAAAAGGGATCACCAGAGAGTACCGTCGAGTGTTACAGTGAAACTGGCAGCCTTCTTATAGCAAGGTGTCAGGAATAAAAAAGGGCCAGTAAAAACTGGCCCTTTCTGATATGGCTCCCCGGGACAGGCTCGAACTGCCGACCTAGTGATTAACAGTCACCCGCTCTACCGACTGAGCTACCGGGGAATCGCGATGTTTAGCGAAGGCGGGAATGATACGGAAGCTGCCGGAACCGGTCAACTGCTTCACTTTGGCATCAGGGCCTTTTCCATCCGTTTGATGGCGTCTTTCAGGGCGTCAAGCGAGGTGGCAAATGACAAGCGTATGTAACCGGGGGCACCGAAGGCAGAGCCTGGCACTACCGCCACGCCGGCTTCGTTTAGTAGAAATTCGGCCAGACCGACATCGTCCTCGACGCCATCGAGTGAGGTAATAAGCTCGCTGACGTCCGGGAAAGCATAAAAAGTACCATCGGCCTCCGCACAGCGTATCCCCGGCAGACTGTTCAGTGCGGCGACCAGGTAAGCATGTCGCTCCTGAAATGCTGACAACATCGGTTGAATACAGGACTGGTCACCGTTGAGCGCTTCTGTGGCGGCTGCCTGTGAAACTGCCGCTGGATTCGAAGTGCTTTGAGACTGGATTTTTTTCATCGCCTTGATCAGTGATACCGGTCCGCCGGCATAGCCGATGCGCCAGCCTGTCATGGCGTATGCTTTGGAGACGCCATTCAGGACAATAGTCCTGGGATAAAGCTCCTCGCAGACATTGAGGATGTTGACGAAGGGATCATCTGTCCAGAGGATATGCTCGTACATATCGTCTGTCGCAATCAGCACGTGTGGGTGGCGCTGCAGCACCTCTGCCAGCGCTGTCAGCTCGCCACGTGTGTATGCCACGCCTGTCGGGTTCGAAGGACTGTTTAAAACGAACAAGCGTGTATTGGGCGTAATTGCTGCTTCCAGTTGCTCCGGGCTGATTTTAAAATGCTGTTCCAGCCCCGCCTTGATGATCACCGGTTCGCCATCGGCAAGCCTGACCATGTCCGGATAGGATACCCAATAGGGTGCAGGGATTATCACCTCATCCCCCGCATTCAACAGCGCCTGAGCCAGGTTATAGAAGCTTTGCTTGCCGCCGCAGGAGACCAGAATCTGGTCCGGCTCGTACGACAGGCCATTATCCCGCTGGAACTTGTTTATAATGGCGCTTTTGAGCTCTGGTGTGCCGTCTACCGCCGTGTAGCGGGTAGCGCCGTTCTGAATGGCAAGGATCGCTGCCTGTTTGATGTGCTCCGGTGTGTCAAAATCCGGCTCTCCGGCGCCCAGGCCAATAATGTCCTTGCCGGCGGCACGCAGTTCGGCGGCACGTGCCGTGACTGCCAGGGTAGGGGAGGGTTTGACGCGCTGCACGCGCTGGGACAGGGTGATGTCGTTCACTCAAAGGTCCTTGATGGAATGTGTCGGTTAAACCACTTGCAATGATACTTAAACGGAGCTGATTACTTAATCCCTGTGAGCAAAGAATTTGAACTTATCTGTGATATGACGCCGGCCGGCGACCAGCCGGCGGCAATACAGCAGCTGGTGGAGGGTCTGGAAGACGGGTTGGCCCACCAGACACTCCTCGGGGTTACCGGTTCGGGCAAGACCTTCACTATCGCCAATGTCATGCAGCGTGTCCAGCGGCCGACTTTGATCCTGGCACACAACAAGACCCTTGCGGCACAGCTCTACGGCGAAATGAAAGAGTTCTTCCCGAATAATGCCGTCGAGTATTTTGTATCCTACTATGATTACTATCAGCCGGAAGCCTATGTTGCCTCGTCAGATACCTTTATCGAGAAAGATGCCTCGATAAACGAGCATATCGAGCAGATGCGCCTGTCCGCCACCAAAGCCTTGCTGGAACGCCGCGATACCGTCCTGGTTGCTACCGTATCGGCAATTTACGGCCTCGGTGACCCGCGTTCCTACCTGAGCATGGTGCTGCACCTGGTGCGCGGCGAGCGTATCGATCAGCGCGTCATACTGCGCCGTCTGGCCGAATTGCAGTATACCCGCAACGATGTTGAGCTCGGGCGTGCCAACTACCGGGTGCGCGGCGAAGTCATCGATATTTACCCGGCGGAATCAAGTCAGGAGGCGGTGCGCGTTGAGCTGTTTGACGATGAAATAGAGAATCTTTCCTATTTTGATCCGCTCACCGGCGAAATCCTGAAGCGTGTACCCAGACTGACAATTTATCCCAAGAGCCACTACGTCACACCGCGCCAGACGTTGCTCGATTCCATTGACCTGATCAAGGCGGAACTTCAGGAGCGCCTGGAGCAGCTACGCAGTCAGGACAAGCTGGTCGAGGCACAGCGGCTCGAGCAGCGGACCCGCTTTGATATCGAAATGATGGTCGAACTGGGTTACTGCTCGGGGATAGAAAACTATTCCCGCTACCTGTCCGGCCGGAAGGCCGGTGAGCCACCACCTACCTTGCTGGATTACTTGCCGGATGATGCACTGGTGGTGGTCGACGAATCGCACGCTACCATTCCACAGCTGGGTGGCATGTATAAGGGTGATCGGTCGCGTAAGGAAACTCTGGTGGAATACGGCTTCAGATTGCCCTCTGCGCTGGATAATCGGCCATTGCGATTCGATGAGTACGAAAGGCTGGTGCCGCAGAGCATTTTCGTTTCGGCCACGCCGGGTCCCTACGAGGCGGAGCATGCCGGCGCCGTGGCAGAGCAGGTGGTGCGGCCAACCGGTCTGATTGACCCCGAGCTGGAGGTCCGCCCGGCGGGTACCCAGGTCGATGATTTGCTCTCGGAGATCGGTAAGCGCGTGGCGGTACAGGACCGTGTACTGGTAACCACCCTCACCAAGCGTATGGCTGAGGATCTGACCGAATACCTGGCTGAGCATGGTGTCCGGGTACGTTATCTGCACTCGGATATCGATACCGTGGAACGCGTAGAGATCATCCGTGACCTGCGTCTCGGTGAATTCGATGTGCTGGTGGGTATTAACCTGCTGCGCGAAGGGCTGGATATGCCGGAGGTATCGCTGGTGGCGATTCTGGATGCAGACAAGGAGGGGTTCCTGCGTTCTGAGCGCTCGCTTATCCAGACCATTGGGCGGGCAGCGCGTAACGTCAACGGTAAGGCTATTCTCTACGCCGATAGAATCACGGGTTCAATGGAAAAGGCCATCAGCGAAACCAGGCGGCGGCGCGCGAAACAAAGCGCTTACAACGAGGCCCACGGTATCACCCCTAGAACCGTCCGCAAGGCGGTTGCCGATATTCTCGAGGGGGCTTATGCGACCGGGGTGCCTGGCGTCAAGCGGTTCTCCAAAGTGGCGGAAGAGATTGCTGAATATGCGGCGTTATCGCCCGATGAGCTCGCCAAACGCGTCAAACAGCTTGAAAAAGAGATGTACCAACATGCACAGAATCTGGAGTTTGAGGAGGCTGCGAAGCTTCGCGACCAGGTTAAACGTATGCAGGAAAGCAACCTGGGGCTGGCGAGTAGCGCGTGAATTTGAAATCTGGCCCCATTGCCAGTATCTTACGCGCTCCTTAGGCGCGTAGCTCAGTTGGTTAGAGCACCACCTTGACATGGTGGGGGTCGTTGGTTCGAATCCAATCGCGCCTACCAAATTTTTGCCAATATCCCCGTTTTTTACGGGGATATTTGTTTCTGGTTAAACATGTGGCCTCTCGTAGTGGTCACCACTGGGGATTAAAACCATGCCTGTAGTGACCCTCCCTGACGGTAGTCAACGTAGTTTCGAACAGTCGGTTTCCGTATACGATGTGGCGGCTGATATTGGTCCGGGCCTGGCTAAGGCTGCTCTGGCCGGTAAGGTTAATGGTGAAATGGTGGACACCAGCTTCGCTATTGAAGAAGACGTTGAACTGGCGATTGTTACCAACAAGGATGACGATGCCGTAGAACTGATTCGTCACGATGCGGCTCATGTCATGGCCCAGGCGGTGCAGGAGTTGTATCCGGGCACCCAGGTAACTATCGGGCCGGCGATCGAAAATGGTTTTTACTACGACTTCGCAAGAGCAGAACCGTTTACGCCCGACGATCTTAAAAAGATCGAAAAGCGCATGACGGAGATCATCAAGCGCAACCTGCCCATCGAGCGGGAAGTCTGGACACGGGAACAGGCGATTAAGACTTTCGGTGATCTTGGTGAGTCCTACAAGGTAGAGATCATTGAGGACATCATTCCGGAAGGTGAGGAGCTGTCGATTTATCGCCAGGGCGAATGGTTCGATGTCTGTCGTGGGCCACACTTGCCCAGTACCAGCAAGCTGCCGAAAGCTTTCAAGCTGATGAGCGTGGCTGGCGCTTACTGGCGAGGCGATTCCAACAATCCCATGCTGCAGCGTATTTACGGTACAGCATGGCGGAACAAGGACGAACTCAAGGCCTATCTGCATCGCCTGGAGGAAGCGGAAAAACGCGACCACCGCAAACTAGGTAAGGCGATGAACCTGTTTCATTCGCAGGAAGAAGCACCGGGGATGGTGTTCTGGCACGACAAGGGCTGGCGCATCTACCTGCAGATCCAGGACTATATCCGTGACAAATTACGCGACCATGGTTACCAGGAAGTGCACACACCGACGGTGATCGACCGTTCGCTGTGGGAGAAGTCCGGTCACTGGGAAAAGTTTCAGGACGATATGTTCATCACCGAGTCGGAAAAGCGCACTTTTGCTATCAAGCCGATGAACTGCCCGGCGCATATCCAGATCTATAACCAGGGTCTGAAGAGCTATCGCGATTTACCCCTGCGTCTCGCCGAATTCGGATCCTGTCATCGTAACGAGCCGTCGGGTACGTTGCATGGATTGATGCGCGTGCGCGGTTTTGTGCAGGACGATGCGCATATTTTCTGCAGTGAAGACCAGATCATCGGTGAGGTATCGGACTTCATCGACTTATTGTTCGAAGTGTACCGCGACTTCGGATTCGATGACGTGATCATCAAGTTTTCGACGCGCCCCGAAAAACGCGTCGGCGACGATGCAATTTGGGATCGTGCCGAAAAGGCGCTGGAAGAAGCGCTGAATCACAAGCAGCTGGAATGGGAGCTGCAACCGGGTGAGGGCGCTTTCTATGGACCGAAGATTGAATTCTCGTTAAAGGACTGCCTGGATCGTGTCTGGCAACTGGGTACCATCCAGCTGGATTTCTCCATGCCTGATCGGCTGGGCGCGACCTACGTGGCCGAGGACGGTAGCAAGCAAGTCCCGGTGATGTTACACCGTGCCATCCTGGGTTCGCTGGAGCGTTTTATCGGGATTCTGATCGAACATTATGCCGGCGCGCTGCCCACCTGGCTGGCGCCGGAGCAGGCTGTAGTGCTGAATATTACCGATAAACATGCCGAATATGCCCGAAAAGTAGAAGAAACCCTGAAAAATCAGGGAGTGAGGGTAAAATCGGACTTGAGAAATGAGAAGATCGGCTTTAAAATCCGCGAGCACACAATTCAGCGTGTCCCGTATCTGCTGGTCGTTGGTGACCGGGAAGCTGAAACTGATACCGTGGCTGTTCGCACGCGTAGCGGCAAGGACCTGGGTAGTATGTCCTTGCAAGCCCTGTCAGAAGGGCTGACCGCAGAAATCGCGAGTCGGGGCCGTACACTTTTGGAGACTTAAAACATCGCTGCAGCAAACAAACTAAAACACCGGCTTAATCAGAATATCGATGCCGCTGAAGTTCGCCTCGTAGGCGCAGAAGGTGAACAGTTGGGCGTAGTGCCATTAGCACAGGCCCAGGAAACCGCAGACAAAGCCAGTTTGGATCTGGTGGAGATTTCGCCACAGGCGGAGCCGCCGGTCTGTAAGGTGATGGACTACGGCAAGTTCAAGTTCGAGGAACAGAAAAAGCGCCAGGCTGCACGTAAAAAGCAGAAACAAACACAGGTCAAGGAAATCAAGTTCCGCCCGGGTACGGATATTGGCGATTACAATGTCAAATTGAGGAACCTGACCAAGTTCCTGACTGAAGGCGACAAGGTTAAAGTCACGCTGCGTTTTCGCGGACGTGAAATGGCCCACCAGGAACTGGGCCGCGATCTGCTCAAGCGTGTTGAGACAGATTTAGAGGAATTGGGTGCTGTAGAACAGTACCCGAAGATGGAAGGGCGCCAGATGGTCATGGTCATCGCCCCGAAAAGAAAGTAGGCCGTTAACGGCCAGCATCGCCCCGGGCTTACCGCGCCTAGGTGGCGATTGTAGACAGGTTTAATCGGGGACAGACCACGTTTTTTGTTAACAAAAAACGTGGTCTGTCCCCGATTAAACC
>JBHPFC010000105.1:0-7380 GCA_042576405.1 Pseudomonadota bacterium | reverse complement strand
CTTTTAATCCTATAAACCATATTCGAATACAATAGACCAGCAGCCCTTTCGGCAACACATGCAGCTGAAAGCGCCGGATAAACTCGATACCGGACAGGCGCATCACCTTCGAGGTATTCCGATCCCGGTAGTCCTTGTAGTGGAACAGCACCTGACCATCTTCCATCCCCAGGATCCTCTGATCACTGATGGCAATGCGATGGCTGTAACGCGACAAGTAGGTGACCACCGTGTCGGTGTGAGTCACACAGGCTTTACTGTAGACCACCCATCGGGTCTGCATTAAGGTGTCCAGCGTCGTATCGACATCGCCGGGCCGGGTGATGCGCGGCAAACAGCCGTCATCGTACGCACGTCTTAAGGCACTGACCATCTTGCCTCGAAACACCCGCGACAAAGCCCGCACCGGGAACAGGTAATGCCCTTTGGCGGGTGCCCATTGACCGGCCTGGGTGAGCACACCACCGGGTATCAGGCAATGCAGGTGCGCATGCTGAGTCAAGGCCTGCCCCCAGGTGTGCAGCACGGCCGTCATCCCCAGCTCACCACCCAGCCGCCAGGGGTCAGCGGCAAAACGCTTGAGGGTGGCCCAGACACACCGAAACAGCAGGCTGTAAATCACCTGCGGATGTAACTGCACCCAGCGGTTCAGCGTATGGGGCAAGGTAAACACCAGGTGATAATAGCTGACCGGCAGGACCGCCGCCTGTTGCTGTTCACACCAGCGCCTTGAGGCGCGCCACTGGCACTGAGGGCAATGCCGGTCCCGGCAGGCGTGATACCGGGGGACGTCGTAGTCACAGTGATCGCAGTGCAGTTGCAGTCCACCCAGCGCGGCGGTGCGGCAGGCCTGAATATGGCTGCACACCTGCCATTGCCGGGTATACTGAGCCGCTGATCACGATCCAGAAAGCGGGCCAGAACACCTTGCAGGTTAATGGCCTCCATGATCCACCTCCAAGGCTGCAATGAGGTCTGTACCGCCCTGACCCTTCTGGTAGTGGGGCACCCAGTGTACATAGCGCAGTGTGGAGTACAGGTTCTGGTGTCCCAGCAGCCGCTGCAACTGATGCACCGGCAGGCCAGCTTCCAACTGATGCGTCGCATAGGCATGGCGCAGGCTGTGAATGCCGCCGACCTTGTTAATACCGGCACACCGCTTGGCCCGGGTAAACACCTTTTGCGGTGTGAAGGCATTCAGTGCACGCCTTGTATCACCATGCGGAAACAACCACAGCGTGGGATGGGTCTGCCGCCAATACTGTCGCAACTGCTGCAACAGGGTCTCCGGCAGCACGACCTGATGGTCCTTGCCCCCTTTTTCCTGTTCAGCGCGCAACAGGTGGCTTTCACCATCAATATGGCGCACCTTCAATGCGACCAGTTCGCTGACGCGCAGGCCACAGCCGTAACAGGTCATGAGCATGACCTGGTGTTTTAAGTTGCGACACACGGACAGAATCTGCTTCACTTCCGCGCGCGTTAACAGCTCCGGGATCCGTTGCGCCGCCTTGGGCGTATGCAGCGTGACCTCGAAACTGTCCCAGCCCAACACCTGAAGGTACAGAAACCGAATCCTGTTCAGATACAGTCGATAACTGGCTCCGGACAAACCGCGCTCTTTAACCAGATACAGAAAATACGCTTGCAGCTCGTCCACACTGAGTCGATCCGGTGGCCGGTGATAGTACTGTGCCAGGGCGCTCACGGCCGATAGGTAACTCTGGTGAGTCCGGGCTGAGAAACCACGCACTTGCATGGCATCCATCATCTTTTGACGTAATGGGGTCATCGTCCTGTTCCTCATCTAAAGACCAACAGCGGTCTTTATCGAGTGTGGTCGATGAACCTGGGGTCTACAGCAAGGATGAAGGCAGAAATAGCTACCGCGTCAGCGGTTTAGTTCAACAGAATTATGCGTAGTCATATGATCCGCTTCTGCCCCGTTCGCTTGTTAGTGGTGTTTCTATTGTAGCTTGTAAGATATTATTCAGGTATTTTAAACAAATCAATACAATTATCATTTCTAACTATATCGGGGCTGCTGGTCTATTGTATTCGAATATGGTTTATAGGATTAAAAGATTGCCACGATATTGCAGGCACTTTATTAGGATAATCTGGACTTCCCCCGGTATAGAGGACACCTCCGGCTTATAATTCGAGCATAGGAGGAAGACCAATGAGCAGTCAACGCTATTCACCAGAACTCAAGGACGAAGCCGTTCGTCAGGTCATTGAACGTGGCCATTCAGTCGCTGAGGTGTCAGAACGCCTGGGGGTATCCAGTCACAGCCTGTACAAATGGGTTAATGCGGTTAAGCCGGACAAAACAGAGCAGCATACAGCTGAGTTGGTCGAGGCCAAGAGCGAGATGCTCAGGCTTCGCGCCCAATTACGTCGCATGGAGGAGGAGCGCGACATCCTAAAAAAGGCCGCACGGTACTTTGCAAGGGAGCCCGAGTAAAGTACCGGTTTATTAATGATCATCGACATGAATTTAGTATTGCAACCATGTGTCGGATACTCCGCGCAACGCGTAGCGGTTTCTATAAATGGCTACACAAGCCCTTGTCTGATCGCGCCATTGAGAATCTGCGGTTACTGGATCTCATTCGTGCATCGTATGCGGCCAGCGGGGGTGTCTATGGCGCACCCCGTGTCTTTCTGGATCTGCGTGAGGCGGGTGAAATCTGCGGCAAACACAGTGTGGCCCGGATCATGAGAGCCCATAAAATAAAGGCGCTACGTGGCTACAAGGCACCTCGTGCTATCGCCGGACGCCCATCAATCATTGCACCCAACAGGTTGCAGCGCGAGTTTACGGTTGAGCAGCCAGACGCTGCATGGGTAACTGACATTACCTACATCCGAACCTGGCAGGGTTGGCTGTACCTGGCCGTGATCGTTGATCTGTACTCGCGTAAAGTTGTTGGCTGGTCGATGAAACCAACCCTTTCTCGTGAAATCATTCTGGATGCACTGATGATGGCGGCCTGGCGGCGACGCCCGAAAAGCACTGTTATTGTGTACTCGGATCAGGGCTCACAATATGGCAGTGATGACTGGCTACGCTTTCTAAAAGCCAACAACCTGGAGCCAAGCATGAGCCGGCGTGGTAACTACTGGGACAACGCGGTAGCTGAGTCTTTCTTCAGTAGCCTGAAAAAGGAGCGGATCAAGAAGCGTATCTACAAAACACGTGATCTGGCCCGCGCGGATGTCTTCGATTACATTGAGATGTTCTATAATCGAACACGCCGACACAGTCATCTGGGCGGTGTCAGCCTCGAGGTGTTTGAAAGTGCCTCAAAATGAGGCAGTAGGGTGTCTACGGTACCGTGGGAAGTCCAAATGATTCGGTTTAAGTAACAGGCTATTTTGAGCGCTGCTGTATAACTAACGTATTGGGTGAATTACATGAAGACTTATAAAATATGTTATGGTAGGCGGCAGTACCCGGAGCGTAGAAATATTATTGGAAAAATCTCAGGTTGCTCATATGTATTGTCGAGAAATTATTATTCTCATCTTTACAGGGTTAGAAATATAATTAGGAAGTTAAGGCTTTATCCTGCTTATTTACATGATATCGAGAATAAATATTATAATTTTAGTTTAAATTCATGTGATATATTGCATTTGTTCAATGCGGTTAGTTTTGGTAAAACGCCATGGGTTTCTACATTTGAAACTATAATCCCGCGTTATAAGGTCTCTTTGTCTTGGAGATATACAGATGGCAAAAAAATACAGCAGGACAAGCAAGTTAGAAAAGCAATAAAGATGTTATCATCGGAATCATGTAAAAGAATTATTGCCATATCCAAGTGTACTGCTGGAATGCAGGAAGAGTTTTTGAGCCTGTTTCCTGATTATCGAGAACCAATACTTAATAAATTAACTATTTTGCCCCCTCCCCAGGAAGTTGTTAATGCTATTACACTAGAAAATAAAATGTCTCGAGAAAAGCTTTATCCAATACGATTTATGCTCGTTGGTCATCAATTTTTTAGTAAGGGGGGCAGAGAAGTACTCCAGGTATTTCAGCAGGGAAGATCAGAGAATGATTGGCCTATTGAACTTGTGATAGTGAGCAAATTGTCTACTGATAGTTATGCATCATGTACCACTCAGCATGACGTAAGGGATGTAAAAAATATCATTGAGGCTAATAAAGATTGGGTGTCATATTACCCATCTTTATTACCAGATGAGGTTTTGAGATTGATGGAAAGTTGTGATGTTGGGCTACTTCCGTCATATGCAGAAACGTATGGTTATTCGGTGCTGGAGTTTCAGTCTAAAGCATGTCCTGTAATTACAACTAATATCAGGTCATTTCCCGAAATTAATAACAATGATGTAGGATGGTTGATTGATGTACCAAAGCAGGATAATGGAGAGCCTAAATATCAAGAGCCAGGCGATAAAGAAATCATCGATAAGGAAAGTATTTCTACCGCAATCAGTAACGGCCTATATGAAATAGTCGGCGAACTCGTTGATAATCCAGAGCTTATAGGGTTAAAAGCGAGGAATGCGCTTGATAGAATACTTGTGCAGCATAGCCCAGAAGCTTATGCAAGAAGTCTGGTAGAAATATATAGTGCCGCGATCACGTAAATCACGCAAATTGTATGTCAATATGTTGACGTCAAAATTGAGGTGCTAATTATGTAAAAAGCAGTGTTTTACAAGAATTGCATTTTAGACCTTATAAAGTGATCTGTTTTTATATGGTGGGGTAAGATCAAGAAAGCTGGATGGAAATGTATTTAGATAAAAGCTTAAAAAATATGCTTAATAGTTCTAGCACAACTTTATCATTAATGCATCGTGTATGAAGATTTTGTTGACAGAAAGTCCTGAGGATAACGGATATATTGAATCGTTAATCAATTCATATAAAGATCTTGGGCATGAAGTATGTTGTGGAATAAGCAACTTTTATTTTTCCAACTATATTCCTGATATGCTCCATATTCATTGGCCTGAAAGGCTGCATTGCTGGTATACCATTGGTAGTATATGTGACGAAGAGATTCTTGATTTGATTAAGAAGAGGCTAGAGTGGTATAAAAATAATTCCGTCACTATTGTTTATACAGTGCACAATTTAAGTACTCATGAAGGTAAAACATTACTGGGTGATGCGGTATATAGGTTGATTATTGCTTATGCCGATGTGCTCGTTCATCATTGTGAGGAATCTATTAATTATTTCTATGAGGAGTATGAAGATCTGTTGCGCAATGAGCAGTTAAATATAGTGTGTAGGCATGGGGATTATTTGATGCACTATAAAAAAGTAGATAAAAGAGATGCGCGACAAAGATATGGAATACCACAGGATAGAATTGTAACAATAAATTTTGGTATACAGAGGGAATATAAGAATGAAAGATTTATTGTTGATGTTTATAATGCGATCAATTATAGATTAAAATATCTGCTTATTGCAGGTAAATTTGATTGCTCGAATAGTAAAAGGCTGAAAAAACTGTACTATTATACTAGAAATCAAAAGAGAAAGTATTTTGGGCACGATAAGAGAAAATATATTTATCGAGCATTCCCGGTGGGAGAGTTACCATATATACTGGCGTGCGCAGATATTGCGTTCCTCGGACAGACAAAAGCATTGAATTCAGGTTTTATCTCTTTGGCCGCAACTTATTCAATACCAATCGTAATGCCAGAATTAGGTTGTTTCAGGGAATCGGCGGGAGGCTGGCGGTTCAAAACCTACAGACCTGGTGACCTAAAGGATGCAACTAATGCTTTGAACGCAATGTATAAAGAGGTTGGCGATAAAAATGTAAGATCTAATACGGAGTGGTTGAAGATGAACTCATGGAGGCGTCACGCAGAAAAAATTACCTCCGCTGTTCGGCATCTTAGGAGCTGAGCCAGGTTAAAAAATAATAGTAATAATAGAAAATCTTTCTCCGATTTCTCACGCTTTAGTGAAAATAGCTAAAAACTACGTAAAGCATGCATCGTGTCTCCGATAATACACACCAACTGATAAGAGTATAAGGAAAATAGAGGCCCTTTCCTCTGTCGGTTCGATAGACTTTAATTCATAAGTGTCCGCAAAGTGGAGGTTAGCCTGGGTAATCCCCCCATTAATAATGGTTTCCATAAGTAGGGGTCATGCAGCCTCAATTAATTTCTGAGCAGGAGTAATCCCTCCCAAGGCTGAATGAGGCCGCTCATTATTGTAACGCCATAACCACCGGGTTGCTGTTTCCTGTGCGTGAGCAATCGATTCGAACAGATGTTGATTCAGCCATTCATGCCTGACGGTTCGATTAAATCGTTCTACATAGGCATTTTGCTGTGGGTTTCCGGGCTGGATGTAATGCAACTGGATACAGCGTTTCTGTGCCCAGGCCATTAACTGACTGCTGATGTATTCAGGACCATTGTCACACCGAATAGCCTTGGGTTTGCCGCGCCATTCAATGATCTGTTCAAGGGCACGGATAACCCGTAGTGCCGGCAATGAATGGTCAACCTCGATACCCAGACCTTCTCGGTTGTAATCATCCAGCACGTTGAAGGTGCGGAAACTATCACCATTGGCCAAGCTATCGTGCATGAAATCCATCGACCACATGGTGTTGATTTGTCGAGGTACGGCCAGCTCATCCGGCCTGTCCCGCTTGAGACGTCGTTTCGGCTTGATGCGCAGATTCAGCTCCAGTTCCCGGTAAATACGATACACGCGCTTGTGATTGTAACCATAGCCCTTCACATTGCGCAGATACATAAAACACAGACCAAAATCCCAGGTGCGGTTAGTGGTCGTCAATCGGAGCAGCCAGTCCGCAATGAAGGCGTTGTCGCCGGACAGCTTGGCTTGGTAGCGATAGCAGGTCTCGCTGATCCCGAATGACTCACAGGCCAGACGGATCGACACCTGCCGTTCTTCGACTGCTCTTTTGGCCATCTCTTTTCGCCGAGATGGCTTCACCACTTTTTTTCGAGTGCCTCCTGGACGAGCTCTGCTTTCAAGCGCTCTTCAGCATACATTTTCTTCAGGCGCCGGTTCTCTTCTTCCAGTTCCTTCATGCGTTTCATCATGGAAACGTCCATGCCGCCGTATTTTGCTCGCCAGTTGTAAAAACTCGCATCACTCATGCCGTGTTTTCGGCACAACTCTGAAACAGGGATGCCACTCTCCGCTTCCTTCAGGATGCTGATGATCTGGGACTCGTTGTAACGGGACTTTTTCATTGTAGATTCTCCTTACGATCAATATATTGGAAAATCCTACTTTTGAGCACCTTTATTTTCCGGGGGGATTACCAGTCACCAATGTATTTACACCGTATCAAATATGACCTGACAGTTAACACCGGCGTATCATTA
>JBHPFC010000104.1:0-7655 GCA_042576405.1 Pseudomonadota bacterium | reverse complement strand
TGAAGAAGAGCTGACCGCCTTTTCCAGATCACGCCCCATGGCTTTAATACTGCCCAGTCTTTACTCGGAACTGGAAGGTGACGCCCTGCCCCGCATCGTGGAGCACCTCAAACAGGCGAACTATATCGGCGACATTATTATCGGCCTGGATCGGGCCACCGAGGCCCAGTTCCAGCAAGCGCGTGAATTTTTCAGCGTATTGCCGCAACGCACCCACCTGCTCTGGAATGACGGTCCCCGCCTGCGCGCCGTGGACAAACAACTGTCAGCGGAGGGCCTTTCACCCCAGCACGAGGGTAAAGGCCGCAATGCCTGGTTCTGTTTCGGCTATGCACTTGCCCTTGAGCACGTTGAGTCGGTAGCACTGCACGACTGCGACATCATCACCTACGACCGAAGCTTCCCGGCACGACTGTTTTACCCGGTAGCGAATCCAACCTTCAGCTTCGAGTTCTGCAAGGGCTACTACGCGCGCATCTATGACAACAAACTCGGTGGACGCCTCACCCGACTGTTTGTCACGCCGCTATTGCGTGCCATGAAAAAAGTTGTCGGCGCCATGGATTACCTGGATTTCATGGACAGTTTCCGTTACCCGCTATCCGGTGAGTTTTCCCTGCGGCGTGACTTTATACAGACGGTACGTATACCCGGGGACTGGGGGCTGGAGGTAGGCATGCTTTCCGAGGTCTACCGCAACCTGTCGCGCCACCACATCTGCCAGGTCGATATAGCCGATACCTACGACCATAAACACCAGACGCTATCTGCGGAAGACCAGGAAAGCGGCCTGGTGAAAATGAGTGTGGAAATCGCCAAGTCGCTGTTCCGCAAACTTGCTACCGAGGGTGTGGAACTGTCGCCCGAGTGTTTCCGTTCCATCAAGGCCAGTTATTTTCGTATCGCCCTGGAATGTACAGAACAGTATTACTATGACGCAAAAATCAATGGCATGGAGTTCGACCGGCACGCGGAAGAAGGCAGTGTAGACCTGTTTGCACAAAGCATCATGAAAGCCGGCGAGTCATTTCTTGCCAACCCGATGGCAGCACCCTTTATTCCCAACTGGAACCGGGTGCATAGTGCAATCCCGGATATCAGCGAGCAGATGAGGGACGCCGTAGCCAAAGACAACGTGGGGACCCGTTAAATGACAGCCCGCTTCATACCTGCAGATACATGGCCTGGCAGACTGACAGGTGAATACTAGTCCGCCGTTCTGTTGCTGAACCAGAAAGCTGCATAAGGCGGCAATACCAGGCTGTCTTCGCGAAATTCGATATTAACCTCCCCGATAAGTTCCTTCCAGTCCCCGAATGACTCCGGCAACATCTGCAGACCGACAAGTGCAGTATCCTGCGTACAGTTAAACAGGCAGACTATCTGCTGGCTGTCATCCAGCGCGCATCGATGCAGTCCAAACAGTCCGTTGGCGAGATCGAGGACGGTTTGCGGCGCATCGGGATGAAAGGCATGCTGACGCTTGCGAATCTGTAACAGGCGTTTGTAAGCCTGGAAGACCCTGCCGGTTTCCGACTGATGGTTAGCCATCAGTCCTTCAAGTTCACCCCGGTCCCATTGCCGTCGGTTCACAGCACGTGTCAGACCCGTACGCTCCACACCCATTGTATCGTTGGGCGAAGCCAACAGACTGTGTATATATACCGCGGGAACGCCCTTGAAACTCAAGGCTATGGTCTGGGAGAGTAAAAAAGCTGCAATGTGACTGCCACCAGGATCATTCTGTGTCGGACGGAATGCATCAAAGTAACTGATATTGAGCTCGTACGGCGAATCACTGCCATCACTGCTGCGGCGCGTGGAAATATAACCGCCGCGCAAACGCATCGCTTCCAGCATCGTACCGACTTCTTCTGCGGGTACCAGCCCTTCCAGGGGACGTAGTCCGACACCGTCGTGCGAAGCAGTGAAATTAAAGAACGTGCAATTATCCGGCAGCCTCATATCCTCCAGAGACTGCGCCCAGGTTTTAAGGTAAGACGTGTTGCCGCTATAGATCGCATGCAGCAACAGTGGCGGCAAGCTGAACTGATACACCAGGTGCGCTTCGTTGCCATTACCGAAGTAAGTGATATTTTCATCGTGCGGCACATTGGTTTCGGTCATGAGCAGACCGGCAGGCTCAACCAGTTCCAGCACGTCGCGAAACAGTTTAATGACTTCATGCGTTTGCGGCAGGTGAATACAACTGGTACCGATTTCCTTCCACAAGTATGCCACGGCATCCAGGCGAATCATGCGCGCACCCCGGCGGAAGTAATAAAGCAGGATATCGACGAACTCCAGCAACACCTCCGGGTTGGCGTAATTCATATCGATCTGGTCATTGGAAAACGTTGTCCAGACGTAGCCCAGTCCGCGGCGGGTACGTACACCACTCAGCACCGGCGTGCTGCGTGGCCGCGTTACCATGGAAAGATTCACATCAGGTTCAACTTCAATAAAGTAGTTACAGGCGGGTTCCTGACCAGCGATATAGTCGATGAACCAGAGATTTTCACGGGAACAATGATTCAGCACCAGGTCGAATACCAGGTCATAGTCCTCTTCGAGGGCGGCAATATCTTCCCAGTTTCCAAGCGCCGGATTCACCGATCGAAAATCGGTTACCGAGAAACCGCCGTCGGAGCTCCAGGGATAAAAAGGCAGCAGGTGCACCATGCTGAAAGCATCCGCCAGGTGACGCTTGAGAAATGCCCGCAACGTTTGTAACGGGGGCTGTGCAGGCGACTGAATGCTGTCGCCATAGGTGATCAGCACGATATCCTGGTGGGTCCACAAAGGACCGACAACGGAGCGGTCGCGCAACTGTTTGTGGGTTTCGAGAATCCGGAATATCCGTCCGGCAGTCACCTCACCGGCTGTTTCTCCATAAAGAATCTCCAATCGGCGCCGGATCCGCTGTCGTGGATCGGAGACATCGGTGGCTGATTGTAAATTTTCAGAATTTTTCATTGTATTCATTCAGTTCCGCACCAGAGTGCAGCATAAGGATGCCCTTGATTCACCACTTTGGGGCAGTATACAACCAGACATAGACCGGCTCACACGCTTCCCCTGCCCGAGCAGGATACGTGCCAGCCAATCTGCTGGACGTAGCCGGCAATCCTGCTAGAATTCCTAGGCCCTAATCCAATAAACTTACCCAGGGCAAAAAGGCTCACTTCAACGTGCTGAAAATCAGCGTCATGAACACCAAAGGTGGTTGCGGTAAAACTACGGTTGCCACCAATCTGGCAAGCTATTGTGCCTCCCGTGGTTACGGCACGGTATTGTTCGACTACGATAAACAAGCCTCCAGCACCCGCTGGCTGAAAGAGCGTCCGCCCAGCCGACCACCGATTCATGGTGTAGCCGCATTCCAGCCGCCACCCGAGGGCACCACGCGCGCCTGGCAGATGAAGGTTCCCCAAGATACCCAGTATATTATTACGGACACGCCAGCCGGTTACGCGCTGGTGGATATCGAAGACCGTGTTGCTGAAACCGACGTCATACTTATTCCGGTTTTGCCCTCCTCGATCGATATTCATTCGACGGCCGACTTCATCCGGGATTTGTTACTGATCGGCAAGGCGCGCGCCCACAACACCCGCCTGGCCATCGTCACTAACCGCACACGCATCCGCACCAGGGCCGTTGAAAAACTGGAACGTTTCCTCAACAAACTGGATATTCCCGTCATCGCACGGGTTCGCGATACCCAGCATTACGTCAGCGCCGCCGAACAGGGGCTTGGCATCCATGAGCTGAATGCGCGCGACGCACAAAAAGACCGTGAAACCTGGGCCGAACTGCTCGACTGGCTGGAAAACAACCGCGGCGGCTTCACAGATTTTGAATACGCATTGCTACAGGACCGCACTGGCTGAAACGGGTTTTATTCCTGCCCCCCTGGCTTTACACTAACACCTTAATAATTTATCCCCTTACCTGCATCCAGCGGATACAGCTACTATGCCCAAGCATTTTCGTTTTGGCGATTACCAGCACGAAATCAGTGCCGGCCACCACAAAGTCAGCTTCAACGATCTGAAACCCGCGCCGAAGCTGGACGCCGACGGCAACCTGATTCCCCAGCGGGAACCACGCATCAAGCTCAATGGCAGCGAAATCTACCAGCTGTTTCAGCCTTACCTGTCGGTGCGTTTCATAGAACAGTTACGCGCCGTGGTCCCGCTGGCAGCATACCTGCTGCTCTTCCAGATTCTAATTCTGCGTCAGCTGGAAGCTGACTACTTCATTATTACCGGCGGCATGCTGGCCGTTATGGTCGGGCTGATGCTCTTTATGGAAGGCCTGAAACTTGGCCTGATGCCCTTTGGAACTGTTATAGGCGGCACCCTGCCCCGCAAGTCTCCCCTGCCACTGGTACTGATCGTAACCCTGCTGCTAGGCATTGGCGTCACCTTTGCTGAACCCGCTATTGGCGCACTGAAAGCCGCTGGGCAAAATGTTTCTGTGGAACAGGCACCCTACCTCTACGCCCTGCTAAACCAGTGGTCGGATATGCTGGTACTGGTGGTTGGGCTCAGTGTAGGTCTGGCAGCGGTGCTGGGCACACTGCGGTTTCTTTACGGCTGGAGCCTGAAGCCGATGATTTATATGGCACTCCTGCCGCTGCTGGCACTCACGGTCGGCGCCGCTTTCGACCCTGACTTGATACACATCATCGGCCTGGCCTGGGACTGTGGAGCGGTAACTACCGGTCCGGTTACCGTACCACTGGTATTGTCGCTTGGCATCGGTATCGCAGCCGCAGCCGGCAAGGGAGATTCCGGTCTGTCGGGATTCGGCATAGTGACACTGGCTTCACTGTTCCCCATTATCGGCGTACTGCTGCTGGCATTCTATGTATCCATGACACTAACACCGGCTGAGATCATCCAGGCCTCCGTGCATGCCGCCACCGCGGCCACAACGCCTGCCTGGTATGAAACCAGTCCGGGCGAAGAAATCGTCCTGGGTGTGCGCGCCATTCTACCGCTGGTGATATTTCTCTTTCTGGTGCTACGGTTTATCTTGCGAGAGCCCCTGAAAAACCGTGGTGAAATCTTCTTTGGTATCAGCCTGACCATCATTGGCATGTGCATTTTCAATCTTGGTCTTACCTACGGGCTGTCGAAACTCGGCGGCGATGTTGGCGAACTGATACCGGCAGCCTACACACAGATACCAGGCATTGAGATATCGCCTATCTATATGTATGGCATCGGGCTCACGCTGGCGCTGTTATTCGCCTGGGCCCTCGGCTTTGGTGCCACTATGGCGGAACCCGCACTCAACGCGCTGGGGGAAACCACCGAGCACCTCACCAACGGCGTGTTCAAGAAAAAGACGCTATTGAATGCAGTCTCGCTGGGCGTGGCTTTTGGTATCGCTGCCGGGCTGGCAAAGCTGATATTCCACCTGCCGCTGGTCTGGATGATTGTTCCAGGTTACCTGGTCGCCGTGGTGCTAACATTTTTCTCCAGCGAAGAGTATGTCAATGTCGCATGGGACAGTGCGGGTGTCACCACTGGTCCGATTACCGTACCCCTGGTGCTCGCCATGGGGCTGGGTATCGGCTCGGCCATGAATGCCGTGGAGGGTTTTGGCATTCTCTGCATGGCATCCATCGGGCCGATCATTTCTGTCATGGTCACCGGGCTTTGGGCGCGTTACAAGGCTGGAAAACAAGTTGCCGCTGCCGCGAAAACGGCGCCGGTTGCACCGTCAAAGGAGGCACAGGCCCTGCTATGAATGAACAGTCAATGACCAACCTGACCGACGTAGCCCTGATCACCTGCGTCGTTAAACCGAGCGCCACTGACGCTATCCTGAAAGCGGCACTGGAAGCCGGTGCACTCACCGGCGCCATCAGTTACCAGGCACGTGGCCATGGCGCACGCGAACGCCTCGGTCTGCTCGGTATTGCCGTCGAAGCAGAGAAAGACGTCGTCAGTCTGCTGGTATCGAGTGAACAACGCGATACCGTTTTTGATGCCGTCTTCCGGGCCGGGAAACTCAACGTGCCCGGCAACGGCTACCAATACATTACCCCACTGGAGAAAGTTGCCACCTACATTCCGCAGGACATGCTGAAGCACCTGACTGAATCACACCCGGATACCTGAGCGACCTGACTATGAATACGTTTTCATCCACTTTACCATCCGCTCCCGGCAAACTTATCACCTGCGTTCTGAAAGGTGACGGCAGTGATAAACGCCTTATGCAAGCACTACGCAAGGACAAACAGATCGTAAGCAGTAGCAGCGTCGCCTGCCGTGGTATATCCATGCTGCAGAAAGCTGTCGCCGAACGCGGCAAGCTGCCAGAGCCCACGTTAGTCAGAATGGTACAGGTTGTGGTCAGTGAGGATCAGGCTGACGACATATTCGACTACATCTATACAACTGCCGGTATCGGCAAACCTGGTGGAGGTACCATACTCATGGGGCCGCTACTCAATACGACACCCTTTGTTTTACCTGAAGACATCCCTGACGAAACAAAATAGTGCATTATATTATGAAACCTTCCTGGCTGATCTACCTGATACTGCTTGTTTGCCAACCCGGGTTTGCTGAAGACCCGGACAGTACCGGCGATGCGTTACTACCCGCAACGGGGAAATCCATCATTGACCTGCACGTTCACGTTGCCGGACTCGGCTATGGCGACAGCGGATGCTTCATCAATGGAACCATGCGTGAGAATTTCCGTTTTCCTTTCTACCTGTGGGCCATGGACGTCACTGAAGAAAAACTTGAGGAACACGGTGACCGCCTGTTACTCGAGCAACTCAGCGCAAAGATTGCCGCCTCGGAAACTATCAGCCAGGCCGTCATCCTCGCCATGGATGGCTATGTCACCGACAGCGGCGAACTCGACCGGGTTAAAACGCAGATTTTTGTTCCCAACGACTTCGTTGCCCGCGAAACAGCCCTGTACGACAACCTGTTATTCGGTGCCAGTATCAACCCCAACAGGAAAGATGCTGTTGAACGCCTGCGAGCCGCACACGCCAGCGGCGCCGTGTTGGTCAAGTGGATACCGTCTATTATGAATATCAACCCGGCCAATCCGAAGTACGAATCTTTTTACAAGGCCATGGCCGAGCTTCAGATACCGCTACTGACCCACACGGGTATGGAAAAATCGTTTGCCGGCGCCGTTGACGAAATGGCCGATCCTCACCGGCTGCGCCTGCCGCTTGAACTGGGCGTGACTGTGATCGCGGCCCATATCGCCACCACCGGCGAGAGCGAGGGCCAGGATAACTTTGAACGCATCCTGCCGATGTTTGCCGAACACCCCAATCTTTACGCCGATATCTCCAGCCTCACCCAGCTAAACAAACTCGGGTACCTGGCTCGAGCGTTGAAAGTCGACGGGATCAACGAACGCATGCTTTACGGTACCGACTGGCCGCTGCAGTTTTTTCCACTGGTATCACCTTGGTACCACGTTAACCATATCGGTGCCGAGAAAGCCTGGGATGTGGGCAAAATTGAGAACCTGTGGGACCGTGACGTGGCGTTGAAGAGCGCTTTTGGTGTTCCCGATACGGTCTTCGAACGCGCTGGTGAGTTACTGAAAATCGCACCCGCAAAACAACGACTTGTAGACAAAGGATACTGAATAAAATC
>JBHPFC010000103.1:0-7858 GCA_042576405.1 Pseudomonadota bacterium | reverse complement strand
GCGTTGATGAGCAGATGAATGTCAGTGTGCGCGGTGACCCGGACCATCCGGCTAATTTCGGTCGGTTGTGCTCCAAGGGCGCGGCACTGGGCGAGACTGTTGGTCCTGACAACCGTCTGCTGTATCCCAGGATTGAAGGCGAAAAGGCTGACTGGCCGCAGGCACTGGATTACGTCGCCAATGAGTTCAGTCGCATCATCCAAAAGCATGGACCCGATGCCGTGGCCTTCTACGTCTCCGGCCAGTTGCTGACCGAGGACTACTATGTCGCCAACAAGCTGATGAAAGGCTTCATCGGTTCGGCGAACATAGATACCAATTCACGGTTATGCATGTCCTCGGCAGTCGCCGGTTACAAGCGAGCCTTCGGTTCAGACACCGTGCCGTGCAGTTACGAAGACCTGGAACGCGCCAAGCTGATTGTGCTCACCGGTTCCAATACCGCCTGGTGTCACCCGGTACTGTTTCAGCGCATCCGCAAGGCAAAGCAGGACAATCCCGATCTGCAGGTGGTTGTGATCGACCCACGCGAGACGCCCACCTGCGATATCGCCGATCAGCACCTGGCGCTGAAGCCGGGTACCGACACCGATCTGTTTAACGGCCTGCTTTGCTATCTACAAGAGCAGGGTGAGGCCAACACCTTGTTTACCAATAATTGCACCACCGGCATGGAAGCAGCGTTCACAGCTGCACAGGCTGGTTGCAGCGAGTTGGCCGAGGTTGCAGAACGTTGCGGCCTGGAAGAACAACAGTTAGAGAATTTCTACCGACTGTTTGCACGTACCGAGCGCGTGGTCACTGTGTTTTCACAGGGCGTTAACCAGTTTTCCTACGGCACCGACAAGGTCAACAGCATTATCAACTGCCACTTGCTGACCGGCCGTATCGGCCGTCCCGGTATGGGGCCGTTTTCCTTTACCGGCCAGCCAAATGCCATGGGCGGGCGCGAAGTCGGCGGGCTTGCCAACCAGTTGGCCGCGCATATGGAGATTGCCAATGCCGGACATCGCGATACCGTGCAGCGCTTCTGGCAATCACCCCGCATAGCCGATAAGGAAGGCTTAAAAGCGGTCGACCTGTTTCGCGCTATAGAAACAGGGCAGGTCAAGGCCGTGTGGATCATGGCCACCAATCCCGCTGTAAGCATGCCGGACAGCCACCGGGTACGCAGTGCGCTGGAAAGCTGCGAATGCGTAGTGGTCTCGGACTGCGTAGAGCACACCGACACCAATCAGTATGCGCATGTGCTGCTGCCAGCCCAGAGCTGGGGCGAGAAAGAGGGCACAGTTACCAACTCCGAACGGCGTATTTCCCGCCAACGCACATTCCTGACAACCCAGGGTGATGCCCGACCGGACTGGTGGATCCTCAGCGAAGTAGCCGGGCGCATGGGCTTTGAAGCACATTTCAACTACCGCAATAACGCAGAAATCTGGCGTGAACACGCCGCACTTTCGGGGTTTGAGAATGGTGGCCAACGCGACTTCGATATCAGTGGCCTGGCCGAACTCAGTGATGCTGGCTACGACAACCTGACGCCAGTCCAATGGCCTGTGACTGAACGCAGCCAGGGTACAACGCGGCTGTTTGCCGATGGGCATTTCTTCACACCGGACCATAAGGCGCGCTTTATTGCTATCGGCGAACGCAACCCGGCCAACCCTGTTAGCTGCGAATCCCCCCTGGTGCTTAACACTGGCCGGGTGCGTGACCACTGGCACACCATGACGCGCACCGGCAAGTCACCGCGCCTGTCCGGACATATAGTCGAACCCTATGCCGAGTTGCACCCGCAGGATGCCGCCATGGCCAGCATCCAGGAACAGGGCTTGGTACGCGTCACCAGCGCCTGGGGTGAGCTCATAGTTCGTGCCCGTGTCAGTGATGCGCAGCAACGTGGCAGCGTGTTTATCCCCATTCACTGGAGTCAGCAGTTTTCCAGCGTCCCCAGTGTTGATTGCCTGGTGAATCCGGATACCGATCCGGTCTCGGGGCAACCGGAATTCAAGCATACCCCGGTGGCTATCGTGGCCTACGCTCCGGCCTGGTACGGCTTCATCCTCTCCCGCCGTCGCCTGGAACTGAAGAATGCAAGCTACTGGTCTTGCGCAAAAGGTGAAGGTCTATGGCGCTACGAAATCGCCGGCGAGCAGGCCCCGAAAGACTGGGCGGGTTGCGCCCGCCAGTTGCTCTGCAGCAATGACACGCAAGTAGACTGGATGGAATACTTTGACGCAGCCGCTAACCGCTACCGCGCAGCACGCTTGGTCGAAGGCGCACTTGAAAGCTGTTTGTTTATCGGTCCTGACTTCAATCTGCCTTCACGTGACTGGCTGTCACAACTGTTCGAACAAGACAGACTCGACGATGATGCGCGCGCCAGCCTGCTAACGGGTAAACCGGGCATGGGCCAAAAGGACGCCGGCCGTATCGTGTGTGCCTGCTTCAGTGTGGGTATCAATACCATTAACGAAACAATACAGGCCGGAAATCTCACCAGCGCTGAACAAATCGGCAATGCGCTCAAGGCAGGTACTAACTGCGGATCCTGCGTGCCCGAACTTAAAGCCTTGCTCGCCAACTACAATTAGTATCGCGCTTCGATTTGGTAAAAGCGTAGAATGCCGGGATGGTTGGTAATCACGATGATGTGGTCAGTATGGTCGAAAATATTACAGGTACACCATGGGAGGGCACTCCCGCATTCCTGCTTTATTCGCCTGCAGGGGAGCTGCGTGCGGCCCAAGGTGGCGTTATTCCAGCGAAATATACTTGCATTAAGAAAAACAGTAATTGATGGATAACGGAACTGTATGGTTGATAGGAGGTGGCATTGTAGTCGGCCTCCTGTTTGGTTGGGTAATGCAACGCTCACGTTTTTGTATGGTGGCGGCTACCTCCAATATGATACTTGTGCGTGACTACCGTCATGCCCAGGCCTTTTTGGCTGCGTGGGCTGTTGCAATTGCAGGTACCTCCCTGCTTGAAAGTACGGAGCTTGTTTTAATAGCCGATTCCCAATACAGAAATGCCAGTGTCGACTGGCTTGGGGCTACCGCTGGCGGACTCCTGTTTGGTTTTGGCGCCGCACTTGCCGGTGGCTGTGCAACCCGCACATTGGTCAATTCTGCAGAAGGTCATATTGGTGGCCTGCTGGCTTTGATCACAATGATTATGTTCTCTGGTATAACTTTTTACGGCGCACTGGAACCGCTCCGGATCGAACTTTTCCGGGTTACAGCTGTGGAGCTGGCAGCGGCTGACAGCGGCGTCGCCACCTTGCTGAAGATCGAGCCCTGGGTTGTGGGAACCATGCTTGCCATTATATGTTTTATTCTGATGCGCTTTCTCGGGTCTATCGCCGGTAACCGCGTGCTTATTCTGTCCGGAGGCGCTATCGGATTGCTGGTAGTGCTGGGATGGTTTATTACTGGTTACTTGGCACAGGATGTGTTTATTGAGACTGCACCCAAATCCGCCATCATTACCGGACCACTGGCAAGATTGCATTATAGCCTTGCTACAGGCGCACAATTTCCGTTCACTTTTGGCACTACATTTATAATCGCCATGTTTTCCGGTGCTGTCATTAGCGCCCTGGCATTCGGAGAATTTCGCTGGACACGACCGGACCCGGCACGTATACCGCATTATCTTATAGGAGGGTCATTAATGGGTGTAGGTGCGATTACGGCAGGTGGCTGTAATATCGGCCAGGGGGTAACCGGAGTGTCAACGCTATCCATTACATCATTGCTTGCCGCTACAGCGATTTTTGCAGGGGCCACCGCCGGTATTAAGTGGTGGGAACGACATGCCTAGCTGCTGCAATATAAAGCCACCTGGCTATTATTGAATAAATACACCTGACAAGTAGATGCCAGAAAATAATATTATCAATAGGGTTAACGATTACCCTCCCAACATCAGTGTAAGTACGATGAGTTTTGCCTATACTCCTCACAGGGCTGTATCCCGCACCGCAATATATTGAGCCGATTGTTACACCGTTAGCCCGTGCAGCGGATGCGCCTGGAAGTTAACAACGAAATAGTAAAAAGCAGGTTAATAACGATTGATGATGAGTGCAGCCATGACAACCGGATTAATACATGCCTGCCTTCTTGATGGAAAAGGCGGTGGTCGAATCTTGTCATGGGATGAGGTGCTATCCTGGTCGGCTTCAATGGGACGCCTGTGGCTACACTTTGACTATACTGATGAACTTGCGAGAGACTGGATCCTTAACAATAGCGAATTGGATGCATTGGTTGCAGATGCTCTGATTACTGATGAAACCAGGCCCAGGGCAACGGGCATCGGCGAAGGGCTTCTTATCGCTCTTCGCGGGGTTAACCTGAACCCGGGTTCTGATCCTGATGATATGGTGGCGGTAAGGCTATGGGTTGATAACGAACGCATTATTAGCACCAGAAAACGCAAGCTTTTATCTATAAATGATATATTGAGCCAATTGGAAAAAGGCAAAGGCCCGGAAAGTAGCGCAGAATTTATTATAGATCTCGCAGATCGCCTGGTTTGGCGTATGAGCGATACAGTCGATATGCTTGAAGACGAGATCGATGAATTGGAAGGCCGTGTGCTTTCCGATAGTAGCAGTTCTGTTCGATTTGACCTCGCAGCATTGCGTAAGCAAACCATTATGCTCAGACGTTACCTGTCACCCCAACGGGATGCGTTGGCAAGATTGATGATTGAAAAGGTAAGTTGGATTGATGACGCGCATCGTATGAAGTTGCGAGAAGTGAGTGACAGATTAATACGCCATATTGAAAATATCGATGCCGTACGTGAACGCGCAGCTATAACACAGGAAGAACTAATAAGTCGTGTTTCGGAACAGCTGAATAAGCGCATGTATGTTTTGTCAGTTGTGGCGGCTATTTTCTTGCCCCTTGGTTTCTTTACCGGGCTTTTGGGTGTGAATGTAGGCGGAATACCCGGTGGAGATAACCCAAAAGCGTTTCTGGTGTTTATACTGCTCCTTATAGTGGTGGTTGTATTTCAGGTGTTGCTGTTCAGGTGGAAGAAGTGGCTATAACGCGTCACAATATATTCATAAAAGACGGGATTATTTTATTAGTTGTTGTATGTATTACTGGTAATATCTCATTTCCACTTCGAAACGGTGAAGTCGAATGTGGAAAATCGTATTGATTCACCATTAATCTAGGGAAGGCAAATATGAGTAAAGGTACAGTCAAGTGGTTCAACGCAGATAAAGGTTTTGGTTTTATTACTCCTGAGGATGGAGGAAAAGACCTTTTCGTTCATCATTCGGAAATTCAAAGTGGCGGAGGATATGCGACGCTTAGTGACGGCCAGGCAGTAGAATTTGAAGTCGGCGAAGGTCAGAAAGGTCCGTGTGCTAATAAAGTCGTGCCTGTCTAGAGTAGAGCACGTGGTCAGCACAAGCAGCAGCGGCAGGCATGAAGCCGTCGCTGTTGCAGGCGCTTTATTATTAGCCAATTAGCCCGCCGAACCATGCAGGAATCAGTATGCCAGGTTGTAAATTCTGGCAAGCGCTTCAATTCGACGAATTAAAGCAAGGCTGCACATTCCTTTGGTTTTCGGAGATGGGGTGGTTTTTTACCAAGGCAGCGCTGGTTACCTTTGGTGGCGCCTATGCCGTCTTGCCGTATGTATATCAGGGTGGTGTCGAGCAGTACGCGTGGTTAAGCGGCACACAGATGATAGATGGTCTTGCGCTTGGTGAAACAACCCCCGGTCCGCTGATTATGGTGGTTGCGTTTGTTGGTTTTGTAGGTGGCTGGACCAAAGAGCTGTTCGGGCCGGAGATGCTGCCGCTGGCCGGTGCGGCAGGTGCGAGTGTCGCTACACTGTTCACGTTTTTGCCTTCGTTTCTTTTTATCCTGATCGGTGGGTCGGCGGTTGAAGCCACCAGGGGTGATGTTAAATTTACTGCGCCGTTAACCGGTATAACGGCTGCAGTGGTTGGTGTTGCGCTCAATCTGGCGGTGTTTTTTGCCTGCCATGTGCTTTGGCCCGAAGGCTTTGATGCGCCGTTCGAGTGGTTTTCGGCATTGATTGGTGCGGCGGCCTTTATAGCCCTGTTCAGATAGAAGATGGGCATCGTTCAGGTCACTGGTGTATGTGCAGTCATCGGGCTCGGGTACTCATTGTTGTAATAATTATTATTGGCCAAGGAGGCAGTCACGAGAAATAGGGTTATTTGTTGTGATGAGCGTGGCTTGCAGGCTACCTGCACAGTAGAACAGTTCTAAAGTGCAGCGGGATGACAGTGAACAGGTTGAAAAAACCGTCTTGATGTAAATCAAGGACACCCTGGAAAGCGGACTCCCATAATCCCTCCACGCGAATTTTAGTTCGTTAACGGAGGACCCGATATGAAGACCACCCCTGTACCAGTTCGTAAAGGACTGCTTGGTATTACGATTGCCGCATTGCTGGCTGTTCCGGTGACAGTGCTCGCCGAGAAAGCCGATCATGCAACGAGTGAATCAGAGATGAAGTACGAAGGTGCGCCTTCAGTGCTTGATCCTACTCAAACCAAAGACATGATTACCACTGATGGACCGGCCATGACCGCGGCTGAGTTCGCCGAGGGCAAGCAGATCTTTTTCGAACGCTGTGCCGGTTGCCACGGTGTATTGCGCAAGGGCGCGACCGGCAAGCCGCTGACTACTGATATCACCCGGGGGCGCGGTACCCCCGCACTCGAGGCGTTTATCACCTATGGTTCCCCCGCCGGTATGCCTAACTGGGGTACTTCCGGAGATCTGACCAAAGAGCAGATCAATCTGATGGCCCGCTACCTGCAGCACGAGCCACCGCAGCCCCCTGAATGGGGCATGGAAGAGATGAAGGGCACCTGGAAGGTTAGCGTGCCGGTTGATAAGCGACCAAACAAGCAAATGAACAAGTACAACATCGAGAACATCTTCTCGGTGACACTGCGTGACGCCGGTCAGATTGCTTTGATCGACGGTGATACCAAAGAGATTATCAATATTGTGGATACCGGTTACGCGGTACACATCTCCCGTCTGTCGGCCTCGGGCCGCTATTTGTTTGTCATCGGGCGTGATGCCAGGATCAACCTGATCGACCTGTGGATGAAAAAGCCCGATAACGTGGCCACCATCAAGGTGGGCATGGAAGCGCGCTCTGTCGAGACTTCAAAATACAAGGGCTTTGAAGACAAGTACGCGATCGCCGGCAGCTACTGGCCGCCGCAGTACGTGATCATGGACGGCGATACCCTGGAACCGAAGACCATTGTCTCGACCCGCGGTATGACAGTAGACACCAAGGAATATCACCCCGAGCCGCGCGTGGCAGCGATTGTCGCTTCGCACGAGCATCCGGAGTTTATCGTCAACGTCAAGGAGACTGGCAAGATCCTGCTGGTGAACTACGAGGATATTGACAACCTCTCGGTCACTACGATTCCTGCCGCACGTTTTCTCCATGATGGTGGCTGGGACGCCACTCATCGTTACTTCCTGACAGCAGCCAACAAATCCGACAAGATCGCGGTGGTTGACTCCAAGGAACGCAAACTGGCGGCGTTGATCGATGTCACCAAGATCCCGCATCCGGGACGTGGCGCCAACTTCGTGCATCCAAAATATGGTCCGGTATGGGGCACCAGTGCGCTGGGTAATGAAAATATTACCCTCATCGGTACCGATCCTGGCAAGCATCCCAAGAACGCCTGGAAAGTGGTGGAAATACTGAAAGGCGCAGGCGGTGGTTCGCTGTTCATCAAGACCCACCCGAAATCGAAAAACCTCTGGGTGATAAACGCCTCGAGTGCGGGGGTACCGCGCCCCCGGGTGATATCAGTAGT
>JBHPFC010000102.1:0-8051 GCA_042576405.1 Pseudomonadota bacterium | reverse complement strand
TTTCATTGCATCGAAGCACTAAGCTGGTTTGTGGAGCTATATGGCCGTGAAGCCGGCAACCTGGCGTTAAAATTAAATGCCGCTGGCGGTTTGTTTTTGGGCGGTGGCATTGCACCAAAGATATTGCCCGCGCTTCAGGACAGCACTTTTCTGCGCGCATTTCTGGACAAGGGACGTATGCGCCCGTTGCTGGAGGCCATCAAGGTCCAGGTCATATGCAGTACAGATGTTAGTCTGAAGGGACTTGCCAGCTATGCGGCCGGCAACGACAAGAACCGGCCTACTTGACGACCTTGAGCGATGGCCGTGAAGGCTTCTCTTCAGGACCTGAAGGCTCAGGACCGGAATCGTCTTCTTCATTAAACATCATGCCCCGGCCGTTTTCTTTTGCATAGACTGCCAAAACGGCGTTGATAGGTAAAGACACCAACTGTGATACGCCACTAAAGCGCGCAAGAAAAGTGACTTCTTCGTTAGTTACGCGGAGGCCCTCAACTGCATTCGGGCCGATATTCAGGACAATCTTGCCATCCTGAATATACTGGTGCGGCACCGCTACACCCGGAGCCTCGGCGTTGACCAGCAAATGCGGAGTGCAGTTGTTATCCAGCAGCCACTCGTTTATGGCTCGGATCAGGTAGGGACGGTTGGATGTCATGACGGCAATGCACTAACCAGTGCAACCTCACTCACCCATTTCCTTTTCTTCTTCTGTCAGGCTGGCCACAAATGAATCGCGCGCAAATATGCGCTCTGCATATTGAGTCACTGCCTTGGCCTGTGCCGGTAATTCAATACCATAGTGCTTCAGGCGCCACAAAATCGGGGCGACGGTTGCGTCCACCAGGGAAAATTCGTCACTGAGGAAGAAAGGCTTGGCAGCGAACACCTCGTCACTGGAGGTCAGGCTGTCGCGGAGCGCCTTGCGTGCCTTGCTTACCGCCTTGTCATTGCCTGATTCCAGCTCGCTAAGCAGTGAATACCAGTCTTTATCTATCCGATACAGCGCCAGCCGACTGCGTGCACGCGATACCGGGTCTACCGGCATCAATGGTGGGTGCGGAAAGCGCTCGTCAAGATATTCTGTTACAACCTGAGGATCATAAAGCACCAGTTCGCGATCAATCAGCGTCGGCACACTCTGATAGGGGTTCAGGTCGATAAGGTCTTCCGGCAGGTTATCTGGATCGATATTGACAATTTCGACCGTAATCCCCTTCTCGGCAAGTACCATCCGTACACGGTGACTCTGCGGGCAGGTGGCATCTGAAAACAAGGTCATCACCGAGCGGCGATTGGCGATTACAGCCATGGTTTTTCTCCAGTAACTACGGTTTGTGCAACCGGGAGCCGGTCATACCGACCGGCCACCAGCGCCTTACTTCAGTGGATGTCTTTCCAGAACTCTTTCTTGAGGAGGTAAGCCACAATGAAAAATACGAGCAGGAACAATATCACTTTCACGCCAAGTGCCTGACGTTCCTGCCTGATCGGTTCCCCCATGTAGTCCAGGAAATTAACCAGATCGCGAACAGTTCGATCAAACTCCGCGGGTGTCTGTGAGCCGGCTTCGACCAGTTCCAGAGCTTCGAGCACCTGGTGCTCGTGGCCTTCATCATCGGTGACCGTTTTATAAACCGGCTTTTGCCAGCCCTGCAGCTCCCACAGGACATTGGGCATACCGACATTGGCGAACACCTGATTATTCACCCCGAATGGCCGCGAATTATCCAGATAGAAAGTACGCAGATAGGTATAAAGCCAGTCATTACCACGCACCCGCGATACCAGGGTCAAATCCGGCGGCGCTGCGCCAAAGTAGGTTTTACCGGCGATAGGAGTCATGGCGATATCCATGTGATCACCGACCTTCTCACCCGTAAACATCAGGTTGTCAATTACGTCCTGGTCAGTCATACCAAGGTCGCGCGCCACGCGGTTGTAACGCTGGTGTTTTGCGGAATGGCAACCCATGCAGTAGTTCACAAAGGTTCGCGCACCACGCTGCAACGATCCTTTGTTGGTAGGGTCGATGTTGGCCTTGTCAAGGTGAACCCCACCAGCGCTGGCCAAAGCCAGCGCTGGCGACATGAGCAACAGAATAGCGAAAAGTTGTTTTTTCATTTGAACGTCACCCTGTCCGGTACCGGCTTGGTTGCCTCCAGTTTTGTATAAATAGGCATCAGCAGGAAGAAGGCGAAGTACATGATCGTACCCGCCTGAGCCATCATGGTCTTGATGTCGGTCGGCCCTTGTGTGCCCAGCCAACCCAGAACGAAGAAGGAGATGACAAACAGGGTCAGCATGATCTTGTAAATCGGTCCGCGGTAACGGATCGACTTGACCGGGCTCTTGTCCAGCCAGGGCAGGAAGAACATAATCACGATAGCGCCACCCATGACGATCACACCCAGGAACTTGGCGCTGAGCGGACCGATATCAATGGTTACGGCGCGCAACATGGCGTAGTAAGGCGTGAAATACCAGACCGGCGCAATATGTTCCGGCGTCTTCAGCGGATTCGCCGGTTCAAAGTTCGGCGCTTCGAGAAAATAACCGCCACCGGCCGGCACAAAGAACATGACAAACGCGAAGAAGATCAGGAACACCACC
Organism: Pseudomonadota bacterium; assembly: GCA_042576405.1. Taxonomy (GTDB): domain Bacteria; phylum Pseudomonadota; class Gammaproteobacteria; order DSM-19610; family DSM-19610; genus Thiogranum. The sequence goes on along the minus strand of JBHPFC010000102.1, from coordinate 5,438 downwards.
ACACCGACGATGTCTTTCACCGAGTAGTAAGGATGGAACGGGATACCGTCTTTGGGGATGCCATTTTCATCCTTGTTTTTCTTGATTTCAACACCATCGGGATTGTTGGAACCCACTTCGTGCAGTGCCAGGATATGCACCACAACCAAGCCTACCAGCACCAGCGGTACTGCGATCACATGCAGGGCAAAGAAACGGTTCAGGGTCGCATCGGAAATGACGTAGTCGCCGCGAATCCACAGCGACAGGTCATCGCCAATACCCGGGATTGCACCGAACAGTGAGATGATAACCTGCGCGCCCCAGTAGGACATCTGCCCCCAGGGCAGCAGATAACCGAAAAAGGCTTCGGCCATCAGGGCCAGATAGATCAGCATGCCGAAGATCCAGAGCAATTCGCGCGGACCTCGATAGGAGCCATAGATCAAACCGCGGAACATATGCAGGTAGACCACAATAAAGAACGCCGAAGCGCCGGTGGAATGCATGTAACGAATCGCCCAGCCCCAGTTGACGTCGCGCATGATGTACTCAACCGATGCGAACGCCAGTTCAGCATCGGGCTTGTAGCTCATAGTCAGGAAGATACCGGTAACGATCTGGATCACCAGCACCAGCAGCGCCAGGGAGCCAAAGAAGTACCAGAAATTGAAGTTTTTCGGTGCGTAGTACTTGGACAGGTGTTCTTCCCACATTTTGGTCATGGGGAAGCGTGCATCTACCCAGTCACGCATGCTGATTAACATACCCATCAGACGGCTCCTCCATCATCGCCAATCAGGATCAGCGTGTCGCTGATGTACTGGTGTGGCGGGATTTCCAGATTAAGCGGCGCAGGCACAGCATTGTAGACACGACCGGCCAGATCAAATTTCGAACCATGGCAAGGACAGAAAAAGCCGCCCTTCCAGTCAGGATCATAAGGCTGTGGCACTGCCTCGGGTATAAAGCTTGGCGAACAACCCAGGTGAGTACAGATACCGACAGCGATCAGCACTTCCGGTTTAACGGAACGCGTCGGATTCTGGGCGTATGGCGGCTGCTGCGGTTCCACCGAATCCGGATCGCGCAAATTGCCATCCAGGGTCGGCAGTGCCTGAAGCATTTCTTCAGTGCGTTTGACAGCCCATACCGGCTTGCCTCGCCACTGCAGACGAATCATCTGACCGTCTTCCAGTTTGCTGATATCGGCTTCCACCGGCGCTCCTGCTGCCTTGGCTCGTTCGCTAGGCATCCAGGACTTTATAAAAGGCACCATGGCAAACCCGGCACCCACGCCACCCACGACAGTTGTCGCGGCTATAAGAAACCGGCGTTTACTGGTATCTACACCGTCGCCACTCATTAATTGGTCTCCACCTTAGAAATCACCGGCGCTCGTTTACTTAGCTGACCCGCCGATGCTTATGAACATTAGAATATTCTGAAATTCAAACCCACGTTTGAATAGCGGGCTTAGCATGTCGGAACTGCCCATTCAGGTCAAGTGATAGCAGGGCAAAACTCCCTGAATCAGGCCGAAATCTCAAACAGGATTATCTATATCGATAAAAGAATGTTGTATCCCGAACCGGGCGGCGAGGTGCTCACCAAGTGCCTGGACTCCGTAGCGCTCAGTGGCATGATGCCCGGCGGCAAAATAGTGGATACCGTATTCGCGGGCGATATGCACGCAGGGCTCCGAAATCTCGCCACTGATAAAGGCATTCAACCCACGCCGGGCTGCGGTTTCCAGATAGCTCTGCGCTGCGCCAGTACACCACCCGATCGACTCGATGATCGCCGGCCCCTCCCCCACCACCAGAGGCTCCCGACCGAGCACGGCCAGAATGTGAGCCGCCAGCTCGCGTGCCGACCCGGGTTCCTCCATCTTGCCGAAACAGGCCAGTTCCGGCCCGTGGCCATCACCGAATCGCCCTTCCTCAAGCAGCCCCAGTCGCCTGGCCAACTGCACGTTGTTGCCGAGCTCCGGGTGCGCATCAAGCGGCAAATGGTAGGCCAGCAGACCGACACCGGCTTCCAGCAGCGCGTTTACGCGTCGCTGCTTGATTCCGGTGATAGTGGGGTCCTCGCCTTTCCAGAAATAACCGTGATGTACCAGCAGTAAATCAGCCCGTTGCTCACAAGCGGCATCAATCAGGGCCTGACTTGCCGTGACACCGCTGACGAGCCTTGTGATATCTTCTCGACCTTCGACCTGTAAACCATTCGGGCAATAATCGTGAAACCGATCCGCCTCGAGCAATTGATCACAATAATCGACCAGTAGCTGTGTTTTTACCACGACTTGTTAAACCTCTGGGTGTATTTACGGACTTGTGTGACTCGCTATCGCCGCCAGGTTTGGCGATAATTCACACTCGGAAACAGACCAAGAACTGGCAATGAATATACGTGATACCGTTTCGTTTTTCCTGCAGGCTGCCACGGTTGGTATCGTCGCAGCCTTTTTGCTGCTCATGTTCAAACCGGAATGGTTTGCAGCCGGCCGATCCGTCATCGAGGTGCGCCATGCGCCACAACACGATATAGCCATTGAACCTGCAAAACTGCCCTCGGGGCAAGTCAGTTCTTATGCCGATGCGGTGGAACGCGCGGCGGGTGCGGTGGTTAATGTCTATACCAGCAAGGTAATTACCCGCAAGCGACACCCGCTACTCGACGATCCACTTTTCCGTTACTTCTTTGGCGAGCAAGTCGATAAGCCGCGCAAAAGCACCCAGACGAGCCTGGGTTCCGGTGTCATTGTCTCCCCGCAAGGCTACGTACTAACCAACAATCACGTCATCGCCGGCGCTGACGAGATACAGATACTGCTGCAGGATGGACGCAGCACCCGGGCAACTGTGGCGGGCGTGGACAAGGACACGGATCTGGCTGTACTGCGGATTGATCTTGATGATTTGCCTTCGATTGCAATTAGTACCACAGACAAGCTGCGTGTTGGCGACATTACTCTGGCCATCGGCAACCCCTTCGGCGTTGGCCAGACAGTAACGTTCGGTATCATCAGCGCCACCGGCCGCAGTCAGCTGGGCATCAATCGCTATGAAGACTTTATCCAGACTGACGCCGCCATTAATCCCGGCAATTCCGGGGGCGCGCTGATCAATGCTTACGGTGAACTGATTGGCATTAACACGGCTATATACAGCCGTTCCGGCGGTTCACAGGGCATTGGCTTCGCTATCCCGGCCAGTCTCGCCGCCAATGTTATGGAACAGATCATAGAACAGGGCCATGTCCAGCGGGGCTGGCTGGGTATCGAGGCACAAGACCTGACACCACAACTGGCTGAGAGCTTTCAGCTCAATGATACCCACGGCATGCTCATTGCGGGCGTGCTGCGCGGCGGACCGGCAGACACGGCAGGCATCGAGCCAGGTGATGTCATCGAAACGATTAATGGTGAAGAAATCGACAATGCGCGCTCTGCAATGAGTCAGATTGCGCAAAGTGGTCCGGGCGCCCGATTAAAGATTCGTGGCATACGCGATGGTCAGCGGTTCGAAGCCGCCGTCGTCACCGGAAGGCGGCCCGAGTCACAGCAGTCAAACTGATCAATTCGTCGGTGCAAACACAGCGTGGTAATAACGGGGCAGGCAGTGACTGTCTCAGCCGGGATTGGCCTGCTTCTGCTTCTTTTCGATGTAATCTTCCAGCTGCTTGCGGGTAACGGGACCCACCTGCCGGGCCACCGGTGATCCGTCCGGAGCGATAATATAGGTCGTTGGCAGACCGGGTATAGCTCCCAGCGGGGTCGTCGCCAGCGGTTCAGAACGGAGCACAGGGTATGAAATCAGGAATGAATCAACAAAGTTAGTCAGCTGCTCTGTACCAATATCTTCAAAATTGACGCCGAGCACCACGGCATCAGTATCCTTGTGGCTGTCATGGAAATCGACGAGGTCTGGAATCTCTTCCTGGCAAGGAGGACACCAGGTTGCCCAGAAATTCACAATCACCCACTTGCCTCGGTAGTCCTCCAGCGAGCGTGTTTTACCAGACATATCCGGCAAGCTGTAATCCACTGGTTCGGCAACAGCTGCTCCCGCCAGGAAGCCAACTGCGGTGGTCAATATTGCTAATAATCGCATCTAAAAAGTCTCTGATTTCAATAACACAGTTGGTCGCCAGCCGCCGCAGGCTCTAAACTAACAGTGGACCTCAGCGGCAGCCGCATTTGTTCCCTTAATCAGGGGTCAATCAACAGGATATAGGTATGACCACAATTCGTCAGGAAGATTTCATTCAGTCGATCCACAATGCACTGCAGTACATTTCCTATTATCACCCGATCGACTTCGTCCAGGCCATGCATGAGGCGTACAAAAAAGAACAGTCTCCTGCGGCACGGGATGCGATAGCCCAAATTCTGGTGAACTCCCGCATGTGCGCCGAGGGCAAGCGCCCCATCTGCCAGGACACCGGCATTGTCACCGTATTTTTGGGTATTGGCATGGATGTCAGCTGGGCAAGCGACATGAGCGTTGAAGACATGGTCAACGAAGCTGTACGACGCGCTTATCTTGATCCCGATAATCCTCTGCGCGCGTCGATCGTCGCTGACCCGGCAGGCAAACGCAGCAATACCGGAGACAATACGCCGGCGGTAATCCATATGTCCACGGTGGCTGGAGACCGGGTCTCGGTCACCGTGGCCGCAAAGGGCGGCGGCTCGGAAAACAAGGCGCGGTTTGCCATCCTCAATCCCAGCGATGATGTCGCCGATTGGGTGGTAGAGCAGGTACCCGGTATGGGTGCTGGCTGGTGCCCGCCGGGCATTCTCGGCATCGGCATCGGTGGCACGGCCGAGAAAGCCATGCTGCTCGCCAAGCAATCGCTGCTCGCACCAGTGGATATGCACGAACTGCAGTCCCGTGGAGCCGCTAACCGTGCTGAAGAGTTGCGCCTGGAAATCTATGATCGCGTCAATCAATCGGGCATTGGCGCACAAGGTTTGGGCGGCCTGACCACGGTACTCGATGTCAAGGTACTGGACTACCCGACCCACGCAGCATCCTTGCCCGTCGCCATTGTGCCCAATTGCGCGGCCACCCGGCACATTCACTTCGATCTCGATGGCAGCGGCCCGGTATTCCCGGAACCGCCGTCCCTGGACGACTGGCCGAAACTGCACTGTGCCCAGGCTCGCCGTATCGACCTTGACAGCCTCGACTCAGGGGCCATTCGCGACTGGAAACCCGGCGAAACCCTGCTGCTGAGCGGCCGCCTGTTGACCGGCCGCGACGCAGTTCACAAGCGTATTGTTGATAGTCTTGCCCGGGGCGAGGCATTGCCCGAGGGCCTGGACTTCACCAACCGGTTTATTTACTACGTAGGCCCGGTAGACCCGATTAAAGGTGAGGCTGTGGGGCCGGCCGGCCCTACCACTGCTACCCGTATGGACAAGTTTACCGACGCCATGCTCGGTAAAA
>JBHPFC010000101.1:0-8243 GCA_042576405.1 Pseudomonadota bacterium | reverse complement strand
GGCAATGCCGCACGGGGTGGGCGCGGTCGAACCGGCGGCAACAGCCGCAAACGTGGTGGACAGTCAGCACGTCGCCCTGAAGGCGGTGGCAAGCAACAGCAGCAACAGCGTAGTGGTGGCCAGAAACGCCGCCCTAATGCACCCAAGGGAGATGCAGCTAACGCCGAGGCCAAGCCGGAAAAAGCAGCGCCAACCGAAAAAGCGCCAACAGACAATAAAGAGCAACAGTCATCAACTAATGCCCAGGATGCATCGGGTAACAAGAACACGCAGGGCCGTAGCAGTCGACGTGGGCGGCGTGGTGGCCGGAGACGTTCAGGTCAGCGTAATAAAGATGGACAGTCAGCTAACCAGCCACAGGCTGACGGTGATAATGTGGCTTCGGGCGACACCTCTGCAGCCAGCAGTGGAGCACCCAGGTCTACGGCAGACGCATCGGTTACCCCGATCAAGAGTGCTCAACAAACCACGGATGCCCCAATTACGACAAACGCTCCGGTAGCCAAGTCACCGGGTAGCGAGGCACCCGGTCCGGCGTCAAACACGGCTTCGAAGATAGTCAGTGGAGAATCCAAACCGGCGTCAAGTAGCGCTCCGAAACCGGCTAGTGGAGAATCCAAACCGGCCCCAGTCACCGCTCCAAAACCGGCTAGTGGAGAATCCAAACCGGTATCGAGTTCGGCTCCAAAGCCAGCAGCTGGCGTAGAATCCAAACCGGCCCCAGTTACCGCTCCGAAACCGGCCGTTGGTGATGACTGATCTGACAGCTCAATCGCTTGTCTGAGTAACAACCGTTGGCAGGTTACAAAATGTAACTGGCCAGTGGTTATATAAACTGCCCGATTGTCGTTTACAGAATATCGATATGTTTCACCACATGCCAAAATGGTTTCTACTTGCTGTCCTCTTGCTTGGGCAGACAACGCTGCTGGCACATCAGTCAGACCTTGACGCGCATTCAGGTTCTTCAGAAAACTGCCCGGTCTGCCACATCACATCCAGCATGGATGCTATATCGGTCGGAAAATCGACCCATGCTGTAAACCCTGTTCGCGGCAAGATACAACTACCGGTTATTTCAGCCCACTGTCCATCTGCTTTCACTCATATTCCGAACAGCCGCGCTCCTCCCGTGATTCACGTCACCCCAATCCTGGGCTAACTACTGGTTTCAGGTTTAGGTCGCCATCCAGGACCGGATAAATTACCCGCCTGTATAAGAGACTACGTCTGGCCTGGTTATGAGTATGTCGCACCTGTAGGGGTGTTCGACTGGATGTGGAGAAATACAAATGAATGTATTTGGAGCCAACGTATTTACGCTGTGCCTTGGAATGTCACTTACAAACAGCATTCATGCTGCAGACCCTGGCAGAGAACTGGAAGATATCCGTCAACAAATGGAAGCGCTTCGAAAAGCATACGAGTCACAACTCAAAGCGCTTGAGGAACGGTTACAGAAAGCAGAACTACAGGCAATAGAGAACAGCGCAATTCTGGCGGAAAATCAGGAGATATCCGGTAAAGCTACTAACGCTTCTGGCGGTTTCGTTAGCAACGCTTTCAATCCGGCAATTTCCCTGGTGTTGCAAGGCTCCGTCAACAGCTACTCTCAAAATCCCGACGACTATGCCCTGCCCGGTTTTCAGATAGGTGGCGAAGCAGGACTGGCCGCAGAGGGTTTGACGCTGGATGAAACCGAACTCACTGCGTCAGCAAGCGTTGACCAGTGGTTCTATGCCGAGACTACGGTCGCGTTGCACGATGATAACGACGACACCGATATCGATGTTGAGGAAGCCTATGCCGACCCTCTGATGTTGCCAGCCGGGCTGGGTGGGCGTTTTGGACGTTTTTATTCCGATGTGGGCTACCTCAATCGCTTTCATACCCATGCGTGGGACTTCCATGATGCACCATTGGCCTACCGCGCCTTCCTGGGCAAGCAGTATCGAGATGACGGTGTGCGCGTGAACTGGACTGCTCCAACGGACATGTATGTCATGTTCGGTGCCGAGACTTACGCGGGCAATCAATTCCCGGCCGGAGAGTCGGAAAGTGTTATTGGCGATGTTCAGACTGCTTTTCTGAAACTGGGCGGTGATATCGGTATCAGCCATGCGTGGCAGGCAGGTGTTTCCGCACTGGTTGCCGATGTGAATGATCGTGAGGGTGGTGGCCATAGCCACGGTAGTGATGCGGATGGTTCTTCCTTCACCGGTGACTCTGATCTGTACATCGCTGATGTTATCTATCAGTGGGCACCCGGTGGTAATCCGGGGTTACGTAATCTCAAGTTGCAAGCGGAATACTTCTATCGAGAAGAGGATGGTGATATTACATTTACAGAGGGAGCCAACACTGCGCTCATGGATTACGACGGAGAGCAAAAAGGCTGGTATGCGCAGGCCGTATACCAGTTTATGCCACATTGGCGAGTTGGTGTGCGTTACGACTGGCTGGATGCAGATAACGACCTGACTGTCGTCAACATTGGCGGATTCACCGATCCTGAGGAGGTGGTTGATGAGTCCGGTTTTGATAGTGAAGGTCACGACCCGAAACGCTGGAGTATTATGGCCGACTGGAGTCCAAGTGAATTCAGCCGGATTCGTGCGCAGTACAATCGCGATGAATCTCGACCCGACAAGACAGACAACCAGTGGTCACTTCAGTACATCATGAGTCTGGGTGCCCACGGCGCGCACGAGTTTTAGGGACTGTTGAGCATGAATCGATTATTATTTTGCTTTTCGTTGCTGATGTCGACGATTCTACCGGCAAAAGCCGACCTGAGGATCTTTGCCTGCGAGCCTGAATGGGGCGCCCTGGCCACCGAACTTGCTGGCGATAAAGCCAGTGTGTTCATCGCCACTACCGCGTTTCAGGACGTCCACCATATTCAGGCGCGTCCCAGCCTGATTGCACAGGTAAGGCGCGCCGACCTGGTTATCTGTACCGGTGCGGACCTGGAAGCTGGCTGGCTGCCGGTGCTGCTCCGCCGTAGTAACAACAGGAGAGTTCTGCCGGGTAGTTCCGGTTATTTTCTGGCAGCGGACTACGTTCAGATGCTGTCTGTACCTGACACTATCGATCGTGCCGCCGGCGATGTGCACCCGGACGGAAATCCGCATATTCAGCTGGATCCCCGTAACTACTTTCCTGTTACCCGTGCACTTCTGCAACGCATGATAGAGCTGGACGGCGATAATGCTGATTATTATCAGCGCCAAAGCAGCGATTTTTTAAAGCGATGGCAATCTTCGCTTGAACTCTGGGAACAACGTGCGGCGACATTGAAGAACATGCCCATCGTTGTATACCACGATGCCTGGGTTTATCTGAATTACTGGCTGGGTTTGAATCAGCTGGCAGAGTTGGAACCTAAACCCGGTGTGCCACCTACCAGCAGCCACCTGTCAGCCACTATCAAGCGCATGCAACTTGAACCGGCACGGGCCATTATTCGCGCGCCCTTCAAGCCGGCTCGTGCTGCTGACTGGTTGCATGAGCGCACAGACATTCCGGTGTTGGTTCTGCCCTATACCGTAGGTGGTAACCCCCAGGCCGAAGATCTGTTCGGCCTGTTCGACTCAACGCTTTCCTTGCTGCTGGGTGTTTCATCATGAATCTTGACGGCCTCGATCCCGTAATCATCGCGCCTGCGCTGGCAGCCGGAGTTCTGGTGACTGCAACACATGTACCATTGGGCCAACAGGTATTGAAGCGCGGCATTATCTTTATTGACCTCGCCATTGCACAGATCGCCGCACTGGGCGTGTTGCTCGCGTATTCACTGGGCTTTGAGGATTCGGACGTCGCTGTGCAGGCGACAGCTTTCGGTTCTGCACTACTCGGTGCTCTTATGCTTTACCAGTGCGAACGCCGCTGGTCGCATCATCTCGAGGCCATCATCGGTAGTGTTTTTGTGCTGGCCGCTACAGCAGGCATTCTGTTGCTGGCCAACAATCCTCATGGTGGTGAACATCTTAAAGATCTACTGGTTGGGCAGATTCTCTGGGTCAACCTGAATCAGCTATTACCCATAGTGGTTTTGTACGTGGGTGTTCTGGCAGCGTGGTATGGCCTTCGGGCGGAACACCGGCCGGCACTGTTTTACATGCTGTTTTCCCTGACGGTTACCGCTTCCGTACAACTGGTTGGTATCTACCTGGTTTTCGCGACTCTGATTATTCCGGCACTGGCGGTTCGCCGATTGGCCATGCGGTGTCAGTCGCTGATGGCCGGATATCTGTTGAGCCTGGCAGGGTTTGCCAGCGGCCTTGTTATTTCAGCGCTATTCGATCTTCCTTCAGGCGCGGTGATTGTATGGATGCTGGCGGTAACTGGAATCCTGGTGTCGTCGCTAATTGCTTCAAAACATCAACATGCGGGATAAGGCAAAAGTATCGGTCAGATTCGGTGTTCAATGGTGGTTACCTATCGACCTATCCGCCTTTGCACGTCATTCAGCAACCCGCGTGCACCCTCTTCCACCAGATCCAGTACACGCTCAAACCCTTGACTGCCGCCGTAATAAGGGTCCGGGACTTCACTCGTGGAACTATCAGCAAAGTCCAGAAACAGCCTGACCTTCTTCTGGTGCTCTTCGGGACAAATGGATAGCAAATCGTCAAGGTTGCTGCTATCCATAGCCAATACATAGTCAAAACTGACAAAATCACCCGGTTCGACGCGCCGCGCCGTCTGGGTTGTCAGATCTATTCCGCGTAGCGAGGCGGCCTGGGTAGCGCGTTGATCAGGCTGCTTGCCGACATGGTAGGCATGCGTTCCAGCCGAATCAATTACTACATAATCCTCGAGCCTGGCTTCGGCTATCAGCGACTCGAATACACCCTGTGCTGTGGGTGATCGACATATATTGCCCATACAGACAAATAGAACCTTCATATTATTCATATATTACAATATCTTAAATTATGTTTTAAGAATCTACATTATATGTGTAGGTGTGCTTGTGTCGGTAACAGCGTACTATCCTACAACACCATCTGGACAGGTTTAAGCATGGATAACGAGGTAATAGAGGATCTCAAGTCGCTCCTTGGTCGAACACTGACTTATCACGGAGAAAGCTGCGTCATCATCGAGTTACTTCAGAGTGAAAATACCCTGGTGCTGCAATGCGATAAACGTCAGACGACTATTCAGGCCAATCAGTTTGGCGATGCCAACAGGCGCGCTCCCAATTACCATTCACTGCCTTTATTGGTGGAACACGGTGCACTGAATCCGATAATCGCCGACTGGCTAAGCGATATCAAGGCAACCCGCTAGCCGCCGTTCATTTTTGCTTGCATGAGTTGTTCCGCAATATGCAGGTCTTCCTCGGTATCTACACCGGGTCCCGGTCGTTGGATAGCTTCTGCGACATGAATTCGCTCTCCGTACCAGAGCGCGCGTAACTGCTCCAGTTGCTCAGCCTGTTCCAAAGGACAGGGACGCATTTCAGCGTAGCGTCGAAGGTAACCGACGCGGTACGCATAGATGCCTATATGCCGCATGGGAACAATTCCAATCGGTAACGCCTTTACATCATCATGCAGCAGGTCACGATCCCAGGGAATCGGAGCGCGGCTGAAATACAGGGCATAACCAACCTTGTCAGTGACAACCTTTACGACGTTAGGATCAAAGAATTCACCTGCAGCAACCAAAGGTGTTGCGACAGTGGCAATCGATGCCCCGGTATTTTCAGCCAGGTCACTTGCAACCTGGTCAATCAATGCGGGTGGCATGAGCGGTTCATCACCCTGCACATTCACGACGATGTCATCATCTTGCCAGCCGAGCGTATCGACAACTTCAGCAAGCCGGTCAGTACCGCTGGTGTGTTCCGCCGAGGTCATGCAGACGTTAGCGCCAAAAGCTGCTGCCGTCTGTTTAATGCGTTCATCATCAGTGGCGATCACTGTTTCGGCAGCTGAGCAGGCTACCGCAGCCTCGTACACATGTTGCAGCATGGGTTTGCCAAGAATGTCGCGCAGCGGTTTCCCGGGTAACCGGGTTGAGGCGTAGCGTGCCGGAATAACGACCTTGTAGGCCTGTGACATAGCGGTGTGTTCCTTATATTTCTTCTTCGGCCGGCAGCTGTCTTGCTTCGTCTTCCAGCATTACCGGAATGTCGTCGCGTACAGGATAGGCGAGCCGATCCACCTTGCATATCAGTTCCTGGTTTTTCTGGTCATATTTCAGCGGCCCTTTGCAGACTGGGCAGGCGAGTATGTCGAGTAATTTCTTGTCCAAGGTTTATTGCTCCGGTTTGCCTGCCGCATTCAGCAGCCAGGCTTCGAACTCGCTATTGAAGCTGAGCTCAAGGGGTATATACCACCAGTTGGGCTGGGCGAATAAACGGCATTTTACCGCGTCTTTCTCGGTCATCAAAACCGGTGTTTCACTGTTGAAGTTCAGATCGGACGAGGTGAAGGCGTGATGATCGGCAAATGCGTGTGCTGATATCTCCATGCCGGTTGATCTTAACGAATGGAAAAAACTCTCGGGATTGGCTATTCCTGCGACAGCGTGTACAGGTTGACCTTCGAATTCGGCCAATTTCCGTGTCATGGTGGGGTCTAAGAGATTTCTCGCATCTCCTGGGTTCCGGTAAACGACAGTGGAACTGCCAGGTATTTCCCCGTCAACGGAGACCACTGCGTCTACGGCATCGAGACGCGACAGCGGCTCCCTGAGTGGCCCGGCGGGTAGACAGTATTGATTCCCGTAACCGCGTGTTGCATCTGCGACATTGATCTCGATATCACGCTGCAAAGCATAGTGCTGCAAGCCATCATCGCAAATCAGTACATCGCAGTGATGCCTGGACAGCAGTATGTTGGCAGCGGCCACGCGGTCGGGCCCGGCCACTACGGGTATACCGGTACGTTCAGCCACCATCACAGCCTCATCACCCACCAGCTCTGGCGGGCTGGCGGGTGTGACCGATTGAGGCCACTGGGTGGCACGCCCCTGGTATCCGCTACAGAGCACCCCTGCCCTGAGCCCGGCACCTGTCAGCAAACGTGCCACTGCGATGACGGTGGGTGTCTTACCGCCTCCCCCGGCGACCAGATTGCCGACGACAATGACTCTGCAATCAACCTTGCTGCTGGGCAAAATACCGTTCGCATAGAGCGCCCGGCGAATACTTGCAACGGCGCAATAGAACCAGCTGAATGGCACCAACAGATAATACCAGCCGGCGCTGCGGTACCAGAGGTACTGCAACAGCCGTTCAAGTCTAGTCCTCATGTTCACCATTCGAGGGTTCGCGGAATTGCAGCTGATACAGGTCGGTATAGATACCGCCCCTGGCAAGCAGTTCTGCATGTGTGCCGGAATCCACCAGGCGCCCCCGATCCATTACCAGAATACGGTCTGCGCGCACCACGGTAGATAAACGATGCGCGATGATGAGGGACGTACGGCCACGTGTCAGCCTGTCCAGTGCATCCTGAACGAGACGCTCCGAATCACTGTCGAGCGCCGATGTGGCCTCATCGAGTACCAGGACAGGCGCATCGCGAAGTATGGCGCGGGCGATAGCGATTCGTTGACGCTGTCCGCCCGACAAAAGTACACCCCGATCGCCGATTCGGGTCAGCAAGCCTGCCGGTAACTGTTGAATAAATTCCATGGCGTGTGCTGCCTCGGCGGCTTCTCTCACCTCATTATCACCAGGCTGCCCGGGATGCGCGTAAGCGATATTGTGCTGGAGGGTATCATTGAACAGCGTGACTTCCTGGCCGACCATGGCAATCTGCCTGCGCAGGTCAGCGAGCCGGTACTCGTCAATCAACCTTCCATCAAGGTATATACCGCCCTGATCCGGTTGGTAAAAGCGCACCAGCAGGTTCGCCAGCGTGCTCTTGCCACTCCCGGATCGTCCGACCAGAGCGACTGTCTGGCCAGGCTGGATACTGAACGATACTGACTCCAGTGCCCGGGTATGGCTGTTATCGTAAGCGAAGCTGACATCGCGAAATTCTATCGCACCGTCTGCGCTCATGAAGCCCATGCTCGACGGTAATTTTATCGAGCGTGACCCCGCCACCATACGTTACGTCCCCGTTGTACTGATCCTGTTATTCCTGTTTCGTGGCGTCACCGGCTTTGCATCGCGCTACATCATGAGCTGGATTGGCCGCCGGGTTATCCAGCAGATTCGGCAAGCTGTCTTCCAGCAAATGCTGAGACTGCCGGTCGCATATTATGATCAGAACCCG
>JBHPFC010000100.1:0-8413 GCA_042576405.1 Pseudomonadota bacterium | reverse complement strand
TACAGCTGGCAATCGCTGGCGGCACTGCTTGCCGGTGGCTTTCTTCTGTATTCCGCACAGTCGCCTGCAGAAACCGAACTGATTGTGCCTTTCTTCAAGGATGTGGCTATTCCCCTTGGGGGCTGGTACCTGTTGGTGGTGTACTTTGTGGTTGTTGGTTCCAGTAACGCGGTAAACCTGACTGACGGTCTGGATGGTCTTGCCATCCTGCCGACGGTTTTGATTGCCGGTGCGCTGGCAGTGTTGGCCTATGCTGCCGGGAATTTCAATATTTCCGGTTACCTGAGTATCCCGTTTATTCGTGAAGTCGGTGAGGTGGCGATTTTCTGTGGCGCGATTGTCGGCGCCGGACTTGGTTTTCTCTGGTTCAACGCCTATCCGGCCCAGGTATTTATGGGCGATGTGGGTGCGCTCGCGCTGGGTGCCGCGCTGGGTACTGTTGCCGTTCTCACCCGTCATGAACTGGTGTTTTTTGTAATGTCCGGGGTGTTCGTTATGGAAACGCTGTCGGTCATTCTGCAGGTGGCTTCTTTCAAGCTGACCGGGCGACGCATATTTCGAATGGCGCCACTGCATCATCATTTTGAACTTAAGGGATGGCCGGAACCGCGTGTCATTGTGCGCTTCTGGATCATCACTGTGATCCTGGTGTTGTGCGGTCTGGCGACACTGAAAATTCGTTGAAGTGAGGTAACGATGGACGAGAAGAGTCAAATAGCAGTAGTGGGTGTGACTTTCGCAGTTATTGCAGTGTTGCTGGTACTGATCTGAGTTGTAAAACGGAAAGGATGAGCGCGACAGCACACGACATGGTTAATCAAGCACAGCAGCCGCAACGCACGCTGGTAGTCGGTCTCGGTGTGACCGGACTGTCGGTCGCGCGTTTTCTGGCGGCCCGGGGTGTCGAGGTCGCGGTTACAGACAGTCGCGAAGCACCGCCTGAGCTGGAAGCGATCCGTCGCGAGTTACCAGACGTTGCGCTGTTTGTCGGAGGCTTCGATGCCAGCATATTTGCACGTGCCGAGCGCATCGTATTGAGCCCGGGTGTTGCACTTTCGGAGCCGCTGCTACTTGAGGCCCGGGCGCGAGGCGTTGAGGTTATCGGTGATATTGAGCTGTTTGCGCGCAGCGCGGTCGCTCCCGTTATTGGTATTACCGGGTCGAATGGCAAAAGTACGGTGACGACTCTGGTCGGTGAGATGGCACGCCAGGCCGGCAAGGATGTGCGTATCGGAGGCAACCTGGGTACGCCGGCGCTGGATTTGTTACAGGCGCAGGAACCTGATTTTTATGTGCTGGAGCTATCCAGTTTCCAGTTGGAAACATTGGGTAGTCTACGCTGCCTTGCGGCGACAGTACTCAATATCAGCGCTGATCACCTTGATCGCTATGCATCGATAGAGGCATACGCTGAAGCCAAGCGGCAGGTATATGCAGGGGCACAGGTACAGATAGTAAACCGGGATGATGTTGCTGCC
The DNA here is from genome assembly GCA_042576405.1 of Pseudomonadota bacterium. Classification (GTDB taxonomy): domain Bacteria; phylum Pseudomonadota; class Gammaproteobacteria; order DSM-19610; family DSM-19610; genus Thiogranum. Next base: position 6,935 of record JBHPFC010000100.1, on the reverse strand, counting down.
GCAGCGCTGGCATCAGATGGTAAAACGGTAAGCTTTGGTTTGAATGAGCCCGCCGAAGGCGATTTTGGCATCATCGATTCTGGCGCAGGTGAATGGATTGTCCGCGGTGGCGAACGCTGGATGCCGGTAGCGCACTTACGTTTGCCGGGGCGTCACAATCTGGCAAATGCCCTGGCGGCCCTGGCACTCGGTGAGGCCGCTGGTCTTGAGCGCAATGCCATGCTGCAGGTGCTGAGGGAATTTCAGGGCTTGCCGCATCGCACCCAGTGGGTGGCAGAACGCAACGGTGTCGCCTGGTACAACGACTCCAAGGCCACGAATACTGGTGCTGCATTGGCTGCGGTACAGGGGTTTGACGCACCGCTGGTGTTAATCGCCGGTGGGCAAGGCAAGGATGCTGACTTCCACGAGTTTGCGGTTGGTGTGGAAAAGCACGTCAAGGCTGTAGTGTTGATCGGGGAGGCTGCAGATGAGATAGAGCAGGCATTGGCCGGTCGTGTGGTTGTGCAGCGCGCGGCAAGTCTGGAAGCGGCTGTTCAGGCTGCCGATATCCTGGCCAGCCCGGGGGATAGCGTTCTTTTGTCGCCTGCGTGTGCCAGCTTCGATATGTTCACCGACTACCGGGCACGCGGTGAGTCCTTTGTGCGGGCTGTTCAGGAGCTGGGGCGATGAGCCTGGCGATGTTGTTACCGGAGTTGCCCCGGCGACGTGGAGATCATCTGCCGCCGCTGGACTATCCATTGATCGTTGCGGTGGCAGCGCTGTTTTCTATCGGGCTGGTGATGGTGGCTTCTGCCTCCATGCCGGTGGCTGAACGACTTGATGTAAGTATCTTTCACTTTGCAGTACGCCAGAGTTTCTACCTGGCCATTGGGCTGGGCCTCGGACTGCTGGTTTTGCGTATCCAGATGGCCTGGTGGGAGAAGGGCAGCCTGCTTTGCATCCTGCTGGCAATTCTCATGCTGGCCCTGGTGTTGGTTCCCGGGGTTGGTGTCGAGGTCAATGGCAGTACGCGCTGGATCAACCTGGGTATTTTTCGCCTGCAGGTATCCGAGCCAGCCAAGCTGCTGGCAATCATTTATATGGCTGGCTACCTGGTGAGGCGCGGTGATGAGGTGCGCAACACTGGCGCCGGTTTTATGAAGCCACTGGGTTTGCTATTGGTCGCAGCAGGTCTGTTGCTACTAGAGCCGGACTTTGGTGCCACCGTGGTTCTGATGACCACTGCGCTGGTGATGATGTTTATGGCAGGCGTCAGTCTATGGAAGTTTGGTGGACTGATTGCGCTGGCTGGTGGAGCGTTTGCGACGCTGGCGATTACTTCGCCATATCGCCTGAGTCGTTTAACGGCATTTATCGACCCCTGGAATGACCCGTTCAATACCGATTTTCAGCTGACGCAGTCGCTCATCGCTATTGGTCGGGGAGAATGGTTCGGCGTGGGACTGGGCGCCAGCGTGCAAAAGCTTTTCTATTTACCAGAAGCGCATACCGATTTCGTATTTGCTGTTTTTGCTGAGGAAATGGGTTTGTTCGGCATCATGGTGCTGCTCGGTCTGTATGCCTTCGTGGTGTTCCGTGCCTACAGCATCGCTGCTACCGCAGAGCAGGGTGGCAATCTGTTTGCAGCCTATCTGTCTTATGGTATCGGCACCTGGCTGGGCATGCAGGCCATTATCAACGTGGGTGTGAATACCGGCCTGTTGCCGACCAAGGGGCTGACGCTGCCGCTGATGAGTTATGGCGGCAGTAGCATGTTGCTCAGCTGTGTCGCCATTGCGCTGTTGTTACGTATCGACTATGAAACCCGTTGCACAGTGAATGGCCTGCCGGCTTCGGGCAGTGAAGCATCTAAACGCAGGCGGAGGACGCGATGAGAGAGCGGCGTCCCATGCTGATTATGGCGGGTGGCACCGGTGGTCACGTATTTCCGGCGCTGGCTGTTGCAGAACAGTTGCGGGCGCAGGGTTGGCCGGTACATTGGCTGGGTACTCATGTCGGTCTGGAGGCGCGCGTGGTGCCGCCTACCGGCATTCCTGTGCACTGGATAAACGTTAAAGGGCTGCGTGGCAAGGGTTTGCTACGCAAGCTGGGCGCACCGGTCATGTTGATGTGGGCATTGCTGCAGGCCGGTGCTGTGCTTTTGAAAGTGCGGCCAGCAGCGGTGCTTGGCATGGGTGGTTTTACTACCGGACCAGGTGGGCTGATGGCATGGCTACTACGCAGACCACTAATTATACATGAGCAAAACTCGATTGCGGGACTCACCAATCGCCTGCTTGCACCCCTCGCTCACCCGGTGCTTGAGGCTTTCCCGGGTAGCCTGAAAAATGCTGTGCTCACTGGAAATCCAGTGCGCAGCAGTATTGCGGATAGCCGGTTTTCAGGTGCCTTGCTTAATGGACGTAAACCACGTCTGCTGGTTGTTGGCGGCAGCCTCGGAGCAGCTGTACTTAACGAGCAAGTGCCCGCAGCACTGGCCTCCATGGAGCCGGAACAACGTCCAGACGTCTGGCATCAGACTGGTCTGAAACTGATTGATGACGCACGCAAGGCATACAGTGATGCCGGTGTAGAGGTGCAGCTTGATGCCTTTATTGATGATATGGCCGAAGCCTATCAATGGGCTGACCTGGTGCTGTGCCGGGCTGGCGCGCTGACGGTTGCCGAACTGGCCGCCATCGGCGTTGCGTCCATCCTGGTGCCTTATCCATACGCTGTCGACGACCATCAGACAAGCAATGCAGATTACCTGGTCAGTGTTGGTGCTGCCGTGCTGTTGCCGCAAGCGGAGTTGAATACGTTGCGTCTGCTCGAGTTGCTGCAGCTGCTGCAGCAGCCGCAACAACTGCTGCAAATGGCGCAAAGCGCTCGCGAACGCGCTATGCCAGATGCGGCGCAGCAAGTCGCTGCGCACTGTATAGCCGCAAGCGGCTGGCGGGAGGCTGCATGATGCCGGCGATACTGTCACCGCCAGTGCAGCCAGATGCCATGGGGCGTATCCGTCGTACTCACTTTGTCGGTATTGGCGGTGCTGGTATGAGTGGTATCGCCGAAGTGCTGGTTAATCTTGGCTACGTAGTTAGTGGTTCAGACCTGCGTGAAAGCGCTGTGACCCGGCGCTTGTCCGATCAGGGTGTTGCAGTCCGGTTCGGCCATCATGCCGACAATGTAGCGGATGTTGATGTGGTAGTGGTATCCAGCGCAGTGCAGGACGATAACCCGGAGGTGGCTGCTGCACGTGAACGTCGTATTCCAATTGTGCCGCGCGCAGAAATGCTTGCCGAGATTATGCGTTTCCGCTATGGCATAGCGGTAGCAGGCACACATGGAAAGACGACAACGACAAGCCTGGTCGCCAGCCTGCTGGCTGAGGGCGGTCTGGATCCGACCTTTGTTATTGGCGGGTTGCTGAACAGCGCTAATACCAATGCTCGTCTTGGCAGTGGTCGTTACCTGGTCGCCGAGGCTGATGAAAGTGATGCTTCGTTCTTATATTTGCAGCCGATGCTGGCCATTATTACCAACATCGATGCAGACCATTTATCGACATACGAGGGCGATTTTCAGCGCCTGCGCCAGACCTTTGTCGAGTTTCTTCATCACTTGCCATTCTATGGCGAAGCCGTTATCTGCATCGATGACCCCAACGTGCGTGAAGTGCTTCCGGAAATCACGCGCCAGGTACGGACTTACGGCATTGTCTCTGAAGATGCGGACTTGCGCGCAATGAATATCAATCAGCAGGGACGGCAGATGCATTTCGAGATTCATCAGGCAGATTATGCTCCTCTGCCGGTCGTGCTCAATATGCCGGGTCATCATAACGTGCTTAACGCACTTGCAGCAGTAGCGGTGGCGCGCGAACTGGGCGTTGATGATGCGAGTATCCAGCATGCGTTGCAGACTTTTGCCGGCATCGGGCGGCGCTTTCAGATTGGCGCGGAGCAATCGCTTGCCGGCGGTTCGGTGTTGTTTGTCGATGACTATGGCCACCATCCGAGTGAAATCGCAGCGACGCTGGAGGCCGTGCGTAATGGCTGGCCTGAACGGCGCCTTGTTACCGTGTTTCAGCCACACCGCTACAGTCGAACGCTTGATCTGTTTGATGACTTCGCACAGGTGCTGACCAATACCGATTTGTTAGTCGTTACCGAAGTTTTTCCGGCTGGTGAAGCTCCCATAACGGGTGCAGATGGACGAGCGCTGTGTCGTGCAGCACCACCCAGACATAGCGGTTACCCAGGTCAGCCCAGAACAGGGTAGCCACCGTTATTGCCACCAGGATCAGTGCGCCACCCATAGTCGGCGTACCCGCCTTGGACAGGTGAGATTGTGGACCGTCATCCCTGATCTGCTGGCCAATCTGACGAAAACTCAGATGGCGGATCATCCATGGACCAACAACAAAAGAAATCATCAGGGCAGTCAACACACCAAGAATGATTCGCAATGTCAGGTACTGGAAGACGTTAAAACCACTGTGAAACTGGCTGAGGTAGTCAGCAAGGTATAGCAGCATCAGTGCTCCCTCCTTTCCGCTGCCCTGCCGCGCAATGCCTCAACGACACGCTCCATGCGCATGGCGCGCGACCCCTTCACCAGAACACTGATACCTTCACATACCTGGGTACGCAGTGCGGCCTTCATTGCGTCAATATCGGAGAAGGACTCTCCGCCCGAACCAAAAGCCTGAGCAGCCTGCGCAGCCAGGTCACCGAGGGTAAACAGCCGCGTGACACCCGCGTCACGAGCGAGCTTGCCAACATTACGATGCAGGGCTTCGCTATCTCCGCCCAGCTCGCCCATATCACCAAGCACCAGCCAGGTTTCACCTTCACTATTGCACAAAAGCTCAATACCGGCCTCGAGCGAAGCCGGATTAGCGTTATAGGTATCGTCGATCACACGACAACCACTGAGACCGGGCTGCGTTTGCCAGCGTCCACGCACCGGTTGCACAGCCGCTATCCCTGCAGCGATGTCCGCTAATTCAACACCCATCGCCAATGCCGCCGCAGTCGCGGCGAGCGCATTCATAACATTGTGTCTTCCCGGCAACGCGATGCGCGTTGCCGCTTCAGCGTCTGCCGTGATCAGCCGCAAATCACTACCCGAGACATCGCCTCGCCACTCGGCGGTCACATCCGCCTCGGCATCCAGTCCGAAGCTAAGCACGGTCCGGGCACCAGCCAGAGAACGCCACAGCTCGGCGTAATCATCATCGGCGTTGATAACACATACCGTGTCATCAGCGGCACACTCAAACAATTCGCCTTTCGCTCGAGCCACGCCATCTATGCTGCCAAAACCTTCCAGATGTGCCGGGCCGGCATTATTGACCACTGCAACCGTGGGTCTTGCCAGGCTGGTCAGATAAGCGATCTCGCCGGGATGGTTAGCGCCCAGTTCCACCACGGCGAACTGATGCTTGTCGGAAAGTCCAAACAGCGTATGCGGAACACCAATATCATTGTTGAAATTGCCCTGGGTTACCAGGGTGTCGCCACAACGGCGCAAAATGGCGGCCAGCATTTCCTTAACAGAGGTCTTGCCATTGCTGCCCGTCACTGCCACCAGCGGCAGATCGAATCGCGCACGCCAGTAAGCAGCCAAAGCGCCTAACGCCAGGCGGGTATCTTCAACTTCCAGTTGCGGCAGCGCATCACTGTCGACATGACGAACTGCAGCTGCTACAGCACCCTTGCGTTGCGCCTGCTCCAGGTAGTCGTGGCCGTCGAAGTTCGGCCCCTCAAGGGCAACGAACAGGTTACCCTCAACCAGCGTACGCGTATCTGTGCTTATGCCGCGGAACATGACATCGTCACCATGATATGCGGCCTTGAGCACTTGCGCTGCGTCGGACAACTGCATAACCATCATCCAGCGTACCTCCGCAGAGCCTGCCGAACCCGGTTACGATCGCTGAACGCGAAACGCCGGTCGCCAATCTGCTGGGTATCTTCATGCCCCTTGCCGGCCACGAGAACAAGATCATCAACAGCAGCTTCAGCGATAACAACATCGATCGCTGCACCACGATCAATAATGCATTCGACACGCTGCGGCTCCAGGAAACCCGCAGCGATCTCGTTGAGAATCGCTTGCGGCTGTTCACTGCGAGGGTTATCGCTGGTCAGCACAACCCGGTCTGCATAGCACTCGGCAACCTTGCCCATCTGCGGGCGCTTGCCGGTATCGCGATCCCCGCCAGCGCCAAACAAACAAACCAGCTCCCCATCGCAGTGCGGCCGCAAAGCCTGCAATACCGTTTCCAGAGCATGCGGCGTATGCGCGTAGTCGACAACAACACGCGGCGCATGACGTTCCTCAAATAATTCCATACGGCCGGCTACCGTCCTGACACGGGACAGGCGCGCAACCGCATCATCCAGCGTTATACCCGCCGCGAGCAGACCGCCGAGTGCCGCCATCAGGTTGCTGGCATTGAATTTACCCAACAACGAGGTCTCAAATTCTGCCGGACCCCAACTGGTATCCAGCCGCAATGCAAGACCACTGGCTCGTGGCGTGACTGCTTCGAGCACAATCCAGTCAGCAGACAAACCAGCACAGTATTCCCGCTGACCGTAAACAATCACGCGCACCTGATTCTGTAATTGCCCCGCCAGTTGCCGCCCGAACTCATCACCGGCATTCAGGACAGCCGTCTCCAGCCCCGGCGTGTTGAACAGGCGACGCTTCGCATCAGCGTAGGCCTCAATACTGCCGTGATAATCAAGGTGGTCCCGACTGAGATGGGTCAATATTGCGGTATTAAAGGCAACGCCATCACTACGATGTTGATGCAAGGCGTGCGAAGAAACCTCCATGGCAACTGTTTTTACGCCGTTATCACGAAGTCGCGCCAACTCTGCCTGCAAGCGCACAGCATCCGGCGTAGTATGTGTTGGCGTCTGCAACTGTCCATAAAC